>JBBDMV010000108.1:0-76707 GCA_040878115.1 Balneolales bacterium
CTCCTGGTAATATGGATGCTTCGTTTTTTGAACCTGCATAGGTAGTTAGGTTGCCAATGGGCGTTGATCTTTCGTTAAGCGTGGACGCTTAACGGAGCATGTGGATCTTTGTGGCCTTAGTGATTTTTGTGGTTTAATTAGTTTAATTATCCCGCAAACGGTTCAAAATTCCACGGGCAGCTTCTCTGCCTTCCTCCCCGGCCCTTCCACGGAGGTAATCGGCAAGTAAATCCTCTATTCGGCCTTCATCAAGTGAAGGCCGAGGATCTTCGGAGGTGCCGCCAATGCTAAACGGGATCATAAGCATTCCGTCATCGTTTTTCAGCGCTTCGGCACCCTGGCCGGTGATAATACCCCCCAGATTGTCGGCAAAGCGCTCCGGTAAAGATAATTGAGCTGCAAAATCCAAAGAATCTGATTCCAGGTTCAACGAACCTGCCATATTCAAGCCTATATCCTGGCTGGTAATGTTTACATTTTCAAGAGAAAGTATGCTTTCATCAATGCTGTAGTTGGCTGTCCATTCATCGAGAGACAGGTCTTGTAATTCTTCAGCATTCAATAAGGAGGAAACAGCCGTTTGTATTGGGTGATTATGCAATTCCGCTTCATCCATACCAAAAGATCCTGTTGACTGCGTAGACGGGATTACGGGATTTAAGTACACGTCCAGTTCTGTGAAATACTCGGTTTCGGCGCTGAAGTTGCCTTTTGCGTATTCATGTAGTTGAATTCGCCCCCCCAGTTGATATTCCTCAAAAAAGTCTTCAGCCCTGAGGTTTTCCAGGCTTCCCTGAAAAGTGATATTAGTGTTTTCCGGATCAGGGACATTCCAGACAAATGATCCCGAAATAGAGCCTCCAAACATATTCAATGAACCTTCCGGCATGGTGATGGTTGTTGGGTCAGACTCAGCTCTTCCATTAATATTTGTTGCCGTCATTCCCATAAATACCATAGTATCAATGGAAGCCGTCAGTTGAGTAACCAGATTGGGAAGCTCGATAGGGAAAGGTTCATCAGGCTCATCAGCATCATCGTAGAGTTCATCCAGGTTGAGTTTTCTGCTATGGTAGGTCCCTGATAAAACGGCCGGTTCTACTTGTCCAACTTCCGCAGTCAGGGCCATATAATTGCTTAAGCCGGCATCGATCTGGAAATCTGACTCACCCATATACATGGTGAATTCTTCAAGGTCAGCACGGTCTTCGCTAAAGATAAGAGTGGCATTTAAATCGGTGATGGGTTGCATTAATTCTCCACCGGCTATATGGATGTTATTTAGGTTTACGTTACCTGTCAAAATAAGATCTTCAGGATAGTCCACGGGACCGTTTACCTGTAAATCTGCCAGTAGGTTTCCCGCCAGAGTGAGCTGATACTCCTGCATGTCGAAATAATCTCCAGCCTCAGCCAAATCGAATTCTGTTTCCATTGTGATATCAACAGCAGGACTGTCACCCATATAGTCGCTGATTCTTCCTGAACCTTCAAAACTATTGTTTCCAGATCGTAAAGAAGCTCTGGTAATATCCAGGAAGTTGTGATTTACGGTGGACTCCAATTCAAAATCTTCGAGTGGGTGAGGCAGGTCACGGTGATGGATAAATCCATTTGCCAGGACTACCTCTAAATCCGTATTGGCATTTTCGGCATCATTTATATTACCCTGGGCAGTGCCTGATGCGGTGAGTTGCCCCCGAAGCATGAGTGTGTCTTCATCTATCGGATAAAAGCTTTTGATGGTTGCAAGATCAAGGTCAAGGTCTGCGAACAGATCAAAACTAGCCTGGTCTTCAACGAGCGGGTCTTGAATAGTACCACTTATATCCAGCATGTTACCGGCTGCCTGGGCTGAGAACGACTGTATTTCAGCTCGGGCCTGGCTCATCAGCATCGCTATATTAATATCGTGAATGGGTTCTTCCACATCAGGCATCAACACATAACCATCCCCCAGGATAATCTCGGAGTCAAAGTTAGCATTTTCGGGATCTTGCAAAAGACCTTCGCCTACAGCTTTTACATTCAGCATACCTGCAAGCTCAATACCTTTTTCCTCCAGCGGATAGAAATTTTTTACGGTAGACAGGTCCACGTCCACTTCCATATTGAGGGCAAAACGGGCGATATCTTCTAGCGGCTGGCGTAATTCGCCAAAAGCAGATACCTGGTTGACTCCCGCAAGAGCACCAAAACGCTGTAAATTAATGACATCATTGGACGCTTCAATTTGAAGGCTGATCTCCTCAATAGGATCTTCTACGTCGGGATATTTTAAGTAGCCGTCATCCACAGAAAATACAAACTGGAATCCCGGTATGGTTTCGCTTCCTGCGTGACCGGCCACCGTTCCGGCAATAGACAATGCCCCGTCTGTTTCTACACCTTCTAACTGCTCGTCGTAGGCTTCAGGAACAAGGTCCAGCAGGGCTGCAAAATCATCAGACTCCGAAGCGAATACTAAATCGACCATCATGTTTTCAGCGCTCCATTCGGAAATAGACCCTGCCAAAGTGAGAGCGAGACCGGACAGGTTAAGACTTCCGGAATCAATGGTGGCTATCTCATCTTCAAAGTTAATTCCTGCTTCTGTTTCAAAGCTTAGGCTAAGTCCGCTCACCATTTCTTCTTCTTGCTGATGAAATGAAATGTTTCGAATATCTACTCCAATGTCCGTTTGAAGTTGTTCAGCGAAGCGAATAGCAGATTCCGCGTTGAGGCCACCCAACATAACCCTGTTACCCGTCACACGGTCATCGTAGGATAGCCGCGCGTTGTTGATAGATATGTGTTGCATATCAAAATCAACAGGCTCTTCTTCCGTCGGTTGCTCTTCGGCTTCCATATGGGCGAGAAGCTCGTCTACATTAGATCGACCGTCTTCGTAGACGATGTACATCATTTCAGGCTGTTCCAGGTCCAGCTGAATGACGCGTACTTCATTGTCTGTAAAATAGGGTATGACATTTATGGCTATAACCATCTGCTCAAGAGATGCCAATGTTGCGCCCTGATCATCGGGGACCAAAATATTATCGGCTATGAGCCCAAAGTTGGGGAAGGTACGGAAAAAAGAAAACGACATATTCTCAACGGTGACTTCCCGGCCGGCAGTTTCTTCAAGCTGTGGCATGATCATATTCTGAAGGCGCTCATCGGTGAAATAAATATTTAAACCAATAAGCGCAATAATAAATATGCCAACGATAACTCCTGCAATCCAAAGGATAATTCTCATTTTTCTGACTGACCGTGATTAATGATGCGTTCTCTCTTCGATTAATTTAATTACAATGCATCCAATATACAAAGATTGATTAATTATTTTAAGCCGCTAGCGTCATACTAATAAAACACGTCAGTCTGAATGCAGCCGACTCTCCAATATCTATTGGTCCCAAAGTTCAGCTCTAATCAGATCTGCGCTCCGGGTGTGAAGAGTATAGTTCAGCCGAAGCCTTTTGTTTTCAGGGACCTGTTTTTCGATCAAAGAGGCGCAGGCTGGTGTGTAAATCACTACATCCACCTCACGGACCAGAAGGGGCAGGGATTTGCCATAAGTCGAACCAGCCATCATAGACCCTTGGAACTTTAGGTTCAGCTTTAGTTCGTCAATCAGAGATGGAATCGTTTCTTCTTCTGAAGTCACCAATCCGATGGTCTGTATATCTTGCCTTTCAATAACGGCCAAAAGTAAATCGGAACCGATATTGTAAAAAATGGGGAGCAGCAAAATATTATCGGTTTCTTCCCTGAACTTGCGAAAGTACTGGATAGGTACAAACAGAGCATCATAGTTCACCGATTTATTCATTTCGGTTATCGTGATCACGGAACTTTTTACACCAACCTGTTTTTGAATAGCCTGCGAAAGGATTTGACCGTGCTCGTAAGTGCTTCCTACCGTAGCGCAGCTTTCCAGGCGGCCGGGCCAATCCATAAACCTTAATTGTTCCTGGAAAAGGCTTTCTACTTCATCTTCGTCAAGCCCGTAGCCGATCAGCTCCTCAAGCAAAACCCTCATCTGTTCGGCACCTTTTTCCAACCTTTCGGATTTATCAAGCCCTGTGTTTTGACGGTTTACGATGAAGCCTTTTCCTTTTTCACTCTTCAGCAGGCCTTCTTCCGTAAGCATCTGGTAGGCTTTGCGAACGGTGTGAAAGCTAGTATCCAGCTGTTTGCCGAGCTGACGTGTGGAGGGCAGTACATCCCCGATCTGGAACTGCTTTGTTGCAATGAAAAGCCGGATGCGGTCGGCTATATATTTGGCGGTCTTCATAGCAAGAATATAAACAATCCTGCCCGGGCACGCATTGTTTATTCATCGAGCTTAAAGAGCGGACCGGTGATATTGGGAAGGGCCAGGCCCATCAAATGTTAGTCTTTAACATCCAAAGCCAGAGCGGACATTATAGAAACACCCGTTATCAGGCAAGCCTCGTCAACATTGTACTTGGGGTGATGCCAGGGGTAAACAGATTCTGTTTCTTCGCCGCCGCTTCCCAGGAAAAAGAATGACCCTGGGAAGTGCTGCTGGTAAAAAGAAAAGTCTTCACCTGCCATATAGGGCCTTTCCATCTCGATCACTTCGGTCCCGGGAAAAGACTTTGCTGTATCGATTACATTACGGGCCGTTTCCGGTGTATTGATGACCGCGGGGTAACCCTGCTTGTATTCAAACTCATAGTCACCGCCGGCTGAGCGTGTAATGCCAGATGCTATGCTATCTATTCTATTGCAGATAAGTTCCGAGACTTCTTCATCGAAGGTACGAATGGTCCCGATCATGTTTACCTTTTCGGAAATGACATTGAAGGTGGTACCCCCCTCGATTTTCCCAATGGTTATCACGGCAGATTGGGTAGGATCAATAGAACGGCTCACAATAGTCTGCATGGCTGTGACAACCTGAGCGCTCAAAACGATGGGATCAATAGTCGTGTGTGGGGCCGCGGCATGCCCCCCTTTACCTTTAACCGTAACTTTGAACTCGTCAGACCGCGCCATTAACGGCCCTTCTTTTAAAGCAACCTGGCCCGCTTTGAAACGAGGGTCGGTGTGCAGGCCATAAATAGCCTGAATACCAAGCTCTTGAAGAACGCCGGTTTCAGCAAGCAATCGTCCGCCCCCTGGTAGGTTTTCTTCTCCAGCCTGAAATATCAGGATGACCCGGCCTTCTATTTCCTCTTTCATTTCCGAAAGGACCTTCGCTGTTCCCAAAAGATTTGTGGTGTGAATATCGTGTCCGCAGCAATGCGCCACGCCTGGCTTGAGAGACTTGAATGGCGCTTTAAAATCACCCTCTTCACTTATAGGAAGGGCGTCAATATCCGCACGAAGGCCAACAACGCGATCAGATTTCTTACCGCCTTCGATAATGGCCAAACAGCCGGTCTCAAGCGGACGGAGCACCTCGAGCCCGAGTTCTTCCAGGTAATCCACAATAAACTTGGTGGTATTATGCTCCTGAAAGCTCAATTCAGGGTTTTGATGAATCCTGCGACGTATTTGCACAAGTTCAGGATGAATTTGGTCGGCGAGTTCTTTTATTTTTTCTACAGGCATTTTGAATATATGAAAGACGAATAAGTACTAGAGAAGATTTGCATCAAGGCCCATCTTTTCACGGTCAAGGGTAAATAATATAAGGATGTTATAACCTTGAATGGAAGCGATAAATAAAGTTCTTTTATTCTGTCAGGTTTTAGTTTGTATCTTGATAGCTAACGCTCTTCAGCATAAGCGGCGAAATCATTGAAAATAGAAGTTAGAGAAACTAAGAACTTAAAAAAGGCTGAAAGTGATAAGACTTGCCTTCGTATCTTTTCGTCCGCTTAATGCCGTTGCTAGTATACCAAATTAAAGCTGAGGCTGCTCTTTAGGCTTTTCTGTCGTAATATCTCCATTAGGAAGCTGGTAATACATTCTACCGTTCTTATAGTAAACATTGGCAATACCAAGCCTGTGGTTTTCTTCCTGGGCTTTTTTAACACCACGATTTCCCAGTCTGGTGAGAAGGGCGGAGATGTCTTTGCTATTTATTGATAGATTACTCATGGTTTTTAATCATTTTCTGAAAGTTAATAAACAATACGTCATCAAGCACGAATAATTCCTGCTCCAAATTTCTGGCTATTTCTTTAAAATCATCATCTGAATTATAGAATAAATACCATTTGTCTGAAATTGGGCGATATAGATTCCAGAAATTATCCAAACTCCTGTTGAATCTTCGCTTGATATCCGTGATTGGAACATGATGTCCACCTTTCTTCACTCTGATAGCCACGCGCTCTGCACAAACATCGGCATTGGTTAAATATACAAAAACAAAAACAATGGAATAATTATGTTCTCTTTGATATTTATCAATCATTGAAAGAAGAGATTTCCCGGAAAGTGTAGATTCAATCAGTATATTTTCTTCATTGAAAACTGCAGTATTCAGCCTCTCAAAAAAAAGCTTACCAGCTTTAACGCGAACCGATTCGGGATTATTAGGGGCCAATTCATAAGCAATATCATCGGCACTGATATAGGTAATTTTCTGATCAGCGATAATTTCTATGGCGAGTGTAGTTTTCCCAGAACCATTTGGACCTCCGACTACAATAAACTGTTTATTAGAATTAGATTTAATCATGTCCGAAGATAAGCGAATCTGTTCTGAATGAGAAATGAAGGCCATGGCCCTGTTCCCGTACAGCAACACCCGGTATTATTCAGGAGTTTCGTTCTGAAATTGGGTTACAATTTCAGAAACCCAGGCAGGGATTAAATCATGAGCAGTTCTCTGCGCATCACCCCACTTAAAAATAAGGAATCCTAATGCCAGGTCTTGAATTCCTCCATGTATTCTCCATGGTAGCTCCATATTTCCTCCATAAAAAACATGGAGCTACTATGGAGCTGAGTAAGCTTTGGCTCCGGCAAAAACAATCGTATTTTCAGCCTGAATAAGGGTGAAAAATAATGTAGCCCGGCCTGGTTGAGAGAGATTTGATGTTACGAATTAATGCTTCTCTTGAGTTAGGAAATAGATGAATAATCCAAACAGGTAGCATTTATACCTATTTAATGTTTTTAAATCTATTTAGGTCTGTTGAATTACGAGAGGTAGGGTTGGATAATGGCCTGTCAGTATATTTCCCGGCTTTTGGTGGAAGACAGGGCTTCAACCACATCAAGTGCTCGTAAGATGGTTGGCTATGCTAAAACCTTCAATGTCGCTTTCAATAATGAGGAAACATCTTCAAGCGGTGTTTCGGATGTTTTTACGGCTTTAAGAACGGCACTTTCAGCATCGGACTTCCTGTAGCCCAGAGCTTCGAGAGCGGACAAGGTTTCCGTCTGCGCCAGCCCCGTCATAGGGGAGCGTGATGTACCGTTCTGTTCGGTAGTAACCCCACCGAGTTTATCTTTCAATTCCAGGACCATGCGTTCGGCCGTTTTTTTACCGATGCCCGATATTTTAGATAATTTCAGCACATCCTGGCGCATGATGGTATCGGTGATTTCTTCAGAATTCATGCCGGACAGGATGGTCAGGCCGAGGCGGGGCCCGATTCCTTTCACGGTGAGCAGCAGCTCGAACAGGCTCTTTTCATCGGTTTCTGTGAACCCGAATAAGCTTTGATCGGCTTCGGAGAAATGGTGATGGGTATACAATTTCATATCTGCTCCTTCAGCCGGGAGGGCAGAGAAAGTTTGCGTGGAAATACGAATGGAATAACCAATACCCGAAACATCAAGAATCACATGATTGGGATTTTTTAGGACCAGTTTGCCTTTAACGTAAGCGATCATGTTTTTTTAATTATGTTAGAATAACAATGGTGGAGTAATAACCCTGCATAGGAATATAATAACAAATAGGCCATGTTCCCTGAAACTCGAAAGGGAGAGCTTCATTCTAGCTTTAGGAATTACCTTATCACTACGGCTTGATCCGGTCCTCATTATCCCGTACAAACTCGCTCCAGGAAGATCCTCTTCGGTTTTGATGAGTTTTCTTTGCGGAGCTTTGTAGTGTAATTGGTGAGCTGTTTTTTAAATGATGGCACCAGGCGACAGCCAGTGCATCGGTGGCATCCGCAGAAATCGCTTTGTCTGGCATGGTGATCATTTTGCGAAGCATAAAAGCGACCTGGTCTTTCCCGGCATTGCCACGTCCGGTAATGGATTTTTTTACGGATTTGGGATAATACTCAAAGACAGGAACCCCCTGGTTGATGATGGCCAGCATGATGGCCGCCTGTGCGCGGCCCAGCTTGAGCATTGCCAGGGGATCTTTACCATATACCGGGGTCTCTACAGCACAAGATACCGGCTTATGTTCCATCACCAATTTTTTGACTGCACTGTAGAGCAGATGCAATCGCTCGCTGTGATCATCCAGGTGGGCCAGGGAAATGGTGCTGCAATCTTCGGCAATATACTTGTTGCCGGTTTTATTGAGCACGGCAAAGCCGGTGTTGCGTGAACCGGGATCGAAGCCCAGGATGATATCGGCCATAACAGTATGTGTGGTTTTATGCAAAGGCGCTATGCCGAATGCTTAGCGCCTTTGCATAATTTATTTATTTGCATTCAGTTCCGCCAGATCTTTCATCAGTTCTTCATTGATGCCGTTGGTGGAAAAGCCGCCATCGTGGTATAGGTTCTGCATGGTTACTTTCTTCGTCAGGTCAGAAAATAAGGTGATGCAGTAATCGGCGCATTCATCCGCTGATGGGTTACCCAGGGGAGAAAGTTTATTGGCAAAATCGTACATGCCGTCAAAGCCTTTTATGCCGGCCCCGGCCGATGTCTTGGTTGGGCCCTGGGAAATGGTGTTGACCCGGATACCACGTTCGGCAACACGGCTGCCGAAGTTCCGGGCAATGCTTTCAAGCAGGGCCTTGGCATCATTCATATCGGAATACTTTGAAAATATACGCTGAGCGCCAACATAGGAAAGGGCAACAACGCTGGCATTGTCATTCAGGATGTCGGTCTTCTCATAGGCGTAGCTGAGTATTTTATGTAGTGATAAAGCTGAGATATCCAGGGTTTTTTGGAAATAGGCGTAATCCAGATCGGTGTATTCTTTCTTTTTGCGAATATTCGGAGACATTCCGATGGCATGTAAAATGAAGTCGATCTTGCCGAAGCGTTCTTTAACCTGCTCCATGAGCTTAGCTACATCTTCTTCGCTGGAAACATCACAGGGCAAGATTTCCGCACCGGTTTGTTCGCCCAGATTGTTAAGCTGCCCGAGACGGAGAGCAATAGGGGCATTGGATAGAGCAAACTCGGCCCCTTCACGATGGGCGGCAAGAGCGATGCGCCAGGCAATGCTGCGTTCATCCAGTGCTCCAAAAATGAGGCCTTTTTTTCCTTTTAATAATCCATATCCATTCGTGTTGCTCATAATCTAGTAATTTTATGTGTAAGGGTAGTTTAAAAAAATCAATGAAGAATACTGATTGTCTTGGCAAGGTTCAACAGTAGTCGCTTCGATCAATCTGAATTAGTGAGAACCGGCGTTCCTGATAACCTGGACCTGGAAGCGGACCATCTCTCCAAAGTTGCTCAAGGCCATTCGTTCGTTTGTACCGTGTATGCGTTCGGAATCTTCATGGGTGGCACGTATGGGCCGAAAGCGGTACGTGTTTTTGGTTATTTTTTCATAATGCCGGGAATCTGTACCGGCTAGAAAAACGGATGGCGCCACGGCAACTTCATTGAAAACCTGATTAATGGATTGCATAATAGCTTTATAACCAAAATGGTCGACACTGGATATATTGGAAGGTTCCAATTCCCCGCTTAGCAGGTTGATCTTGACATTCAGGTCGTTCACGGTCTTGCGCACGTATTCTATGATACCCGAGATACTGTCGCGTGGGTGGATCCTGAAGTTTATAACCGCACGTGCATATACCGGCATAACATTATCCTTAACGCCAGACTCAAAAATGGTTGGTGCTATAGAGGTGCGCATAGCGGCATTGGTGGCAGGTATGGCGTTAAGTTGCTGTTTGACCAATGGACTGAAAAGCCACAGGTTAGTAAAGGCCATACGGTGTACAAAAGGAAGCTGTGGGGTAATAGCTTTAAACGTCAAGGCCAGAAGGTCCGATAGTTTACCGGGAATGGGGTTGGTCTCAAGTCGCTTGATGGCATTGCTGAGGATACCGATACTCGTGGTTTGAGGAGGCATTGAAGAATGTCCACCTTCACTTTCAACAGATAGCTCAAGGCTGAGGTAACCCTTTTCAGCAACGCCCACCAAAGCTACAGGCGATTGTATGCCCTCAAAGATGTCTTCCACAATGGGCAATCCTTCATCCAGCACAAAAGCTAAGTTAATATTTCGCTCTTCAAGCACATGCGCGATTTGGGCTGCACCGCGCGCTCCTCCGGTCTCTTCATCATGGCCAAACGCAAAATAAATGGTCCTTTTGGGCTGAAAACCTTCGGAGATTAAATGTTCTATACCTTCCATGATAGAAATAAGGCCACCTTTGTCATCCATGGCGCCTCGTCCATATACATGTTCATCAGTAATTTTTCCTGAAAAGGGGGGGTGAAGCCAGTCTGCTTCCGTGCCGTCCTCTATGGGTACCACATCGTAGTGGGCCATCATCAGGATGGGATCTTCATCATCATCGGTACCTTGCCAGCGGTATAAAAGGCTGTACTCGTTTATTCGTTCTCTGGGAATGTTTTTATGTACTCCAGGATAAGATTCTTCCAAAAAACGAATGAACCCTTCGTACTCACCCGTATCCTGAAGGGCCTGGTCATGGGTAGTGATGCTTTTGTATTGAAGTGCTTTGGAAAGGCGGCGGGCAGCCTGTTTTATGTTGATGTTATGTAAAACAGGGTCAATGTTCTTTGTATTTTTTTTTGAAAATATGAGCGTGCGTATCAGCACAATGACGATCAGCAAAAAAAGGGAAACGACCAATCCCAGGCCGATGAGTTTTAGCATAAATAGGTAATTGTATTATTCAAAAAGCGGAATTTCCCAATATATTGATATTTGAAGTGAAATGTGAGCTATTGAAAAGTATGCTTTGAAGGAATTTATTTAATAGGCGTTCTGATGAATGCCATTCAGTTTAAAAATCCCAAAATTGCATGCAGAGGATAAGGATAAAAAAAGTGCTTTTCTGATAAATATGGGCAAAAATATTTTTTTCAATTGGGTAGCAATTTGTGCAGAATTTAACAAACTTGGGCTTTTAAAAATTTGTGTACTTGATATCGTATTGGCAGAAAAAGCATAAATACCCTGGATTCAAGTTGGTGGCCCCGGTTATAGCAAAATATAAGTTTAATGAATAGACTAATAATCTTTAACACGGAATTCACATTTATTTGCCTCATTGCTTCGGGAATCCTGCAATAACCCGATAGGCTATCAACCTTGACCAATCGGTTATCTGTATAGTTGCAGGATTGCCGGCTTTTTCAGAATAGATAAGCAGCAAATATCAGTTGCTTGTTTAAATACTTAAATAATAAAATCTTCTAATTAAAATAAAGATCTGCGTGTTTTATAAATCCTGGTTGTTTTTTGCTTTTTTAGGTTTACTAATCAGTGCTTGTTCATTTACTAATGGTGGCTCCACGGCTGACCTTGTTGTTGTAAACGGTCAGGTAGCGACTGTCGATAGTGAGTTTTCAAAGGCCGAAGCCTTTGCCATTCAAAATGGAAAATTTGTAGCTGTCGGTGACAACGATGAGGTGCAGAAGTTTATCGGAAACGAGACTCGTGTCATCGATGCCGAGGGAAAAACTATAATTCCGGGTTTAATCGAATCACATACGCATGCTACGGGTGTTGTAAATCGTGAGCTTTCAGCGGGTCGGGCCTATGAACAACTTGGATCTATTCAAGAGATCCAGGAATGGTTGGAAGTCCAGGTAGAGCAAACGCCGGAAGGGGGCTGGATCCAGCTCCCGCGTGCGGAAGTGACCCGTATAAAGGAAGGCCGGATCCCTACATCTGAAGAGCTCGATGAGGTAACCCCGAATAATCCTGCGGTATTCAATTGGCAATATGCAGACCGCCAGATACAAGTATTGAACAAAGCGGCAATGGAAGCTGCCGGCATTACAAAAGATACACCTGTTCCGGAGGGTGGCAGGATTCAGCTGGGAAGCGATGGGGAGCCTACAGGAAGGGTAGAAGATAGTCCGGAATTGACAGAAAGGTTTTTGGAAAGCCAATCTTACACGGATGAAGAGTATCATGACGCCTTGGCACGATTGCTTAATCGTTATAATGAAGTAGGAATTACAAGTATTTTTGAGCGAGGCAGTGATGAAGAAGGCTATCACTCCTTTCGAAAGCTAAAGGAGGAAGGACGCTTGACCGTTCGCGCTACGGTGACTATGCGTTTTTTAGGGTTAGACGGAACGATAGAGGGAGCAGAAGAAGCTTTCCAGGGGCTGTCATTGGAGTATGGTGAAGGTGATGATTGGGTGCGCGTCGGGCCACTTAAGTTTCGAATAGATGGAGGCGTCTTATATGGCACGGCATTTATGCGGGAACCTTATGGGGAAGCTTCCTTTGATCTTTATGGCATCGATGATCCTACTTACCGGGGATCATCTGTGTTTACCCCTGAGCAGGTAGAAAATATTCTTCATGTGGGTCAGAGTTTGGGCTGGCAGATGTCTGCCCATGTAACGGGTAATGCTGGTGTAGACCTGGTCCTGGATGCCATAGAAGCTACAGACAACCTTGTAAACGATGATGACCATCGTTTTACACTTATTCATGCTTATTTTGCCAATCAGGGGACAGCCGAAAGAGTTGAGCGATTGGGTGTCGGCATTGATACTCAGCCTCCCTGGTATCATATGGATGGAGATGGCTTGCTTGGTGCGCTGGGTGAAGATCGCCTCCGTCAGTTTATCGGCATTGGGGAGTGGCACGATGCAGGTGCCAAGGTCTCTATTAATTCTGACCATATGATGGGATTTGGCCCTAACTCGTCACTCAACCCTTATAATCCTTTCCTTACGATGTATACTGTCATAACACGCCGCACCAGCAGCGGTGAGGTGATCGGCTCGGACCAAAAGGTTTCTCGTGAAGATGCATTGCGCATGATGACGATAAATGCCGCATGGTTCAGCTTCGATGAAGAGCGGAAGGGATCAATTGAAGTCGGAAAGCTTGGTGATTTTGCGATCCTGTCGGACGATTTCTTTAATTGCGAAGAAGAAGAAATTAAAGATATTCAGTCACTTATGACTGTAGTAGGTGGTGAAGTTGTCCATGAAACAGATGGGGAATAGTGGGCAGGCCAAAAGCCATAATTGAGAATCAGCGATTCTTGGAGGTAATCAATAAATCAGTTAAAATTTCCGGGTCTGGGCACAACTTAAAGAATAGAATGCAACCGAAACTTCTTGGCACAGGCAACCCTCTGTGTAAAGGAGATATTTGCTATCCAACATGCCGTCCTGCGGGCCCGGTATTGAATCGTTTTTACCAAAACAAATAATAAATAAAATGAATGATCAGGAAACTAAGTTCAGTGAAGAGTCCGCCGAACTAAAAGATGCACAACAAAGAGGTGGCTTAAGCAAATACAAAACCTATGCCAGACTGGCTGGCCCCGGTTGGCTTCAGAGTGCTCTTGTGCTGGGTGGCGGTTCGCTGGCTGGAAGTCTCTATTTGGGTGTACTTACCGGAGTTAACGCGATTTGGCTACAACCGGTGGCAATGGTCCTTACCATTATCATGTTCGGTGCTCTGAGCTATGTGGTATTATCGACAGGCGAACGTCCCTTCCAGGCTATCAATAAGCATATCAATCCAGTATTGGGTTGGTCATGGGCCTTGGCTGCTTTGGTATCCTGCATGGTGTGGGCTATGCCTCAATATGCACTGGCATCGGCAGTGCTTCAGCAAAATCTGGCACCAGGGTTGCTTGGCGCAGACGGTCCGCTGGGGGATATGCTTTCAAAGGCAATCATTGCAGGATCGTTTTTTGTTTTGGTTACTGCTGTAGCATGGCGATATAGTGATTCCGGGCGAGGCGTCAAAATATTTGAATGGTCACTCAAAGTAATGATCTATATTGTCGTAGCCTGTTTTATAGGCGTGGTTGTGCGGCTGGCCCTGCTCCCGGGTGGACTGGACTGGTCCGGAATCTTGCAAGGAATTATTCCAGACCCCTCCCTTTTCTTTCGACCATCAGAAGGATTCATACCCTTTCTTGAGGGTATCCCCGTAGAATTTCGCGGGTTTTGGGAGGATGTGATCGTGTCAAGGCAGAGAGAGGTAATAATAGCAGTTGCCGCGGCAGCAGGTGGAGTCAATGCCACCTTTTTGCTGGCCTATTCGATGTTACGGCGGGGATGGGGTAAAGAGTACCGTGGGCTGGCTATTTTTGATCTTAGCACCGGCATGTTAATTCCCTTTGCTCTGGTTACTACCTGTGTTATCATAGCGGCTTCTCATCAATTTCATACTGCACCTCAACCGGGATTCGTACCCATAGAAAACGGCCAGGAGATGGTTGTAGAGCCCTCCGAAGCCCACGTTCAGGAGTTTGAAGGGTTATTGGAGGATAGGATTTTGTTTGAGGCTTCCTTGTCAGGCAATGCTGAACTTTCTAGTGATGAAGTTGCCATACAAATGGGAGAGATCTCCGAGCCTGAACGGTTAATTGCCGCCACTTTATTAACACGGGATGCTATTGATCTGGCAACCTCTCTGGAACCTTTGACCGGAACATTATTTGCCAGGATCATCTTTGGCATCGGCATTTTAGGGATGACTATTTCGACTGTTGTACTTCATATGTTAGTTTCTGGAATGGTAATCTGCGAAATGCTCGGACGCCCACATACCGGATGGACATTACGTATTGGATCCCTGGCAGCTGCCACGGGGATATTAGGCCCTTTTCTCTGGCAGAAAGCTGCGTTCTGGTTGGCGATACCAACCTCTATTTTTGCTTTTATCCTATTGCCAAGCGCCTATTTTACATTCTATCTTATGTTGAATAAGCGCAGCCTGATGGGTAAAGAAATGCCCTCCGGTTACCGCGGCCAGATACTGAATATCATCATGGTTTTGGTGATCATCCTTTTTTCCGTGATTAGTGTATATGTAATCTGGACTAGCGCTGGCGTATGGGGATTAGCAGCTTTGGCGTTATTTCTTGCAGCCATAATCGCGGGACACTTTTCGGTTAAACATAATTCACAAAAGGTTGATGAATATCAGGGACACCATGATTAACCATTTGGTACATCAAAAAAAGAAATATAACTTTACAAGGCCATTTACTAAACTTTTTTAATTTAGCTGTCATTAATATTTTATAAAAAATCTATTTCCTTCAAGACTATGAAAAATAATAATAATAAGTTCACTGGGGCCGATGGCGAAGTCAGGCTAATGACATTAAATCCTGGACATTTTCATGCTGCTCTAGTGCAGAAGAATATGCTTAACCAGGTCAGTCCAACTGCTAATATTTATGCCCCGGAAGGTGCAGATCTTGATCTTCATCTCGAACGAATAAAAAGTTTTAATTCTCGGAAGGTTAACCCTGCTAACTGGCAAACCGAAGTTCACGCGAGCGCAGATTTTTTTTCGCGAATGCTTAAAGAGCAGCCTGGAAATGTAATGATTACGGCTGGCAATAATCGGGAAAAAGCAGAGTATATAAAACGAGCAGTAGATGCTGGCATCAATGTTCTTTCAGACAAACCTATGGTCATTAACAAAGAGGGTTGGGAACTTCTTGTATCAGCTTTCAGATCAGCTGCGCAGAATGATGTTTTAATTTATGACATTATGACTGAACGTAATGAAATAACAAGCAACATTCAAAGGCGGCTGGCGCAAAATAAAAGTTTGTTCGGTGAGCTACAAAAAGGTAGCCCTGATAAACCTGCTATTGTTAAAGAAAGTGTACACCATCTCTTGAAAGAAGTCTCAGGGATACCGCTTCGTCGACCGCCATGGTATTTTGATGTTAAACAGCAGGGGGAAGGCATTGTTGATGTAACTACCCATCTTGTCGACCTTTCCATGTGGGGAGCTTTTCCTAATCAGGTTATGGATTACCAGAAAGATATTCAGATGCTAAAAGCCAGCCGCTGGCCAACGCAAGTATCCCTGAAGCAGTTTAATACTATGACAGGCGAATCACAATTTCCA
This sequence comes from Balneolales bacterium, assembly GCA_040878115.1. Taxonomy (GTDB): domain Bacteria; phylum Bacteroidota; class Rhodothermia; order Balneolales; family Natronogracilivirgulaceae; genus JBBDMU01. The sequence goes on from JBBDMV010000108.1 coordinate 16,187, forward strand.
GATTATCTGCAGGATCAGGTAATTGACGGAGTGCTTCCTTTGTACAGCAATGGCGAAATACTATTTAAGCTTCGTGGCCATCATACACGCGTTTGGGTTAAATGGGACTATCAGGCAGCCGCTGGGGGTGGGGATACTCATTTTTCATTATTTCGTGGGACTCGATCTAGCCTGGTTATTCGCCAGGGTAAAGAACAAAACTTTAAAAGCACATTATATGTAGAACCTTCTCAGGATGTTGATCATAAAGAGATCGATAAAGCTTTTAAAGATGCTGTTACCGCCTTACAAAATGAATATCCGGAATTAACTTACAAGCCAGCTGAAAAAGGCTGGGAGCTTTCTATACCCGATAAATATTATCTCGGCCATGAAGCTCATTTTGGAACGGTAGCTCAAAATTATTACGGTTATCTTGTTGATGGTAAGCTCCCGGATTGGGAAGTCCCGAATATGATCACGAAGTATTATGTAACCACACAAGCCCTGGAAATGGCATTGAAAAATGCTTCATAGGCCGTATCTATAATATAATTTTGATTAATTAATTACCAGACTGACAAGTGTGACAGTATAGTACACGATCAAAATACCTTGGGTTGAGTTTCATTGTCGGTGGAGTGAATAACTAAAGGTATTCTTGGTTCTATAGATCGTCAGGCATTAGGCTATATTGTCATCTCTGACAAAGAAGAATATTATCCAAAGTAGTTCTTCCTCAAGGTCTGTTAAGGGTGTATTCGCCCAGGGTCTCCTTTTCGAAACCCTGGGTTGGACGCACGCGATTTAATGAAGCTGTTTAGCCGGTTAGGATTTTATCAGGAGAAGGCATTTCTTAATACTTCCAGACTTTTTGGTACGGCAGTTTCAGGATCTTCTTTCCCTTCCATTTCCAGGGAAACAAACCCTTTAAATCCAGCTTTTTCCAATATGGTAGCAATTCTTGGATAGTCCAAATCCAAGGTGTACCATTCTCCGCCACCATAGTAAGTTTTAGCCTGTACTATGCTGGCGTACGGAGCTAATTGTTCGATTTGGCTATAAGGATCTCCAACAAAGTTACCCGTATCCAGATTTAAACCCATCCAGGGAGAACCAGATAACGCTTTATAAATGGCCAACAAACCATCTACTCTTGTAGTTAAACCCCAATGGTTTTCTAGTCCCAAAACCACTCCTTCTCTTTCTGCTTCAACCAGGCATTCCCCAATGGAATCGATACACCACTGGAAGGCATTGTCTTCTGTATAGCCTTCTAAAGGAGGCTCTTGCCCTTTAACTTCCATCAATTCATCGAAAGATGGTATTGTTCCCCATCGACCTGAATTCAGCCGAATACTGGGTATGCCCAATTTTGCGGCCAGCTGGATACAATGTATGGTATGGTCAATAGCTTTTTGTCTTTCTGCCTTATCGGGAGAAACAAAATCCTGGTGAATGGATAGCATCATTAAACCCAGCCCGTTTTCAAAAGCTAATCTCTTGAGTTTGTTTATGTAGGCTGTGGATTCCTCTGCCATCTGCCTATGTAGAATTTCTACCCCATCAAAGCCTAACCTTCCTGCATTCTCAATAACTTTTTCTATAGGGTATAGTTCTGATTTGAAATGCCAATAAGAATAGGTGGATACCCCTATTCGGCTTTTTAATCCATTAGTTAACTTAGAGTTTCCCTGTTCTGCGAATGTAAGGCCAGGGAAAGTTAGGGCTGATGCTCCAATTAATCCTGCCTTTTTCAACCAGTTTCTTCTTGGATTATTATTTTCCATAACATTAAGTTTAAGGTTTAAATAAAAGTAATGTAATTATAATAAGTGATTATTAAATTATAAAAAAATATTTATAATTTAATTTCAAAGATGTGCAAATTATCAACGGTTGATTACTTTATGGTCTTTAACCCTGTTGCCACTTATATCCTTTACAGACAGAATTCTTTTTTATTTAAATTAAAAAGCCTGTTGACAGTCTTAACCGCCAACAGGCTTTAGGAAGTCTTGTTACTTATGTAGTTATATTCCGCTAATTGCTTAGGATTCTTTCCAGATCAGACAAAGCGGCTTTTACCTGTTTGGCTGAGGTCTCGAGTAGTGCCTTCTCGTCGGAATCCAGTTCGATTTCAATGATTTCTTTAATGCCGCCATAACCAAGCTTAACGGGTACTCCAAGGTACTGGTCGCTTAACCCGAATTGACCGTCCAGAAGGGCGGCGCATGGGAAGATACGGTTTTGATCAAGGGCGATAGCTTCAGCCATCTGAGCAGCGGCAGCACCGGGCGCGTACCAGGCCGAAGTCCCCATCAGGCCGACCAGTTCACCGCCACCTGTTTTGGTACGTTCAATGATTTCAGCAAGTTTTCCTTTAGCGATTAACTGGGTAACCGGAATTCCTGAAACGGTAGTATAACGCGGAAGAGGGACCATTGTGTCTCCGTGACCACCAAGGATCAATGCCTGAATATCTTTGGGAGAAATCTTTAGTTCTTCAGCAAGAAAAGCACGGTAACGGGCAGTATCAAGAATACCTGCCATACCCAAAACACGACTGGCCGGTAAGCCACTGGCTTTATATGCCACGTAGGTCATCACATCCAACGGATTGGATACAACGATGATAGTAGTGTTGGGCGAATGCTCAACGAGTTGCTTAGTTACTGTTTGTACGATGTTGGCATTAATGCCGAGTAGATCGTCGCGACTCATGCCAGGTTTACGTGGCACTCCGGCAGTGATGATGCAGATATCGGAACCTTCCGTATCTTTATAATCTGTTGTACCTCTGAGATGGGTATCAAAATTATGAATTGGTGCTGTTTGCCATTGATCTAATGCCCGGCCTTTGGAGGGGTAAAATGTTTTATCTCCATCTTTGCGTTCCAGATCTACTGCAATTACTTCTTTAGCGAAATCTTTTTGGGCTACGGCAAGTGCTGCGGTTGAACCCACATTACCACCAGCTCCCACTACTGTTATCTTCATACCTGTTAATTTTTAAGTTATATTTTATTAAATAATTATATCCGCTCACGAAAATCTACTCCCCACATCAACTTGGTGCGCAGTGTTTTGAAATAATCCTGTCCGGGTAATTTTATCAAGTCAATAGTATAATCCGACCGTTTAATATTGACGAAAGTAAGCGGACCATCAACTTCGCAAATTTTTCCGTCATTTGAAAATAGAACTTCTTGTCCTGGTGGGTCTACAGCTATGCAGATTATTTTGTCAGATGGTAGTACCAGGGGGCGGGTAGTTAATGTGTGAGGATTGATAGGGGTTAGGGTAACCACGTGTGTTTCAGGCATCACGATAGGTCCTCCGGATGAGAGGTTGTATGCTGTGGAACCTGTAGGCGTGGAGACAATTATTCCATCAGACCAGTACTTGTTAATGAATAAATCGTCCAGCTTAGCTACCAGGGTAATCATGGAAGCCATTCCTTTTTTTGAAAATAAGAATTCGTTAAAAGCTAAGAAAGTCTCCCCATTTTCTGTGGTGGCTTCGAGCAGGTAGCGCTTGTCCAGTTCATAATTTCCGTTCAGTAGATAATCGAAGGCCTTATGTATTTTTTCTTGCTGGATGTTGGCCAAAAAACCCATCCTCCCACTGTTGACACCCAGAATAGGTTTCCCGGAATCACCTACTCTGCGGGCAGCCCATAACATGGTCCCGTCTCCGCCCAGGGATACGACAAAATCAGATGCTTTTACGGCTGGAGTTTCTCCTCCCGTTGTTGATACGTGATCAAATTGTTTGCCGTCTAAATACAAGCTCAGTTTCTGATCAAATATAATAGAGACGCCTTTTTCCTTAGCCCAATTTATAATGTCAATAAGCGGTTCTTTAACCGCGGGCTTTTCCGGATTTGCGATTATACAGATAATCATAAAACAATGGTCACTAAAATAGTGGAGTTTTGTTGAAACTTTTTTTAAATAATCAATTCTACTCTCAGTTTACATGATTACTTAAGGAAACATTTTCAGAAACTCTGGCATCATTTAAGTTTAGCCACCATGAGTAGCTGTTGAATCCGATCCCATCTATATTATTATTGATTAAATAATAACGATCTTTGTCAAAACGGAGAATCTCCTGAGGCAAAGTTTCTGTCTGATGGTGGGGAGTATAACGCGTTTGTTGATCCAAATACAGGAAAATATTTCGGCTGAAAACCCTCTGGTCCATAAGTACAGCTTTGAAATCCTTTTTATACTGGTTTATAATTTGTGCACTTAGTAATTGTGCAGATAAATCAGAACCAAAGGCAAGGATCAAGCTCTGGCCTTCGCGACCCTGCGTGAAACGTTGTTTCAGATCGTCTAGAGAGGATTCATCATCCTGACCGTCTGCCTGATAAATCAGTTGAAGTGATGGATTCCCAAGATTGGCTTTAAGGGAGTCGAAGGGTAGGATATTAGCCAGGGTTGAAGCGTGCCTGGAATCTAAACCATGCTTGTTATTGGGGTTATATCGAACGATATAAGATTCCTTATGATCAATCACGCCCAATTCATATTGTTCCCGGTAAGATATTTCCAATTCGTTATCCGAATTAACAAGTGTCTGGATCATTTGCGGACCTAGCTCCATGATTACGTTCAGCCGGCCAAGCGCGAATTGCCTGAATATACGGGCTTCATCTTCGAGGTTTAGAATTTCAACACGTTTTGGTTTTTGCAGAACTTCATTTTCATCTGTGATACGGTAGTCTGTATTTCTGTTTAAAATGTAAAGCGTGTCTCCAGAGCTGGCCCCGAATGAGAAAGGGCCCGTTCCTACCGGATGATCTTTTAATCCATTTGTGCGGCGTCTTAAGGCTTCTTGTGGATAAACTACGGCGAAGGGTGATGCGAGTTTGTATAAGAAGTCGGGATCGCGTTCGATCAAGGTAAAGGTGAGTGTGCTGTCATTGTTGGCTTGGATTCCATCAATCTGGTCCAGTGTTCTTTCTTCCGGCTGATAAACTTCACGTTGTTCATAAAAATATGCTTCAAAACCACTGATATGGTCCACAAATAATTCAGCGGCATTGGGTGGCACGTCGCGGGATGCCATGCGTTCAAAGGCCTGTTTAAAGTCTGAAGCGCGGACTCGACGGCCGATCCCGCTATTAAAACTTTCATCGTCGTGATAATAAGTACTTTTATCCAGATAGAATGTGTATTGCAGGGAGTCGCTGCTAATTTGCCAGCGTTTTGCTATGGCGGGCTTAATATCATCCTGCTCATCCAAGGTAACCAAACCCTCATAAATTAATTGTATCGCCCTTTGAGAGGCTGGATTTAATGCAAACAAAGGATCAAAACCGGTTATGTTATTGACTTCACCAATTCGCAGAACATTATCTATAGATTCCTGATCTGCCGCCTCCATTATTTCAGGGGCAGATGGTGTATCAGGTTGATTGTCAACGATTACTGTTTCAATGGTCCTGGATGAGCAGGCCTGCAGCAACAGCATGCATAGAATCCATAATGTAATAGAATGGCTCTTCATAAAGAGATGAATTTAGAGAATAATCACGTTTAATATATGAATAAAATACCCAAAGGCATGATTTAGAGCATATTTATTTCTTAAGGCCCTTAATCCCTTTTACCGATTTCGTGCTGAGTAGATTGGTTTCATAGCTCCTAACCCGGCTGTTTTTTAACTTGTTCTGTTTAACGGCAATAGCAAGGATTTCATTCAGAAGGTCAGGAAAGCTTACCCCGCTTTTATCCCACAGGTAAAATGAAAATGATCCGGGAATTGTGTTGATCTCGTTGAAAAATACTTTATGATTGTCTGTATTTACCAAAAAATCCAGCCTGACAACCCCCGACATCTTTAAAAGCTTAAATATTTTCACGGACAGCTCTTGTATATGCCGGGCCAGCTCGTCAGTGATAGGAGCCGGTATTCTGCGCTCCGCGGAAGCCATACCTTTACCGCCATCATCACCGCTCATATATTTATCTTCAAACGATAGTATTTCTTCTTTCCCGAGGGGCTGTTCACAGACGCTGGCCCTGGCACGGGTCTCGTCACCCAATACCGAGCAGTTTACTTCCATCAATGGGTGAACAGCTTCTTCAATGATCAGTTCCTGATCGTAACGAAATGCCGTCTCAATAGCATCTTCAGCAATTTCTATATTATCCGCCCGTGCTACGCCAATGCTGCTGCCAAGATGCACGGGTTTTACAAAAACCGGGAAATCAAGCTTTTTGATATTACCTTTTATGAATTCAGTAGTTTCTATCCATTCCTGTTCATTGAACCAAACCTGGTTGGTTACCTTAATATCGCGGGCTGAACAAAGGTCTTTTGCTATGCGTTTATCCATGCCAACAGCCGAACCGGCTACTCCCGGCCCCGTCGATGGCAGATTGAACATTTCACAAGCGCCCTGAAAAGAACCGTTCTCTCCATCAGCTCCATGAAAAGCGTTCAGAACGGCATAAATTGGTGTTGTACGGGGCCTGGAAAAGAAACCAGTATTGGTTTCCAACAGCACAGCCCTGCCATTTTCAGCAAAAGCCAGTGTGCAAGGCACGGCTTGTTCTTCTAGTTTTTTTATATCCTGAAAGTTCTCAAGCTTTAGCAAAGGTTCACCGGTGAGCCACTGGCCATTTTTTGTGATGTAAAGGGGAATGGGCCTGTAGGTATTATCCAGAGCGGCGATAGCCTGCAGGGCCGTAAGTACGGAAACCTCATGCTCCGGAGACGCTCCGCCAAAAGCCACCAGTATATTTTTTTGACTCATAAAGTGTTGTTTAAATGAAAAATTAAAATTAGGTAAACGGACAGTGAACTGCAGTTCTTTTTACTTGAAATTTTATAATGCATTTTTGCCTTGTCAGGCCTCATGTTCCAGACGGTCTTTAATTTTATCAAATTGCTCATTAATGAATTTCGCCTGGCGAGTTTTCTTCCTGGTCTGAACATCGCCAAGCAAATACCCGTAAGGCTCAAGCCCTTCTATTTCATCACAGATGCGCTTTAGAATGGCCATGCCGGGAATAAATAAGATCATGCCTGCTACGCCCCAGACCATCCCGCCAATAAACAACGCGAGGAGGGTAACCAATGGGTTGATGCTGACTTGCCCACCCACGATGTTAGGGGTCAGAACATTGCTTTCTATTAACTGGATCACGTAAAAACTGAGCAGGATCCCAGCGGGTATCCATAAAGAATCTGCCATAAGCAGGGCGTACAAGATCGGCAAAATAGAGCCAACCAACGGGCCAATAAACGGAATGATATTTAAAGCAGCGGCAAAAACACCGAAGAAAATGGCATGGTTAATACCAAAAGCCATGAGTGTAAGGGTATTCATCACCGCTAAAATGCAAATCACAATGGACATGCCGGTCAGATACTGCTGGGCAATTTTCTGTAGGTTCTCGATGATCGTCTTCATTTTCCCGTCATCGTCCGTTCCAAAAGCGCGGAAGAAGAACTCCCTGAGAAAACTTCTGTAAATCAAAAGAAAAAAAGTAAACACCGGTATCATGAACAGAAGTGTTACGTTGCTTGCCGCACTGATCAGACCTGAAGTTAATGACGGTGTGCTTTCTTCGATATAGTTAACAAAAGTGTCAAAGGATGAGTCTATACCGAAATTGGGTTGTTCACCAAAGTAGCTTTCGAATGTTAAACCTACCCGGTTGATGAATTCGGTAATTTGTGCTTCAATGGATGGCAGGTCTTGAGCAAATCCTGTGAGTTGAGAGAAGAAGAAGAACATGATGCCTGCTAAAACAACGATGGCTGAGAACACAGCAACCACAGCCGCGATAATATCATTGATCTTCCTGGATTCGAGCCAGTCACAGTATGGCGTGAGCAAACTTGCCATAAATGCGGCAAACGTAAGAGGTATAAGAATGAGCTTGGCAACGACCAAACCATAGACAAATAAGGTAATTCCAAGTAGTATTGCCGTAATCTTAATGTAAACCGGATACGTTGTTTCCACAAATTATATCTTTAAACAGTTTTGAATTTGGAGCTATTAATGTAATGGGTACGCTAATAGCTCTCACTCTATTGCTTTGATGTTTTATCCAAAGGGAATAGTTTCTCCTTTTATAGCAGGCAATCATGCATACTTTCTTTAATATATGAAAATTAAGCCGAAATGGCAGAAACAGGACCTTTAAAGAAGCTTATTTTTGAGTTCAATGGCTTGTAGCATTTCAAGCAAAGGTTGCGTTTCATGCTTGGGGTGAGGTGAAAGGCCTGAGGTGAGAAAGTCAGAGCGCAGGTTGGGGCCTCCAATGCCCCTTATTGTTCCAGATGCTTATTTCCCAACCGGAGTCGAAGACTTGTTTGATGTAAGAAGGATGTGATTCATCCACTTGGGTTTGCGCCTTGCAATTTCAGTATAAACCGGACAATCTTCTGAATGTGCTCCTTGCAGGTATCCCGTGCTCATTAGAAATTCGCCTGTTATTTCGCCTCCTGTAAATTTGAATGTCTTTTTGAACAGTTTGACCCATTCGGGTTTCGTCAAGGGATGATGGTGGTCCAGCCAGGTTTTGAAAGAGCCAAATTCTTCCTGGATACTGGTTATACGGCGTGCATTCTCAATGGCGGCATCAATTTTGAGTCGGTTTCTGATAATCCCGGAATCACTAAGCAAGCGTTCCCGGTCGTCACGGCCAAAAGCGGCCACAACACCTATTTCGAAATTGCTGTAAGCCCGCCGAAACCCGTCACGCTTTTTCAGGATGGTGAGCCACGATAAACCGGCCTGATTGATTTCAAGTATAAGCCGTTCGAAGAGGAGGTCATCGTCCGTGACAGGGAAACCGTATTCTCCCTCGTGATACGGACCATGATGCTGATGTCCCGGCGCAGTGTGGCAGTAGCTGTTCATTATTTGGTTCCATTGTATTTGACTGTACGTTTTTCCTCGTTACTCAATAGCGCATGTTCAATGATTCGTATCGTGTTTAAGGCTTGCAGGGGTTTGACAATGAGTTCTTCACGGCCGCGAATAACGTCAGCGATATTCCGGTAATAATCCTGGTAAGAGCCCGGAAGAGTCTCCAGGGGGCCATCGAAATGCAGTCCGTTCAGATTGGTATTTAGCTTACCCCAATTCTCCCGGCGTTCCATTCCCCAGTTGGGGCTGGAAGGCAGCAGCCCTTGCTTCAATGCATTTTCCTGCGGGTCCAGTCCGTATTTGACATAGGAACCTTCCGTACCGTGCAAAGTAAACCGTTTATTCGGTTCCCGTACCAGCATTCCGGCCTTCAAAGTAGCTTTCAAATTATTGTAGTGTAAGATTAACTCAAAATAGTCAGCTACTTTTGCTGAATCTCTCTGAATTCTAATATCCGCGGTAACCATTTCCGGAAGGCCGAATAATGTTTGGGCCTGATCAATAAGGTGAGGACCAAGATCATAAAGAATACCCGTGCCTTCGCCTTCATCCTCCCGCCAGCCGGGTTTCCGATAATTGCGGAAACGGTCGAAGTGGGATTCAAATTCAACCAGGCGGCCCAATAAATTACCTTTTATCAATTTATTTACCGTCTTGAAATCACCGTCCCATCTGCGATTCTGGAAAGCACTTAGTACTCTTTTCTGTTGCCTGGCAAGACCGATAAGCTGGTGTGCCTGCTCTGAAGTTATTGTTAAAGGTTTATCAACGACAACGTGTTTATTGGATAGTAACGCCTGTCTGGCCAGTTCGAAATGGGTGTTATTCGGAGTCGCTATTACGACTAATTCAATGCTCTCGTCCAGAAGCAGGGTGGTTACATCACCTACTACATCAACCCAGGGGTAGCGCTCAGAAGATTCTTTCTTGCGACGCTCAACTACCTTCTTCAGGCTCAGGCCCTGAACAGCCTGAATGACCGGTGCATGAAAAACTTTAGCTGCATTGCCGTATCCAATCAACCCCGTGTTAATTACATCTTGCAAATGGCCTCCTGTATAATCCCTTTAGTTAGTATAAATGTAATCGTCACGTTTGAGCCTGAAACGAATAGAAGTTATATCAGAAATATACTAATTAACTACAGAATTTCAACTTATGCTATCGGGTTCCAAAATTGTACAGAGTGTTCTTTGTTTTCCCTATCATAAAATTGTATATCGGATCGGTTAATGGCCCTGACGGGTTTGAAACGTATGACTATAGAATTGGGCCGGCAGAAAAGCAAAAAAATAGCAAGCCATTATTGCATATCATAGATAAAAGTTTGCTTCACCTGGCTTTCTGCATAAATGACTCAATACTGATTTCGCTCAGTAAAGTTCGATGAACCGGACACTTTTTTGATATTTCCAATAGTTTATTGACCTGATCTTCATCCAGGTCCCCTTTCACGATGATTTCCTTTTCTATGTAATCAAGTCGGGCATTTTTAGTTTCGCAATCTTCACAGTCTTTCGCGTGAGCTTTATAATGGCGCAGTTCGACATATATATCTTCTAAGGCCCATTCCTTGCGATTGGCATACATTCTCATGGTAATGACGCTGCACGATCCCAATGACATCAACAGTAAGTCATAAGGGTCGGGTCCGGCGTCCTGACCTCCTGGTCCCTCCGGTTCGTCCGCGATGATCTCGTGCCGTCCTACCGTCATGACGGTTTTGAAGTTCTGCTCGCCCTGGTGAATATGGACGATTTTTTGAGGAGTATGTTCAGACATAGGTTTTGAACTGGAATGTTTATTATTGAAGAGTAAATAAAAAGGGTCTTGTATTAATAATCTCACTTATCATATGAAAATATTTTTACCAGATCCCTTTTTCCCCCTTAGCGGCTATATTGTAGGAACTTAAAGGTATTGCTACCATTATTACATCCCCCTATTGATCAGTAACATACCGCCGCACTGTCCACAGAATATCACCCGGGATAACTTCCCGCGATATAGTTCTTCATATCGTTGAGCTCAATTTCTTGCTGGTCAATAATAGCTTTGACCAGATCTCCAATTGAAATTATCCCTATTACGTTTTCGCTGCTGTCGAGAACAGGTAAGTGCCGGATTTTTTTTTGGGTCATAATGGCCATGCAGTTTTCGATAGTCTCCTCCGGTATCACCCATAATAAATTGGAGGTCATAATCTCTTTTACCTGGGTTTGCCTGGACGTTCGTCCTTTCAGAATTACTTTATTACGATAATCGCGTTCTGAGATTATTCCTTCTAATCTGCCTTGGTCCATAACAAGCAATGCTCCCACATTGTGATCGGCCATTCCGCTTATAGCATCAAAAACCGATGCATCGGGACTAATTTTATAAATATCAGGTCCTTTTTTGGATAATACCTCTTGAACATGCATAATGGCTCTCCTACAAGTTAAATTTAAACTGATGAAAGGTTAATTACATTAAAGCCTCAACATAAATAAATGAAAATTTAATCATTTGCAAGAATCTCATATATCCTTTTGTTAACGATGACAATGCCCAGGATGAGGTGTATTTATACGGCCATAAAAATATTCAGGGTTTAGTGGTAGATCCTTCAAACGGAAAAATATGGGTAAGTGAACACGGTCCCAGAGGTGGTGTTGAACTTACAAGTCCATGTGCCAGGTATATTCGGCCACCGCCATATCTATGATGATATCTGCAGCATTGCCTTTGCCGACCCCAACGATAGTCCAGTTGGATTCGTTATCGTTTGAATATAGAACACGGTCGGATGTTCCGGAGCGCGTTAGGGTGATTGCCAATTCGGAGCCGGGAATATATTGTTCACCCCATTCATTAAGATTGGTTGGCTTGTAATAAATTTCAAAATTGAGCTGGCCTTCACGCACTGTACGAGTGTAGTCATCCATGTAGTCAACATCCCTTTTTGAATTATCTCCTTCAATACCTTTTGGATCGGCAAAATGATACCCGATTCCCTCAAAACCAGTAGAATTGGGACCGTGTAGCCCGGTTTTATTCAGTCCACCACCGATTAATGTGTAACTATTGCCTTCTTCACTTGGAGGAAGATTTGTAAAATATAATCGGATCAATGCAAGGTCTGCCACATCGGATTCGCCGGGATGATGGGATTTATTAATATGCTTATCCTGTATCTCAATATCCCAGGCTACCGGAACGGTGGTAGACAGAGGGACATTCACCATTTCACTACCGCTTCCGGTTTTATTGCAACCGGTCAGGTTTGCTGATAGGGTCAAAAGAATTATAATATATGAGAAGGGACCTTTTCGGTTTGTAGATTTCTTTAAATTCATACCTGAAAATAACAGGAAGGACTCTAGCTAAACAATGAGAATGTTATAATTATTGTAAAATCATAGAACAGAACGCTTATCTGGATGAGTATGGACAAGGATTGTTCTTTAAAAATCTGTCAAAAGCCTTTACCCCCCTGCAGAAGCCCCAATTACCACGATATCGCGCTTACCCATGGATGCTCCTTTACTATACAGGACATTATTTTTTAGAAATCCCTCTTTAGTGAGAACATGTTTGCAGGTATCACAGTTCGGAGGTTTTTAAAGCAATATAAGTGAAGAAAACGGATATGGTAATTATTATGAGGAGACTTTTAATATGGGTGCGACTAAAAGCTGGTTTGCCTGCAGGGGATTATGATGATGAAATAGTTACACTCTCGGGCGGCGCGGCAGATAATGTAAACATAACCATTATCGGTTCGGTTAATAAAATTGAGATTCCTCGAGACCGCAATAAAAAAATCTCACTTCTCTACTAGATGCACTATATTTAGTAATAAATTTCAGAGACGGTTCTGTTTAAAATAATATTCCATAAATTCCGTATTAACTTAATAACTATAAAAAACATCAAACAATGCGCGTAATATTATTTCTTTTATTTATTTATATGGTCGTCAGGATCGTGCGATTGATGCTTGTTCAGAATCGTGGAGGACGATCTATATTTAATCGTACCTACACGTTTCGGGGGTCTTCCAATCCTTTTGGCAATGTTCGCCAGCCGAACGGTAACGCCAGTAAAAAACAAAATATTGATAATTTGGAAGATGCCGAATTCGAAGAGATTGACGACGATAAATAATTGAGCAATACGTTGTGATCTAAAATAGCTATTCACAAAAAATTCCTACTTATATTATAAACGGGCTGAAATTTTTTGCTTAATTGGCTGAACAAGCATTATCTTTAGCATCTTCCTGCCCTGGTGGTGAAATTGGTAGACACGCCATCTTGAGGGGGTGGTGCTGGCAACGGCGTGCTGGTTCAAATCCAGTCCAGGGCACTTAAGGGCTCTGTAACCTATTTATTAAAATCGTTACAGAGCCTTTTTATATGGAAACCCATTGTCGAATTCAATGGCCCCTAATCATTGCTCATTGCGGCCTGCTTATGCAAACCTGTTGTGCAAATAAACTAAGCCTCAACAAATATTCATCCATGTTTTTCGTAAATTATATGTTAGTGCACCATAATATAATTTGAAAATACAGAATGTCCGATACACAAACGGCAGAATCGCTTGATATCCTCAAAGAGAGCCAAAAGCGAAGAACTTTTGCCATCATTTCACACCCCGATGCGGGGAAAACAACCCTCACGGAAAAACTTCTTCTTTATGGTGGAGCCCTTCATGAGGCAGGATCCATTAAACAGCGTAAAGCTGCAAGGCATGCTGCCTCCGATTGGATGGCTATAGAACAGGAACGGGGTATTTCAGTGACTTCTTCAGTTCTTCGTTTTGAACAGGATGGTATAAAATATAATCTTCTGGATACTCCTGGACACAAAGATTTCTCTGAAGATACTTTCCGTACGCTTATTGCCGCCGATTGCGCTCTTATGGTTATTGATTCGGCTAAAGGGGTTGAGGAGCAAACCGAAAAGTTGTTTGAAGTTTGCCGGCTCAGGAAGATCCCCGTCATTACCTTTGTGAACAAATGGGATCGCCCTGGTATGGATCCGCTGGAAGTGCTTAGCAATATCGAAGAAAAATTCAATATTGACGCCGTGCCTGCCACCTGGCCTCTGGGTTACGCTTCCGATTTTCAGGGAGTATATGACCTTATCGGCAAAGAACTTCATTTGTACACAAAATTCAAGCACGGTGCCCAGAAAGCCGAGGCTGATATCTTCAATTTGAAGGAAGGTTTAGCAGAGAGTACTTTAGCGGATAATTATAAAGAGGAATATGAAGAAGAAATTGAGTTGATCTCTGATGAGTTTGAAAATATGGATGCTGAAAAGTTTAAACGTGGTGAAGCCACTCCCGTATTTTTTGGCTCGGCATTAAGCAATTTTGGACTCGATGTATTTTTAAAATATTTCTCCGGACTCGCTCCAAGCCCGCAACCATATAGTGCAAAAAAAGGTAGAAATATTTCTCTAGAGGAAGATTTTACCGGATTCATTTTTAAGATGCAGGCCAATATGAACCCTGAACACCGGGACTGTACCGCTTTTGTGCGTGTGGCATCTGGAATTTTCAAGCGAAGCATGGAAGTGACTATCTCCGGTAGCAATAAAAAAATAAGGATGACCACACCTCATAGCCTGATGGGCGACGAACGTAATTTACTGGAAACCGCATATCCCGGTGATATCGTAGCCTTATTCAACCCGGGTAACTTCAGGATAGGCAGTACATTATCTCAACAAAGTAACGTTGATTACGACGTAATCCCGTTGTTTTCACCTGAGCATTTCCGCAAGGCAAACTCTAATGATCCATTTAAGCGCAAACAGCTGCGCCAGGGACTTCAGCAATTATCTGAAGAGGGTGTAGTAAACGTTTTCGAAGTTCCGGGCGGAGTAGGCAATGAACTGCTGCTTGGCACAGTAGGTGTGCTTCAGTTCGAAGTTGTACAACACAGGATGAAGACAGAATACAAAGTTGATATCTCTCTGTCTTCGACATCATATATAGCAGCACGATGGCTACCCGATAAACCTGAGGTCATTAGAAAGCTCGAAGAAAGCTATTCAACCCACGTCACATATGATATAGAAGGAAATCCTATTGTTCTTTTCGATAGTAATTATGCCTTAGATCAGGCTGTTGAAGCTGTTGGGGATGAGAATTTGCTTAAGTTTAAAATATAGGCTTTGAAGCCTCTCCTTATTTTTTTTATTGACCGAAATAATGAAAAGTAGCCTCCTTTTAGATTTACCCGCTAAAATAGAAAAACCTAAAGTATTCCATGAAGTCCAGACTTATCTTGAAGGTGAGGGGTTCGTTTTAACAAATCGTGATGATACACGTCCATGGGGAGGTTTTTTCTACGTAGACGAAAAACAGGCTGAAACATTCATATCGACTTTCTTCCCTCATTTCAGCGTTGATGATTTTAAGGGTTTTGACAAACTAAGTCCCAAAATACTTCTGGTTGCTCCACAAAAGCGCCTCTCGTGGCAATACCACCATCGTCGCTCTGAAATTTGGAAAGTAATCGGCGGTAAGGTTGGCGTCGTTGTCAGCGAAACTGAGGAGGAAACCCCATTGCGTCACCTTGATGTTGGAACAGTGATCAGCTTAAACCAGGGCCAGTGCCATCGCCTTGTTGGTCTTGATGAATGGGGTATAATTGCAGAGATCTGGCAACATACTGACCCTGTCAATCCATCGGATGAAAACGATATCGTGCGTGTGCAGGATGATTTTGGACGTTAGGATATAAGGAGTTAAAATCCTTTATTAGGGTAAAGGTCATTCAATAAATTATTTTGATAGTGGTTACGTCTGTCAACTATTCGACCGTGAATGTATTTGAATGCTGTGTTTGGGTTTCCCCTTCTTCATCTTCGACAAAATAATCATAGTACACTCTGTATTCACCAGGTGTTGTTTCAGTGATTCTGTGAATGAAGTCGTAAGAAATTTCCCGTATTCGTTGCTCTCCCGGCTCAAGTGTAAAAGTGTCAATATCAAATGACGGTGGTTCTTCTTCAACCCTGGCCCAATCGCCATCAATACGTTTTTCAATATGAGGATCGCCTGTTCGGCTAATAAACAGGTAAATATTGTTACTCATGAAATTTTCCGCAGTAATAGTAATTGCTGAATTTTCACGGAGGACTTCTTTGTCTATACCTATATTGAACTCATTTGGTTCATCGGCTGAATTGCCAAACAAGCCGCAACCTCCTAATAAAAAAGGTATAACCAGAAAAATGATAAATAGTTGTTTCTTCATAATGTTGTATTTAGATCACATGTAATGAAATCAATATTTAATAATAAACCTAATGCATGATAATTTTAACTAATCAGTAATCCAATTCGGTGTTTAGGCTTTTTTCTTTTACCGGTGACATTTTGTGCTCCGTATAGAGCTTTATCCACGGGTGGGCAGACTTCAGGAGTTGATTTAGTTGGTATCACGGATTTGTTGATACTTTACTGCATACTTGCCGAAAATATCGAACTCAAGGTTTACCTGGTCATTTTCCTGTCGAAACTTAAGGTTAGTGTGCTCAAGCGTGAAAGGGATGATAGCAACAGTAAATTCATTGCCTTTCTCTCTGGCCACTGTTAGGCTAATCCCGTCAATGCAGATACTACCACGTCCTACGATGAGGGTTTGAAATTCTTCGGGATAGCGGATGGTAATTAACCAGTTAGTTTCTTCTTTCTGGATGGATGTAATAGTTCCAGCTGTATCTACATGACCTTGAACTATATGTCCGCTGATGCGCTCGGAGAGGCGAAGCGACCGTTCCAGATTAACCTGATCACCTTGATTTAACTCGCCAAGTGCAGTTTTTCTCAGGGTCTCCTCAATTACCTGAACATCAAAATGCCTGCGATCACAATACACCACAGTCTGACAGACCCCATTTATACTTATGCTTTCGTCAATTTGTAATTCCTCTGCAAAATCACAGCCAATGCGTAATAACTTTCCGCCACCCTGGCTCTCAATTTTTGCTAACGTGCCAAGACTTTCTATTATACCGTTAAACATTTATACTCAAAAATTTTAGTTATTAAACCTATGCTCACCCTGAAACCACTAATAAAATATGCAGAATAAAAGGATGATCATTACTTGCAACTTAAAAATAACCTGTAAAAAGCATATCCTCGCCTGATCTCTCCCAGCTAGTAGTATGCAACTTAAGGACATCCTCCATGTGGTTAATTCCTAATCCTAAAACAGATCGGGCACCACCGCCAAGTATTTTTGGGGCAATAAATAAATGAATCTTATCAACCAGGTTCTGGGTAATTAAAGCGGTCGCAAGATCACTTCCGGCTTCTACAAGAACGGATGTAATATTCATTTCACCAAGTTTCTCAATTGCCTGATTTAAGTCGCTGTGCCCATTTAGCTGGGATACCAATAGTGTTTTTCCACGAAAATAATTGGTCTGTAAAATGTTCAGCATGGGATCTGCGTGCTTGTTGTATTCCTCTTCATCGTGAGTAATTACAATCGTTTTTTTTTCATGCTGGTCCGTGAACAAATTAAGGTCTTTGGGTAATGATAAATTGCCATCAATCACTACTCTTTTTGGTTGGCGTCCTTTTACATGGCGGACCGTCAGGTTAGGATTATCTGTTGAAGCTGTATTACGACCAATCATCACGGCATCATAAGTGCTTCTCCATTCGTGAACTTTTTTTCTAGACTCAATGGATGTTATCCACCGAGAGTTTCCATCGGGAGCTGAAATATAACCGTCCAGAGTCTGCGCTATTTTCAGGATCACGTAAGGTTTCCTGTATTTCATGAAGAAAATAAATGCTTCATTCATTTTAGCTGCTTCTTTTTCCAGGATGCCCGTTTCAACGGTTATCCCTCTTTCTTTTAGAAGCTTGATCCCACAGCCTTGTACTTGAGGGTTTGGGTCTTCCATAGCGCAAACTACTCGTCCAATGGGGAATGTGCATAAGGTTTCAGCGCAAGGTGGGGTTTTTCCATGATGAGAACAGGGCTCGAGAGTGACATAAACAGTTGCTCCTTCAAGTTTACTCTTATCATTAACCGATTTCAAGGCATTTACTTCGGCATGAGCTTCACCATACCTTTCGTGAAAACCCTGACCTAGCATCTCATTGGTACTGGATACGATCACACACCCGACTAGCGGATTTGGTGATGCATAACCCTTCCCCTTTACGGCTAGTTTGAGGGCTTTCTTCATCCACTTGATATCGTTTTTGTCTGATGGTCTGGCCATAACGAAAGGATGATAATTATGAAAAAAACCGTCTGTGTCTACTAACTTAAACCCTTAATAGGCACAGACGGTTTAAGAACTGGTTAACGAGCTGCTCTAAGGTGCCTGTAATCTTTTATATCTACACCGTGTTGAATCCTATCCGTCCATATTTGCGCGAACTCCTGGCTTCTGTTTTGGTTGAGGCCCACTCTAATCCTTTCGCGCTCATCGGTAGTCAGTTCTTCCATATCGGCATCTATACGCTCGTCAACATGCACAACAAAAACAGCACTTTCGCCTGGGATGGCTTGTGACTGTTCGCCGGGATCAAGACCAAAAACAGTTCCGATCACACGTGGCTCACGACCAAAAGCCGGAAGGTTGGTTGCATCCTTGCTGATATTATCAGCTTCATAAATCTCTATGCCCTCAGATTCGGAAATTCCCTCTATTGAAGGATGCTGTTGAAGCTGTTCGTTTACCTGTTGAGCCAAAACTTCTTTTCTTTTCTGATTTCTGACAACAGATTCCACCTGTGAGCGGACCTCATCAAGTGGTCGTATACCTTCCGGTGTTCTTTGTTCTACTTGTACTACCACGAAACTATCGTCTGTTTCAATCACATCAGAAATTTCACCCTGACTCATGTTTTGGAGTTCGGCCAGGATTAAACGGCTTTCCCCAAGACCTGAGATAAGAGGGTTACCTTCTGTTGCTACAGCTTCGTTGATGGTCAGGCTGGCGCTTTCAGCCTCTTCTTCAAAGCTATTATTATTGGCAGAATAATAGGCAAAATCATCGGCTTCCCTGGCCAGTGCTTCAATAGTAGCCAATGGATCGGGTTCAATGAAGCGGCTTAGATCTGCAAATCGAATTTCCTGATCGGTACGATCAATAACCTCTAAGATATAAAAGCTGTTATCGGCTGCTACTGGTCCAACTATGGAACCTGGAGAAGCCTGAAAAGCAGCGTTTGCAACGGGTTCCGGTTTATCCTGTCGGCTGAAATACCCGATCTCACCACCATCACTCGCACTTTGATTATCCTGGGAATGTATTCTAGCCAGTTGTTCGAATGACTCTCCATCACGCGCCTCCTGGGCTATAACTTCAGCTCTTGTCTCAACCTCATCACGATTTTGTTCGGTAAAGTTTAGCTGTATCTGTCTTGCCCTGGTATAAGATTGACCCGCATTTTGCTGTTCAAGCTTTTTAATTAAATGAGCTTGGCTCCCGTGAATATAAGGCTCAGAAACCTCACCGACATTAAGTTCGAAGGCTTTCAGATGTTCATTCCTGGCTTCTGTAGGATCCAAAAAGTCTTCGAAATACCTGGTTTGTGACTCGTGCGTCTCAAGAAAAATAGAGTCCTCTTCGGTAGCCTGAAAATCATCGCGTAAGGCATCCAGTTCATTTAGGGTTCTCAAGGTATCTTCAGCAGAAGGCTCTTTTGGGAACTCTACGTATGAAATTGCCCATCTTTCGCTTCTTCTGAAGCGATCTTGGTTATTTTGATAATAGTTGCGTACCTCAGAGTCCGTAACCTCAATTTTGGCTTCGTCCACTTCAGAATAGGGGAAGCGAACATAACGAAAGTCAGCGCTGGTATTTTGGCGGATAAACTCCCGTTCCACTTCTGAGTCACTGACGATCAAAGACGATTCAAGATAATTATTTAGCTTTTCCTGTCTCCGCTGTTCCCTGAGTTGTTGTTCTACCATCACCCAGATATCTGTATTTTCAGGGGCTTCAATAGCATTTCTTAGGGCCATACGATCAATGGTCCCATCTTCAAGTTGAAATTGCTGTCGAATAAAAGGAGCCGGGTTATCGCCGGTAACCATTTGCATCAGTTCTTCATCAGTGACGGCGAGGCCTATTTCATCCATTTTTTGTTGAAGGACTGTATTCAAAACGAGTTCGTCCCAAACGCGCTCTTCATACATAGCCCGTATTTCCATATCCGGGGCTTCACCGGCACGCTGCCGGTATTGCTCAGTATACATGTTCAGGCGCTCGTTAAATTCTTCGTAACTAATGGGTTGACCTTTTACTTCGCCCATTGCAGATGGACCTACCATAACGGCATCAAATACCTGCGTATCGGCAAGAACCCATAGGAGACCAAAAGAGATAATTAAGATCCAGATTGTATACTTGGTACCGCCTCTCAGCTTTTCCATCAAACCCATAAAAAAATCCTGTACTTGCTAAAATTTGTAATAATATTGAATAAAGTAACTGCCGAAGATACTGCGATTCCCGGCGAAGAGCAAAATTCCAGGGAGTGCCTTCATCTAATGTAATAACGTAGAAAGATTAATTATCTTTTAGATGCACGACTTGATTTAAGAGCAAAAACTCCCAGGTACTTCCAAACCATTTGATGCATATTACCTCCAAATTCAAGTTTGGGACCCTTCTTTAAAAATTACAAAGGTTTGCTATGACAGTTCAAAACCTAAAATAAATCTATCAATCGTAAATGCTTAACAAACTGGCTTGGGTCATCATTTATATCCATAATCAGCTCATTCATATTATAGGATAGCGTGTCCAAATTTTGATACAGAGACGGATCATTGATAAACATACCCAGACTTCCCTCACCGCTGTTAATTTTCTTCATCGTAATACTGAGCTCCGAACTGACACCACCAAGTTCGGCAGTGACTTTGTTAAGCTCTCTGCCGGTAACGGCCAGGTTTGTTAATAAGCTGTCTAATTGTTCCTCTCGTCCGGTGCTGAGCGTGTCTACATTAGCCAGTATATTTTGTAATGAACCTATGGCTTGAGTTAATTCCTGCTCTTTTTCACGGACGGCCCGATCAACATTTTGTGTTGTCTGGCTTAAATGATGAAGGAACTGCTCTACATCCTGGCTGCCACCCTCGAGCATTACACGATCCAATTCTCTAAGCAGGGAAGACAGGCTTTTAGTTGATTCGGTTATATTCGGTCCGAGTTCTTCACTATACGATTGCACATCGCCCATTAATCCTTCGTCAAATCGTCCTTCTATATATCCATCATATTCAATAGTATCTGTACGGTCTGACCTTTCGATTGTGATAGCTTTATTTCCGATCATATCTACAGATTGTATTAAAGCGACGGAGCCTTTTGGAATACCCTTATCATAATTAATGTTGAGCACAACATGTACGCTGTCGGCATCAGTAAGATTTATATCACGTACAGTACCGACCTTTACGCCAGACATTAATATAGAAGTTCCGATATTGATGCCATTTACGCGATCAAAGTGGGTATTTATAATCTCAGTCTGTCGAAAAACGGGCATATCCTGCATAAATCGAAAACCTACAATAGCAATAACAAGAGCTAAAGCTATGGTCAGACCTATTTTAATTTCGTTGCTAAGTTTCTTCAAAATTCACCTCGTTTACTAATTTGATATTCACTTGCTCTGATGAAACTATTTAACCTTTTATGTGTGCTTTTTTCCATTTCTTCAATGGTTCCATACCAGCTTAGTTTTTGCTCATCAATAAAAGCAGCCTTGTCAGCTACCCTAAGCACGCTATGCATATCATGTGTAACTACTACTGATAAAACATCAAGTTCATCTGCCATTAATATAATCAGGTCATTAATCTCATCGGACGTTTCCGGGTCTAGTCCGGACGTGGGTTCATCATATAAAATATAATCAGGCCGAAGTACTATAGCTCGTGCAATGCCAATCCGTTTACGCATACCACCCGATAAAGCTGCAGTAGATTTGTCACCTATATTTTCCAGGTTAACCTGTTCAAGGCTTTCCAAAACACGTTTCCTGATCTTAGATTCAGAATAGTCCGTAAAATATCGCAGGGGGAAAGCCACATTCTCAAACGCACTGATGGAGTCGAAAAGTGCCGCGCCCTGAAAAAGAACGCCAAATCGCTGGCGCACATTTCTAAGTTCGGCATACGACATATCGAAAATACTTACACCATCTATTAAAACTCCCCCTTCGTTTGGGCTCATAAGGGCATTTATATGCTTCATCAAAACCGATTTCCCCGAGCCGGATTTCCCTATAATAGCCAGAGTTTCTCCTTCATCAATGTTTAAATTGACGTTTTCCCAAATAAGGGTATCCCCAAAACTTTTTGTAAGATTCTTTATTTCAATCATGAGTAGCTTATCACAGCAAAATTATAGCTAATACCAAATCAGCTAAAAGTACATAAATACAGCTTAATACGGTGGCTTGAGTTGTGGCATTTCCTACTCCCTCTGCTCCACCTGAAGCGTAATACCCTTTAAAACACGAAATGGAAGTAATCACGTAACCAAATACAAACGCCTTGATCAGACCAAAAGTTACATCCCAGGGGAAAAAAACTTGTCTTGCCCCTATCAAAAAGTCGGCAGGAGGCAGAGCTCCTGTTATGAAACCTGCCAGTATACCGCCTCCTATTCCGGCGGTACCGGCTGCTATATAAATAATCGGAAACATAATCAGGCCCGCAAGTACCCTGGGCATTACCAAAAAAGTAACCGAGTTAAAACCCATAGATTCGAGAGCGTCTATTTGCTCGCTTACGGCCATAGTACCCAATTCAGTTGCGATACGTGCTCCAACCCGGCCGGCAAGAACGAGCGCACTGATTACGGCTGCCAATTCAATAAGCAAAGACTGAGATACTATGGCACCGATTGTGGATCGCGGAATAAACCCCGCCAAAAGCTGATAGGCAGTTTGAACAGTCATAACTGCTCCCGTGAAAAAACCTGCTAAAATAATAATAGGCAGGGAATCGTACCCCGTTTTTATCATTTCCAGAGTGAGGTTCTTTCGGTATGTGCCAAACTCTGATGATGACCTTAAGGCCTCAAACAACAACCTGCAATAGCGTCCCAGGTCTGTAAATAATTGCATTTACTAATCTCTATTTTTCAAGCCCCGGTCTTCAACATAGTGAATTTCCCATGCTTTTAACCAAAAGATTGGGGTTAATTTTCTTTAAATATACGCATAACTGGCAAACATATTTAATCCAACTAATTAAAAGCCATTAACGTTCTTTTTTGAAATCATAATCATAACATTAACAACAGAATTTCATATTTTAGTGATCAATTTAGAGTCAGTACCTTTATTTTTTTGAATGTGTTTTCAAAAATTTCCTCTTTGCTCATCATGTTATTAGCATTCGCGTCTTATGCCGAAGCTCAAAGTGATTTCAATTCAACTTTCCGCTTTCTCAACATCCCGAGTTCAGCCCGGGCAGCGGGCTTAGGTGGTGTAAATGTGGCGTTGCCGGATGCTGATGTTACCCATTCCCAGATGAACCCTGCCCATTCAGACAAGCCTTTAATTTCAATTATAAACGTGACACTTAAAAACATATAATGATACGCTATCTTACGGCCGGTGAATCTCACGGTCCCGAATTAACTGGAATTGTTGAAGGTTTGCCTGCGGGGCTTACACTCAAAAGTGAAGACATTGCCCTACACCTTGCGCGCCGTCAAAAAGGCTATGGAAGAGGCGGCAGGATGGCATTTGAAAAAGATGTTGCTGAGATCATTTCGGGTGTGCGTTTTAGCAAAACTATGGGTAGCCCGGTTTCTCTGAAACTTCACAACAAAGCTTTCAAGAACGACCCACAAAACTGGCCCAAAGTAATGGCTGCCGACGGTGATGGTGAGGGGGTTGAGCGAATAACCATTCCAAGACCGGGTCATGCCGATTTGGTAGGAACGCAAAAGTATCAATTAAACGATATTCGCCCGGTTATCGAACGGTCCAGTGCACGGGAGACGGGAATTCGTGTAGCATGTACCGCAACGGCCCGGATATTTTTAAAGCATTTTGGCATTGAAATAGGTGGACACGTTCTGCAAATTGGTGGTGTGGGGTATGACAAATGGGATGAGATTCGTGAGCTTGCTGATCCGCTGACCAAACAGGGAGCTGAGAATTTATTCAGAAGAGCCGATGAATCTGAGGTGAGATGCCTGAAAGATGACCTTTCGCGGCAAATGGTAGATGAAATTAAGGTCCGCCGTAAAGAAGGGACTTCACTTGGCGGCATTTATGAGATTGTAATCACCGGAGTTCCGGAAGGGTTGGGTAGTTACTCACAATGGGACAGGAAGATGGAAGGGCAAATTGCTCAGGCTATTATGAGTACACAGGCCATGAAGGGCGTCGAAATTGGGATAGGTTTTGAAGCAGGAAGACGACGAGGCCATGAAATACACGACGAAATAACCTGGGATGGGAACACATATGGCCGTAAGACCAATAGGGCCGGTGGGATAGAAGGAGGTATCAGTACAGGAATGCCCATTATCATACGCGGTGCCATGAAGCCCATACCCACTATGCTCAAGCCTATAGATACCGTCGACATTGATACCAAAGAAACCGTAGATACACGCTATGAACGGTCCGATGTTTGCGCACTGCCCAGGGCCGTGGTTGTAATTGAAAATATACTGGCACCTGTTATTGCTAATGCATTTCTCGAAAAATACGGCGGAGATTCTATCGGGGAAATCGAACAAAGATATAAAGTTTAAAAAGCTGATATTATGCAAAAGAAAAGAATGGAAAAGCTGAAAGAGTTTTTAGCAAAAGATCCCACAGATTCTTTTGCTAAATTTGCTTTAGCTCTGGAGTATGTGAATCTTTCAGAGTTGGACACGGCCAGAGCTTTGTTCGAAGAACTTCAACAAGATGATCCTGAGTATGTAGGTCTGTATTACCATTTGGGTAAGCTTTATGAAAATCTAGATGAAACAGGTCCTGCTATTACAACTTACAACAAAGGAATAGAAGTTGCGGAAAATGCTGCCGATGAGCATTCTGCATCAGAACTACGTCAAGCTTTATTAGAAATCGAATCAGAGGATTAACCCCATGAAAAGTTTAAAAAATACCATTGCAAAAAATTTAGTAGCTTTTTTATTCTCACATTTCCTTGTATTTAGTGCCATGAATTTGCATGCTCAGGAAAAGCATACGGTTCGTTCCGGAGATACGCTTTTTGGCATATCCAATACATATGATGTCACCGTTAATGATATTAGAAAGTGGAATGATATTAATGGAAATTCGATATCAGTCGATCAGGTCCTGATTGTATCTGGTCCGGACCAAAGCCGCGGATCTTCAGAGTCTACTTTATCACAAGAAGGCACCATACACACTGTTGAGGCCGGAGAGACTTTGTTTCGCATATCCCGCCAATATAATGTGAGCGTTAATGACATCAGAGAGTGGAATAACCTAAGCAATGATGATCTGAAAATAGGCGAAGAGCTAAAAATCCACAAAGATGCTGTTACTGAAAACAGTTCACCGGTGGTCGAAAACATAAGTGAGAGTTCCTCATTATCAACCCGGCCCTCGCAAGATTATCATGAAGTAGCTCGTGGCGAAACGCTGTATCGAATTTCTCAACAATATAATATGAGCGTGTCTGAGCTCCAGCAGCTTAACAATATTGAGGGCTCTCAGCTAAATATTGGCCAATTTCTTATTGTGCATGCAAGTAAGCCAGCCTCATCAGGCATAAGCAAAGCTACGGTGACTGAAGTGGTAGAAGCGGAAGAAGGAGAAGCAGCGGGAGCGGACATTTCAACACCTCTGGGAGCATTTGAAAGCCATATTTTAGGAGAAAATGAAACCGTTGAAGGATTAATTACCCATTACCGTATGGACCAGGAAGAGTTTTCCAGCCTGAACCCCCATTTCAAATTGGATGAAATCAAAGCCGGTGATAGCTTGAAAGTCTTAAAGCCGGTCACATCCGGACGAAAGAATCCCTACCGGGTAGGTTCCAATTTAGAAGAAGGTGGAGATATATCGGTGACTGTTTATGATCCTCAGCAAAAAGGCAGCACAACAACCAGTGGTGACTTATATAACCCCGGTCATCTCACAGCTGCCCATGCTTCATTAAGACTTGGTAAGGTTATATATATTGAAAACCCTGCCAATGAGAAAGGTATTTTTGTACAGATCAATGACCGGGTAACCGGAAATTATGTGAAGCTCTCCTCTGCCGCTTTTCAGTCTCTTGGTTTTGAAAAGAGCGACGAACTTGCAGCCAGGATATACGAAGAGATGCCCCAATAAATAGGTCCTGCATGGCTTATTTTAGAAAAAGCAGAAGCTTAACATACAGCTTCTTATACCCATCTATCGCGGATTTGGCATAGCAGCATGGGCCCATTCTCTTTACAACCTGATGCTTCTTTTAGTCCGGAGTTAAATTAAACTTTGCGTAGCGATTAGCAGCGCCTGCTCGCCGGAAATATTTATTAAAATACTGTAACGCCTTGTTATATAGGCGAATTAGTTTGCAGCTTTTCGTGTTTATTTGATGATATTAATTAGCGCTGCGCTCAGATATAACTATATTAAAGAGCAGGCAAAAAAAACTGCGTATTTAATAACAAGAGAGAAAAAAGCATCATTCAAATGGGTGCAAAACGCTATTTTAATATGGGGATAAGGATGACTGAACTAAATTTAGAGGAGGTTCAGAAGCAAGACGATTTTAGGATGGAGATTATTCCGCATCTGGATGCAATTTATAATTTCGCTCTGCGATTAACTTCGGACCCGAATGACGCCGAAGATCTTGTTCAGGATACAATCGTCAAAGCATTTAGGTTTTTTAGCAGTTATGAAAAAGGCACCAATGCCAAGGCATGGTTATTCCGGATCCTTAAAAACTCCTATATCAACAATTACCGAAAGCAGTCTAAGCAACCACATCAAGTTGACTACAACGATATAGCCGCTTACTATGAATCCATACGAAGCGAACAATCGGATACTACCGATATGGAGAACATCCTATACCGGAATTTACTTGATGACGACGTAACCAATGCCCTGTCAATTTTGCCGGATGAATTTCGTACCGTTGTTTTACTTTGTGATATCGAAGGGTTTACCTATGAAGAAATCGCTAACATGGTAGATGTGCCTATTGGTACGATACGTTCGAGGCTGCATCGGGGACGAAACCTACTAAGAGGACAGCTTATCGAATATGCTGTCAAACGTGGTTACGACAGTACACGTCATTAAATAAAAAAAGCGGGTTGCCTGTAAGCCGAATTCTGTATTCCGGAACAAGCCGGAATGGTAATCATTTATCTAAGATTATCGTCACCGATAACCTTATGCGGTCTACCCGGCAGTATCGTGACAAGCTACACACTGCCTTACTTGACCTTGCACCCCGTGAGGTTTACCATGCACCATTTCGTCACCGAAACGGACGGTGAGCTCTTACCTCGCCATTTCACCCTTACCTTGATCTGAACAAGGCGGTATATTTTCTGTTGCACTTTCTGTCTCCGAAAAATCGGGGCCTTCCTGTTAGGAAGCACGGCGCTTGTAGGTGTTCGGACTTTCCTCTCCAAAAATGGAGCGATTACCCGACAACCCTGCTTTTTTCATTTTAACGAATTAATATAAACCTATTGCATATCTGTGATCAAGCCCAGAGAAAACCTGATAAA
Source organism: Balneolales bacterium (assembly GCA_040878115.1). Classification (GTDB taxonomy): domain Bacteria; phylum Bacteroidota; class Rhodothermia; order Balneolales; family Natronogracilivirgulaceae; genus JBBDMU01. Next base: position 43,799 of record JBBDMV010000108.1, read on the forward strand.
TACTACCTAAAGATTATCCTGCCTAAGGTTTTACCTATTTTGAACTAAAAGCCTTTTTTGCTTCTGTAAAAAACGATGGGTCAACTACAATTCGCCCACTGTTCTCATCAATAATGATCTTATTCATACGCCGAACATCAACCTGGACCTGCGGAGGCAGCATCATACCCATACTGGAGCCTTTTTCCATTGCAACTACAGCTATATTGTTATTAAGGCCTTCCCTAAGGCGTTCATAGCTTTTTAGGTACCGTGAAGATATTTCTTTAGCAGCCTTATCGCGCTTTTTTAGCAGTGTTTTTTCCTCGCTTTTGGTACTTTCCACTAACTTATCCAGGTTGTCTTTCATTTCCTGAAGCACTTCAGCCGTTTTAACCTGCTTTTCTTCGAACTCCACCAGACTTTTATCCAGCTCATCAGATATTAATGCTATTTCCTCAATACGAGTTTTAGCATTTTCTACAGCTTGGTTCTGAGATTCGATCTCTTTGGTAAGAGCATCATATTCGCGATTGTTACGAACAGTCAATTGTTGCTCTTCGTATTTTTTTACAATAGCTTCGGAATCTTTAATCTCTGTTTCAAGTTGAGAATGCTCAAGTTTTAACTCTTTTTGCTCGGCTTTAGTCCTGTTGACTCGTGCATTAAGTCTGGCGAGATCTGTTTCTACGTCTAGAATATCCTCCGGCAAGTCACCTCTGAGCCGGGTAAGTTCATCAATTCGCGAATCGATGAATTGCAGATTAGCCAGACTCTGCAGGATCTCTTGTACGCTATTGCTACTTTGGTCCGTTTTGTTCTTTGTTTCTGTAGTCATTTATAGGTTTGTATTGGGTTTGTATTAACGCTTGTTGATTCTACAATCAATTCAGGAAACTTAGTCCTCAAGACATCTCGCATGATATTAATAATAGGGGATTCACTCTCATAATGCCCCACGTCCAGAAGCATGAAATCAGTCTTTCCTGTAAAGAAATCGTGGTATTTGATATCAGAGGTTATATAAGCATCTGCTCCCAAAGTCATAGCACTTTGTGCCAGGGAAAATCCAGATCCGCCGCATACAGCAACTTTACCAATGGATCCCCGACTGCCTGAATAACGAATAACATCGCAATTTAATTTTATCTTAACATGTTCGAGGAAGTCTGATTCCCCAAGTTTAGTATCAAATTCGCCGATCACACCAAGACCATGGGGTATGGGCCCGTTCTCTTCCCGGGTTAAAAAGGTGTTCTTTTTAAGGCTAAGCTGGCTGGCCATCACAAAAGAGACACCGCCGCGGGCGGCATCGAGATTAGTGTGAACAGCCAGAACGGCAATGTCATTGGAAATAAGTTTGTAGAGGACCTTCCCTATATCGTTATCCGGGTTTATTCTGCTTAGCTTTTTAAATATGACCGGATGATGGGCAACGATAAGATCGCACTTCAGGTCAAGTGCTTCATCAACAACATCTTCAGTAACATCAAGACAGGTGAGGACTTTTTTGACAGGCTTATTTTTACTTCCGGTGAGTAGACCTATGTTATCGTAGTCTAGCTTCGTACTTTCGGGTGCCCAATTATCAAAAAAGGCAGAAATATGACCGGCCGTATATGTTGTCATTCCTTAGGGTGGCCTCCCTGCCGCCTGTATGTAGCCCCAGGAGGCAATCCGAAATGATCATGTAGTGGTAAAAAATCCAAAAATACCATTCTGAAGCAAAAGAAAGATCAGGATTACCTTAAATTAATTAGAACAGTAAAATAAACTTTTTCTGTTCAAACTAAAAGTATAATTTTGTAGGGTAACTTCTTATCTCTTTTGTATTAAATATAAAATCGAAGTAATTTATTAGTACATGCAAATTTATGACAATATTAGAAATATCAGGGAAAGAATTAAACTCACTTGTGAACACTCAGGGCGAGACCCTGAAGAAATAACGCTGATTGCCGTCAGCAAAACAAAGCCTGTGGAAGCCATACAACAAGCCGTTGACTGCGGAGAACGCCATTTTGGTGAGAATAAGGTTCAGGAACTTATCAGTAAAATGGAGAAATTTGGAGATGGCCCGCATTGGCATATGATAGGGGCACTTCAAACCAACAAGATCAAATACCTGGTTCATCGCGTAAACTGGATTCATTCTATTGGAAAGCTGAAACAACTTAAAGAAGTAGAAAAAAGGGCCGGCGCCATTGAAAGGGCCGTCAATGTGCTGATCCAAATAAATATCAGCGCTGAAGACCAGAAAAGTGGATTTGCACCGGATGACCTGAAAGAGGTTTTAACCTATGCTCAAACGTTAAAGTGGGCCAGGGTGCAGGGCCTGATGGGTATGGCGTCTTTCACCGAAGATGTGGAAGTTATACGGCCCGAGTTTAAACTTCTCAGAGAGCTGAGAGATACGCACAAAAAACTGGAAACTGAAAACGTAAAGATGCACCATCTTTCCATGGGGATGACCAATGATCTCGAAACGGCCATTGAAGAAGGTTCTACTATGGTTCGCATAGGGACTGCCATATTCGGGGGCCGGTAAATTTGATGAACCACAACGTGCACAACGGACGCAAAGTAGAGAATATTTAACATCATTGTGACCTTCGTGCCCTTTGTGGTTTCATTTCTTTCATATATAAGCTTGAAAATGAACCGTACGTACAATACATTGAAGTAAAATAGCCAAACCACCTGAAAAAACCCCATTTCCAATGAACCTGACGGCTCTCGAAATCAAGCAACAAACTTTTGAAAAATCCCTTCGCGGCTTCGATGTAACAGAGGTTAAAAGCTTTCTAAACCTTGTTTCAAGTGAATGGGAGCATTTTGTGTCAAAAATGAAAGACCAGGAAACCGAAATAAGCAGGTTGAAAGATAAGATCAAGCATTACGAAAAGGTTGAAGAAGCACTACATGAAACCCTGCAGTCTGCCAAGGCATCAGCCGCCCAGCTTTTAAAAAGTGCCAATGTGGAATCGGAAACGAAAATCCAGAAAGCCGAACTGGAGGCCGAAAAGATCATTCAGACTGCACAAGACCAACGCCGTGAAATCCGCATGGAAACCATCAATTTGCTTGACCGGCGTAAAGAAATGGTCCGGGGGATCAAATCCTATCTCGCTATGGCCGGAGAATCACTGGATTCCTTTGCGGAGGATGAATCATCAATATATAAGGCCCCCAAAGTTATCGATGAACCTGCGCCAAAAGCAGATCATAAAATAAGCAGTTCTGATGACGATAAAGCAAATAATGAAGAAACCCCCGTAAAGTCGGCTGAGGAAGACAGAAAGGTAAAGTATTTCTCAACCGATCCCGACGATATGGATGACCTGCTTGATGAAATAGATTGAAGGACCAATGGGTGATATTATAGCGTAAGCATAAGTATCCCTAAAGCCCGTCAAGTAGCCTTAATTATTTAGGCTTTTTTCTATAATAAACGCATTTATCGAAAATCCCCACCACCAAAACCTCTCCGTTATGCCTCGTTAATTAGCGGCTGGAAATTGTATTTTCAGCCCTTATTTTAACCTGCACTTTTGCACCGACCTTGGCCGTACCTCGTCCGTACCAACTCCCGGAAAACCGTTACCCTCTTGTTGCGTGTGTAGGACCAGTTCAGGCCAAGGTCAAGCCGAGTTTCAGGGGGCATATTTTGGTTGCTGTTGGATGCCTGAGAAAGCGCCTTAATTGTTTAGGCATATATTATGAATTGACGAGGATTTTACGCACAATCAGGCTAATATCCCGGCCCTACGGGCCGGTGGTTTGGGTGCGATAATATTTTTTTCTACAAACATTTTGCCCCTATTGGGGCTGGTTGATCATCATACGCATAATATTTATTCATCTCGTTTATCGGACTAATATGTTTAAGCCATCAATACAAATATTATGCTATGTGGGCGGGCCGATCTATTTGTAGGCCCGATTCGCCGCCACCGGCCATCGGGCTGAAATGTTTGTAGAAGCTGGAGGCTAATTGATCATTTATAAGGTTGATAAAAACAGCCAGGGAATTGGAGTAAAGTTTATTAAAATTGTTAAATTTTCATTACCTTTTAGCCACAGGAACAAGTTTATTACTGTTAGTTGCAAAACGCCTGGATATCGAATAATCATGATCATAGAAACTGTCGGCGAATCTCGCATAAAGCGAAAGAAGGCACTGGATTACATCCAGAAAAAAACCAGTTGCAGGCCAGAATATTTAATCATTCTCGGTACTGGTTTAGGTCGCCTGGCAGACCAGATCGATGTTGAAGTGAGCATCTCTTATGCTGATATCCCATATTTCCCTACTTCAACAGTTGAAAGTCATGCAGGACGCTTGCTATTCGGAAAGCTGGGTGGGAAGAATATTGTAGCCATGCAGGGCCGTTTTCATTACTATGAAGGCTACAGCATGCAACAAATTGCATTTCCGGTACGTGTACTTAAAACAAATGGTGCAAATACTTTATTGGTTTCCAATGCATGCGGGGGGGTGAACCCCAACTACCGCAGAGGAGATATCATGTGCATAGTTGATCACATTAACCTTTTGGGAGATAACCCGCTGTTGGGCCCTAATGATGAAGAACTTGGTGCGCGTTTTCCTGATATGAGCGAACCCTACTCAGCCGATCTCATCAGGCATGCCGAAGAGGCTGCACTGGAAAATGGAATTAGAATGCATGAAGGTGTTTATGCATCGGTGCCCGGCCCGATGCTTGAAACCCGGGCAGAATATCGCTATTTACGGTACATAGGTAGTGATGTTGTGGGGATGAGTACGATACCAGAGGTTATTTCTGCAGTACATATGAATATGAAAGTACTTGGCATATCGGTGATTACAGATGAATGTTTCCCGGATGCTTTGGAAAAGGTGAATATAAAAGATATCCTTGAGGCGGCAGATTTGGCTGAGCCAAAAATGACAAAAGTGATGACCAATGTTTTAGAAAGGCTTTGACATGGGGAAAGGCCCGGTACAAGATCGAAATATTCAACTTTTCCTGACGTTTTGAATGGGAACGAATATAACAAGTTCCAAATATTAAAAATAAACACTTGGCGCTATAATGATGTTCAATAAAGATGATGAAATCTGGGATGAATTCCAGTGGGAAGTTCATCTTAAAGAAATGGAACAACGCAACGAACAATTGCGGGAATTCTTTACATCCGGAATGCCGGATGACAAACCACGCTGGCTCAGGTTGTTAAATGAGTATAACTCGAAGCTGGATGTGATGAATGCCTATATTGAGGAAGAACTGCTCATTGAGGAATCTTATTTTCCTGATGATGAAGATTGGGAGGAAGAAGATGATGATGATTCCGATCCTTTCTTTTCGATGTTTGATGAAGATGATGATTTTGACGACTGGGAAGATTTCTTTGATGATGACGGCGAGGAAGATGAATTTGCAGATGATGATGGGGAAGAGTGGAAGCAACTCTCTGAAGACTTCACTATGTCCGATTTCGGGGCTATAGAAAACCTGAGCGTTTATCTGGAAGCACGAAGCGTTGGGGCAGATCTGTTGAAGTTAGCTGAAACAGAACCGCATTATTTTGAAGACAAAAGTTTTACTAATTTTATTTCCAATTCATTGCTTATTAGTGCCAAGTTGGCGGTAGGCTATTCTTTCGGTTTTGAAGTTGATGTAATGGGAGCTAACATTGCTTATTGCAAGAAGGCCCTGGGCTTTGCCAATGCCTCGCTGGAAATGCTTCAGGAGATGAAAGAAAGTAAGCTTATGCAGCATTCCAAATATATTGAAACACATCAAAGGCTCTTTGAATTGAGGAACGACATCGGCATTTACGTTCAGGATTTGCGCGAACGCTTTGAAAGCCAACTTTAAAAGAAGAGAATACAGAAAAGAATAAATTACACAACCATTACAGGCCATTGTTTGGCTTAAACCAGAGTTTGGTGAAATTACGCAGCTTTGGGTTTAATTTGGTACCTTTACGCTTTCAAAATTTTCACCTATATAAGTTCTGGATATGGTTTATGCGCTTATTATGGCGGGGGGGATCGGCTCCCGCTTCTGGCCTAAAAGCAGAAAGGCTAAGCCCAAGCAGTTTTTAAATTTAATAGGGGATAAGACCATGCTGCAAAATACAGCAAATCGTATTTTGCCTCTCATCCCCGTTGAGCGCACCTTGGTCATAACCAATGCTAGTTATACTGACCTGGTAAAAGAGCAAATCCCAGACATCCCGGATGAGAATGTAATTGGTGAACCTGTAGCCAGGAATACCGCTCCGTGTATAGCCTTTGCCGCTGCCTGGCTCCTGAATAAAGACCCCGATGCTACATTAGTTGTACTACCATCGGACCATTATATTCATGATGAAAAAACTTATTTGAAGGTCCTTTCGGCTGCTATTCAAAAAGCGGAGAAGGATGGAAGCCTGGTAACGATAGGCATCACGCCCAACAGGCCGGAAACCGGATACGGCTATATTCAGGTAAACGATAAAGAGTTTGAATCCAACGATAACGTTCCTGTGCACCTGGTGAAAACATTTGCTGAGAAACCGGATATCAATACAGCTGTAAAGTTTTTGGATTCTGGTGATTTTCTATGGAACAGCGGCATGTTTATTTGGAAAGCCCGAACCATCTTTGATGCATTCGAGTACCATCTGCCTGAGGTCTATCAGGAAGCCGAGAAGGTGAGGCGGGAATTGACGACGGATAACCAGAGTAAAGCCATAGATGAATTTTATCACAGCTGCATGTCCATTTCTATTGATTACGGAATAATGGAAAAGGCAGAAGCCGTATATGTAGTACCCGGTGATTTTGGATGGAATGATGTGGGGAGCTGGATGGCTATTTACGAGCTTGATGAAAAAGATGAGAGCGGCAATGTTATTCAGGCTGAAAATTATACCATGGTTGATTCGGATAATTGCTATGTATCAACACTTAATGATAGATTGGTGGCCATGGTTGGGGTCCAGGGTATCGCCCTGATTGAAACAGAAGATGCCTTATTGCTGTGCCGCCTTGACGCCGCTCAGGACGTTAAGAAAATATACGAACAACTGGATGCACCTGATTTAAATAAGTTTAAATAGGGCAGGTATAAGCTAGAATGTTCATTTGGCCTGTAACTATCCTTAGTTTACATCGGGTATGATTATTTTTCAATAAAGACCATGAAATTAGTAAGCCGAACCCGGTAATGTTTGATAAAGCCATTATGCACAGACAGTCTGTCGTTCTAATATCTACCTTTGTACTTTTTATTTGTTCTCAACCATCGAAGGGACAAAATCAACCGGACCGCTGGCAACAATCTATTGAGTATGATATGGATGTTGCACTGGATGTTGATGAGCATACCATTAGCGGTACGCAAAATGTAGTTTACACCAATAATTCACCGGATACGCTGTATAATGTATATTACCACTTGTATTTCAATGCATTTCAGCCAAACAGCTTAATGGATGTTCGGTCCAGGACTATTGTTGATCCTGACGGGCGTGTCCAGGACCGGATCTATCACCTTGATGAAGATGAGATGGGTTATCAAGACGTAATCTCCCTCAGCCATAATGATCGTGAAGTCAATTACCGTGTTGAACAAACGGTGTTGGTTGTAGAGCTTGATGAGCCTATTCTTCCACAGAGTCAGACTGAGTTCGACCTGGAGTTTGAAGGCCAGGTCCCGAAACAGGTCCGCAGAAGCGGAAGGGATAACAGTGAAGGGATCGCTTATTCGATGGCCCAGTGGTACCCCAAAATGGCTGAATACGATTACGAAGGTTGGCACACTCACCCATACGTGGCCCGCGAGTTTCACGGGGTTTTTGGTGATTTCGATGTTAAAATTACTTTAGATTCATCTTATACCGTTGGCGGGACCGGTTACCTGCAAAACCCTGATGAAGTAGGCCATGGCTATGAGGAGCCTGGGATAGAAGTCGCCCGTCCGGATGGTAATAAGCTAACCTGGCATTTTCGCGCTCCTAATGTCATTGATTTTGCGTGGGGTGCCGACGATCAGTTTACTCATGAAATTTATCAGAGAGAAAGTGGGCCTCGTGTTCATTTGCTATACGTAGAAAGGCCGGAAACCCAAAGCTGGGAATATTTGGGTGAGTATACTCTGGATGCGATGGAATACCTCAGCGAAAATTTCGGAGAATATCCTTACGAGCAATTTTCGGTCATTCAGGGAGGTGATGGCGGCATGGAATATCCGATGGCTACGCTCATTACAGGTCATCGTTCCCTTTATAGCCTGACGTCTGTTACGGTACACGAACTAGCGCATATGTGGTACCAAACTACACTGGCCAACAACGAGAGCCTTTATTCCTGGATGGATGAAGGGTTTGCCACTTATGTTTCTAATTATACGATGCAGCATCTTTTTGGCATTGAAGGGGATCCTCAGCGTAACAGCTATCTGCATTATTTAAGTATTGTCGACGCTGGTCTTGAAGAGCCAATGTTACGGCAGTCTGATCATTTTACCACTAATTTTGCATACAGTGTAGCTTCTTATTCCAAAGGTTCAATGTTCTTGCATCAGCTGGGCTATGTGGTTGGCGAGGAAGCATTGCAGCGATCGCTGAAACGATATTATGACGAATGGAAATTTCGTCACCCCAATCCGACAGATTTTAAACGGGTTGTTGAAAAGGAAAGTGATCTGGTCCTGGACTGGTATTTTGATTATGCCCTGGGCACGACCCGTACTATTGACTATGCCATTGATGATATTGATCAGGGCAGTGACAGCCTTACGGTAAAGCTCGAGCGAAAGGATGAGCATATCATGCCGGTTGACCTGGAAGTGGAATTTGAAAACGGGGAAAGCGTGATGGTCTACATCCCGCTCGGCCTCATGCTTGGTGAAAAAGAATTGGAAGGTCCCGATCAGGAAAGGATTTCCTATGATGCCTGGCCCTGGACTCATCCGTTTTATGAAGTGACCATACCTAATAATGGTCAGCGCGCTGTACGGGTTGAAATAGATCCATCGATGAGGATGGCTGATCACAACAGGCTCAATAATGTACGTCCTTTCCCTCTTGAAGATGAATTTATGCAGCCGGCACAACCGAATTGGGAACATTACGGATATAGTTATCGTCCGGCATTGTGGTATGGTGAGAATGCCGGGGCCCGGATAGGCATGAGCTCATATGGCTCTTACTTATTTGATAACCATGTGGTGGAAGCCTCATTATTTTTGACAACAGGGAGTTTCGATGATTACTCCGTCCGAAATTTGGACGTGGATTATAACTTCCGTTACCGTAAAAAGCTTGATCAATTTGGTTTGGAGAGCTATTTGGAAGCAGGGGCCCGGCGTTATTACGGTGTTTTTGAAGAACGGGTTGATTTTATCAAACAATTAGGCGAATTCGGAATACTGGAAGATACTTTCCGGGAAGTTCGCTTATCGGCTTTCCATCAGTCAAAAACAGCAGACCGTTTTTCTGATGCCATGCAAAGCATGTGGGAGCGGGGTAATGTGTGGGGATTAGGATTAACCTACACCCACGGAGATCCTTACCGCAATGGGTTTAAAGTGAACCTTACAGGGGCGAGTTCGGGCGATTATTCCTCTGCCGCACGAAGTTCTTTTGAGGCTAATCGCACTTATTTATCAGGTGATACTTTTTCATCGCGCTTCGGTCTGTCATTTGGATTGGGATCCCAGTCGATGCCTGCACAATACCGCTGGGCTGCTTCACGCCCGACTACCGAACAGCTATGGAATAACGAAACTCACTGGAGTACAGCCAATATTGACAGTGATCTTACGCAAGGTATTCATCTTATCGCCAACAATGGGAATGGCCTACTCGGCTACGGACTCAGTGGCATTGGTTCACCCGACGAACTCGGAAATAACTTTTTCAGTATGACTATCTGGAATACCTGGCAGCCCTTTGATGGGAACAGTAGTCTTGGGCTGTTATCATTTGAACTTTTTTCGGGACTGGGCAAAAGCTGGTCAGGCGGGTTTGTGGATGATTTCCCTGTTTTTGATGAAGCCCGTCAAAATAATATAATGGCAAGTATGGGCACAGGTTTCACGTATGATATTTCCTCATGGGGTGCCTTCAATCGTTGGCGCTCGCAAAGTAAGTTCCTGCAAAACGTCGAAATAAGCGTTCGAATGCCATTTTATCTCCATGACTTGCAAGGTGAAGATGACTTCGGAGCACGCTTTGTGATAGGGATTAGTGAACGGTTTTAAACTTTAATGAATTTAAAAATCTACTTGTAAAGCTTTAAGAGGAACCCTTGCAACCAATAGTGAACAGCGGAGCAGGCTTGATATCACTTTAGGCTTATGGATTGCCGGATCCGGGAAATAGCCGTTCGACTTTAAATAAAAAAATAAGCACCCAAACCAAAATATTTAGAGCGCTTATTTTTCTTATACTGTAATACGGTTAGGGAGCACGATAAGGTTCAATTACCTCAGTTTCGGCACGTCGATTTTCAAGACAACCATGTCCATTTGAATCCTCGGAAGCACAAGGAACGGGAGCTTTACCCAGACCTCTGCTGTCTATTCTGTCTTCTTCAATACCATTTTGGGTATAAAAGCTAACCACAGAATGGGCACGGCGCTGACTCAGACGTAAGTTGTACTGATCACCACCTAAATGATCTGTGAAGGCTTCAATACTTACCCGATAATCAGAAGGAAGATCAAGCAATTTTTCGAGATTGTCAGCCAGGGTCCTAGCTGCCTTATCATTTACGTCTGATAGGTCAAACCCAAAATTAATAGTGCTAAGCTCGGGAACCTGTACGAACTCGGGCTCTGGTTCAGGCTCTGGCTCAGGTTCCGGCTCTGGTTCGGGCTCTTCTACTACTACAACTTCTTCCGGTTCCGGCTCTTCTTCGACAATCTGTTCCGTACTAGAGCAACCTGTATGTATTAAGGTTATGCTAGCAAAGAGAACAAGTAAAGTCAGCAAATGTTTGTGACAGTTCATATAATTACCTTTGATTTTAAAATTATGTTTCGTTAATAATACATATCTGGCCTTAAAGTAAAAAACTATTGCCATTTATTAAAAGAATATTATAATGTTTTATATGGATTGCAAATTTGATAGAATACCTGAGAATACTTGAATAAAAGTGGCAAAGTTTTAATGGCATACAAATCGTGAGGCCATCCTTTTCGGTGCAGCCGATAAATTGGGTTCTCAATTATTTAAATCATATAGTCATCTTGGCTTTCCCGTGGTTAAAAGCCCCACAAAGTCCTTATTTTTTAGATATTACTGTAAAAGTATAACGCGCCAATAATTAAGCTATCCATTAAAAAAGTCAAAATTATATTTGTTGTAGCGCATGGGAATCATTAGCATCATTTGTTCTTGTTGAATTCATGCTGAGAAGTTAATAAGTCAGTATATTTAATAATCACGTTCCACGTTTGATATACTACTTGCAGATTTTGACTGAAGTAAAAATCAAACTAATCTTATACAGTACTCTTTTTTATGAATTGGGCTAATCCCGAATGGTTTTGGGTTTTATTGATATTACCGTTGATTGGTGGCAGTCAGCTATGGTATTACGCAAAGAAAAGATATGCTAACCTTACGTTTTCGGATGTCCACAGCATGAAGGGGCTTCCCGGTAACTGGCGTTCTCATGGTTTCTGGGCGGCTTCACTGATGCAGCTTTTTGCTGTCATGTTTATCATCCTGGCCCTTGCCCGGCCACAGCAGGAAAACGTGACCGTTGAACGTACGGTTGAAGGGATTGATATCATGCTTGTTCTGGATATATCCTCATCCATGTTGGCCGAAGATCTTAAGCCGAACCGGCTTGATGCTGTAAAAGAGATAGCCCAGGAATTTGTAGAAGCCCGTGATTCCGACCGAATGGGGGCGGTGGTTTTTGCCCGTGAAGCCGTCACCATTTCCCCGCTTACACTTGATCATGTAATGCTAAAAAGTATGCTGGATAAGGTTGACCTTGGAATTGTTAGAGACGGAACGGCCATTGGGATGGGGTTTGCCACTGCGGTGAACCGGATCAAAGATAGCGATGCGGAAAGCCGGGTAATTATTTTACTTACCGACGGTGAGAATAACGCGGGGGAAATCGATCCCGTAACTGCCGGGGAACTAGCTAAGGCACATGGAGTCAGAGTGTATACTATCGGGGCCAGTTCCACTGAAGAGACGGCTCCTTACCCCATAGATGATCCCATATTTGGCCGGCGATATCATAATATCAAAGTGGATATTGATGAAGAGATGATGGCCCAAATCGCCGAAAGTACCGGCGGTAGTTATTTTAGGGCAACTGATAATGAGTCCCTGCGTCAGATTTATGATGAAATTGATCAACTTGAAAGAAGCGAAGTGGAAGAATTAAGGTATACGGATAACAAAGATATATATCCACGATTCCTTTTTTCTGGTATTTTCCTGATTGTTCTTTCTTTATTAAGTGACAAGCTAATTTTTCGCAACTATTTGTCTTGATTAACTTTATACTGCAATCTTATCAAGCTTTCTGATAACTATTTGAAGTAATTAAGATAATTTATAATGTAATATTTGTATTGTAAACTTAACTTTGAACCTAAAAGAGTATGGGTTTGTTTTACATACTTCTGCAATCATTCTTTTTATAAAATGTATGGTTAATGTAAATTATCTTAAAAATAAAAGAGAGGCTTGAGGCATGGTTGATCCTGCAACACTTTTATGGTTCATTTTGCTGGGCTTGGCAATAGGTATTATCTATTCGTGGGCAACGAAAGATCAATACATTAGCCGCTTCGGTAGCATCTCAACGGCAATTCTTGCATCCATTTGCGGAGGAGCGCTTTTCCAGGCATTTGAACTGGGTGCTCCCATTGGCATGGCTATGATTGCCGCTTTACTTGTTTTGCTTACCGTGCATCTTTTTGCAGCTTTCTTTTAATGACTGCTCTTCAGGATGATAGATTCGAAAGGGCGTTTTCGATATCTACACCCTTACTTAAAACATCTTTAAATAAATCACCCGTTTTCTCCAGCCTTTTTGGAACGGTGTTAATAGTGAACATAGAAGGATGAATACCCTCTTCCAGTTCCTCCCATGCTACCGGTGTGGAAACGGTGGCACCTGGCTTCGGACGAACACTATATGTGGCAGCCAGTGTCTGGCCTGTTTTGTTTTGTAGGTAGTCGAGATAAATCTTCTTTTTTCGTTTTCGGGGGCTTCTTTCCATACTGGTTAAATCCGGAATGCGTTCATGGGTAAGCTGTGCAATAAGATGAGCAAAGTTCCTTGCCTGTGCATCATCATAACGAGCTCCGAGAGGGACATAAACATGAAGCCCGGTTGACCCGGAAGTTTTACAAAAACCCCTGATACCGGCATCATCCAAAACATCTTTCACAGTAAGGGCCACTTTTATAATTTGGTCAAATGGATTTTCGTCAGGATCGATATCAATCACGAAGTAATCGGGCTGTTCAAGTGATTGCACCCTGGAATTCCATGGGTGCAGCTCAATACAGCCCAAATTGGTCATAAAAATAAGGGTCGCTTCATTTTGGCAGAGGAGATAGTTGATCTCCTTTTTAGCTGAACCCGAATAAATAGGAATTGTTTCGGCCCATTCAGGCGAAAGATCTCGCATATCCTTTTGAAAAAAGCCTTTTCCCTTAATCCCTTCAGGATGACGATGTAATGACTCCGGCCGGTCTTTCAAGTAGGGAAGGATGAAGTCTGCAATTTCACGGTAGTAAGAAATCAAATCCCCTTTTGTGTATTTCTCATCTGGCCAGTAAAGCTTTTTCAGATTGGTAAGTGACAGGGGAATATCATTAATCTCTATTCTTCTATTTTGATTATTCGTTTCATTTTTATCAGGCGATTCGTCAATCGCATGGTCTTTCTCTTCGCGAACGACCTCAAGGGCATCTTTGTCAGGCCGTAATCCCAAAAACTTGGGGTGCCTCATCTGTCCTTCTTTCGTCCATTCCGTATAAGATACTTCGCAAACGAGTTCTGGCTCTATCCAGGTTACTTGCGAATTGGTTTTAACAGGCCCTTTAAAAGGAGATTTATCCTGTCTCAGCGGTTTTAGTTTCTCCAAAATTTCACTGAGGCTTTTAGTGCTGATTCCACCCCCACTGTGACCAATAAAATGAAGATCTCCATTTTGATAGACTCCGAGAACCAGGGACCCAAAATGCTTCCTCGATCCTTTTGGCTCGGTGAAACCCCCAATAACAGCATCCTGTCGATTTTCCGCTTTAATTTTAAGCCAATCCCCGCTTCTTTGGCCAGGCAAATATTCTGACTTCGCATGTTTTGCCATCATTCCTTCGATCTCTTTTTTTCGAAGCATCTCAAAGAAGGCTTTTCCCTGTTCAACGATATGATCGCTATACAAAATTTTAAATGAATCTGGCAGGATTTCTTTAAGCAGTTTTTTTCTTTTTATTAGCGGTACATTGAACAGGTTTCGGCCTTCCAGATGAAGGAGATCAAATACGTAGTAGCACAGGTTTTCTTGATGCTTTTCTTCGTAATGTTGAAGTGCCTGAAAGTTTGCGTGACCCTCTTCATCCAATACAACAATTTCACCATCCAAGACGGCATTATATTTGATTTTCTTCAATTCGTTTGTAATGGATTTATATTTACTACTGAACTTTAAACCATTCCTCGAAAATAATTCTAAATGATCATTTCCTATTTCAGCTATGGTACGGTAACCATCCCATTTTATCTCAAAGATCCAGTCTGGATGGTCAAATGGTTCCTTCTTAACTTTGGCTAACATAGGTTGAAGACGATGTGGCAGGCTTTTCTTTTCTTCGCCATCATCAGGAACCAGTTCACCTAATTTATCCTCAATTTTCTTTGGCGGGTATTCTTCACTATCATAAGGTCCTGGAACAGCAAATTCATCTTTCCTTTTTATAAGCAGCCATGAATTGTCATTGTTTTTAATCTGTACGAGGTCGAATCCGCCTTTGAGTTTTTCTCCACTTAGCTGAATTTTCAAATTCTCCTCATTAAGAGCTCCTAGTATTTCATTTTCATTATTCCGGCCATTGGATGTATACGTTCCTGAATCCCAAATCTCCACTATACCGGCACCGTAACTTCCCTTTGGTATTACTCCGGCAAAATTAATGTATTCATAAGGATGGTCCTCTACCATAATGGCTAGCCTTTTGTCTTCCGGATTCATAGAAGGCCCTTTAGGGACAGCCCAGCTTTTCAAAACGCCTTTAACTTCAAGGCGAAGGTCATAGTGCAAACGGGAAGCATTATGCCTTTGAACCACAAATCTAAGATCTTCTGATTCCTTGCTGTTTGTCAAAACCACCTCAGGCTCAGGTGAGTTATGAAAATCTCTTTTCCTTTTATACTGGTCAAGCGACATGAATAGTGATAAAATTTGATAAACCTAAGAAGCTTTTTTCTTCTTTTCTTCAAGACTGGCTTTAAGCTGGGCCATAAGATCTTTAGATTTTGTTGGCGCCGTTTCTTTTTTAGGTAATTCAGGCTCTCTTCCCTCCATTTTTTCCTGAATCAGTTTTTGAAGCTCTTCTGTGTAAGTGTCTTTGTAAGCCATAACGTCGAATTCTGTAGAGTATTGATCTATTAGCTGAATGGCCATATCCAGTTGTTTATTTTCAATGTCTATATCCATAGGCAAGTTCAATTCGTCAATATCACGTAATTCACTTTGGAATCGGATTTTATTTAAGACAATAGCTTCTTTCATAGGCCGCAGGATGGCCAGGTTTTCTTTTTGACGCAGTACAAATGTGGCCACACCAACTTTTCCTGTTTTTTTTAGTGCTTCCCGAAGCAAGGCGTAGGGCTTTCTTCCGGCTTCGGCTGGTTCCAGGTAGTAAGGTTTGTCGAAATAAACGCTATCTATTTCTTTCTCTTCAACGAATTCATCTATCTCAATCGATTTGCTTTTTTTTACATTAGCCTTCTCAAAATCTTCGTTAGTCAGCACTACATACTCATCATTCAATTTATACCCTTTAACGATATCTGACCATTTAACCTCTTTACCTGTATTTTCGTTAATCCGCTGATATTTGATCTTTGAGAGGTCTTCCTTATCAAGCATATCAAGGTCAATCCGTTTCTGTTCAGTTGCGCTGTATAGCTTTACCGGTATGCTTACCAAGCCAAACCCTATGGTTCCATTCCAAATGGATCTCATCTTATTTCTCTTTTGATGATCAGTTAAAAAGCCGGAAAAAGGTCCATTTTTTTGGCTTTCACGTGAACGAGAAACGGTTAAGCATTTGATATCGTTTTATAGATTAAATACTTAAGCTTATTCTAACTCTTGCCGCTATTAGATGATTAGTTAATGACCAATTCCGGGTCGTAATTAAACCTATCGTATAGCATAACAGCTTTTTTGTAATGATTATAGGTGTACATGATTTCGCGTACATAATTAACCGGCTCTTCACCATGGCAATAGCCATACCGCACAACCTCATCATTATAATATTTCTTATTTGATTTTTTTAGGAGAAAGTCAGCTACATCTTCCCATCTGTCCGGGTTGCTATCATATTTTTGTGCGAGCCTTCGGGCATCTTGTACGTGGCCCTGGCCAACATTGTAAGAAGCCAGAACAAACTTCATTCGTTCATCTTCATCTGGAATTTTATCAGACCAGTAATTTTCCAGCCATTGGATGAATTTGGAACCTGCTTTGATATTATCAACCGGATTAAGTGGGTCGTTTGCACCGTAGGCAATTGCTGTTCTTGGCATTAATTGCATCAAACCTATAGCACCAGCCCATGAACGGGCATTGGGATTAAACTCTGACTCCTGATATATAAGAGCTGCAAAAAGTTTCCAATCCAGGTTAGTGTTTTCTGCATATTTAACAATTATATCATCAAATTCTGAAATCTGGCCACCCTGGTAAGAAAGAAACTTGCTCTGCGCCCGGTTTCTGTAAGCCTGGCCGTTCTCAAAATATTTGTTATATATTACATAGTAATCGGATTGACTTTGCATAGCGGTAATCCATTCATTCACAGCTTCAAGTAACTTCGTGGAGTTTTTGCGAACCGCCCAGGCAGTTTGCTGAGGCAAGCTAATTGCTGTTTCAATGTCAATGTTTGGATAATAAGATTGATTTACTTTGGCAATATTTTCATCAGAAATGGTGTATCTGATGCTGCCCTCAGCAACCAGGCTGATCAGGTCGTCGGTAGTTTCTCCTCCGGAAGCCTCAATCACATTGATTGTTCCGCCGATTTCCTGAGCAAGATTATTCAGTCTGGATACATATGACGAACCTTTTCTGACATAGATAGTTTCTCCTTTCAGATTTATTGGGTTCCGTGTCATGACTCCCTCAATTTCGTGAAGTCTCATGGAGCGCCACTCGTCAGGTTTTTTTTGGACCAAAACCTGACGAGTGGTATTCAGCGCATGTGTAAATTGAACTCGTTCAGCCCGGTCATTTAGAATGGTTAGGCTGTGGGCAATGATATCACCATCCCCATTGTTGAGCATTTCGATCATTTGGTCTATATCTTTTGCTACTATAAGTTCCAGGTCAACCCCAAGTTCTTCAGCCAGCAGTTTCAGAAGGTCGTATTCGTAACCCATGGGCTCGCCACGATATACAAAGTAACTGATTGGACTATAACTCGTTATGGCATAAAGGGTACCGCGTTCGCGGATTTCATCCAGATCGAATAGGTCTAAGTTGTTTTCTGAATGTCCGCTGTGAGAACAGCTAATGATAAGGAGAGTAAAAAATGTTATTTGTAGCTTTTTTAACATTTGACATTTTTTGGTGAACGGAGCACTAAACTTGCAGATAAGGTTATTTGATATTCTCGTTAGTTCTTCCTGAGAGAATAAATGTTAACAAGCGAGTTAATAAAAGAAGTTTAATGTTTTAGAGGTGCCGGATTATTCCGAAAACTTGAAAATCAAAGAATATTTCGAATGTTCATTTGAACAATGAAACCAAAGCGTTGTGTTATTGATCTACAAACTGTGTTAACCATAAAGGTTCTCGCTGATAAAGTTATATATTTTATTAAAAATAGTTTATTTGCCTTAACTTTTTTAATTAAATTTTCTTAATAATGAGCAATGACAATATTCCATATAAGCACTGAACATTAAGTAACCATTTTACCTAATGGGCACGTCTGTTACATTAAATAAAGATGTTCGTGAAATGTCCGAACCTGAATAAGTAAAAAAAATAGCATTTGGGAATGCTATTTTAAAGCATGGACTTTTTAAAAGTGACTATAAAATGCTTTCAGCACATTGCAGATTCGCTGAATACGAACAAGAAAACAAACTAAATAAAAAAAGAAGGAGAGGGTTAAATTTTATTGATATCCAAATTCAGGGCTTTCTACGTGAGTTGATCAGACTGATTATTAGAATGAAAATACTGGCCCCGACAATAGACCACACGACAGGGAATTGAACATTTCCAGCTGAGAAGGTAAATATTTCAGGTAGTTTCAGGGCTTCTGCAAGCCATGTTCCGATTAGCGCACCCAGAAAACCAACGCCCATAGAAAGTAAACAGCCGCCGCGGTTATAACCCAATATAGCCTGAGCGATAGCACCGCACAAACCTGCCACAATTAGTAAAGCTAGAAAATCGAAGAAATTCATAAATAGTAATTATTCCTGGTTGAATTGGAACCCGAAAGATAACCAACTCTGTATCATTGTTCTCGCTTGGGTTGAATATAGGGTTTTATGCCGACAGTTATGAAGAGTCTTGTTGATAAAGCCCGTATATTACGCATCAAAAAAAATAGGATACATGAAATTATACCTCACGGAAATTATATCAGAAGCAGCCAAAAAAGTAAGTGGCGATGTTGAACTTCCTCCCGTAACCATTGAAAAGCCCCGAATTCCTGAACATGGTGATGCAGCTACGAACATTGCACTTCAACTTGCCAATCCGCTCAAAAAGTCACCACGAATTATAGCAGAAGACATTGTAGAAGCCCTTATATATGATCCTGCAAAAATCAAAGAAGTCCAAATTGCCGGACCTGGTTTTATCAATTTCAGATTTGCAGATGAGGGTTTGCATGAGGTGCTGGTTAAAGTTGAAAAAGAGGGCGAAGAATTTGGAAAATCGAATCTGAATGCAGGTCAACGTATACAGGTTGAGTTTGTTAGCGCCAATCCAACGGGTCCGTTGACAGTTGGGCATGGGAGAAATGCCGTTTTAGGTGATACTATAGCTCGTCTGCTTGAATGGACAGGTGCCCAAGTTGATCGTGAATATTATTTTAACAATGCCGGTCGCCAGATGCGGGTGCTTGGAGAAAGTGTGAAATACCGCTACCTTGAGCTTTTGGGTGAAGATATGGAGTTTCCTGAAGGTGGCTATGAAGGGGAGTATATCCGGGATGTTGCCATAAAGCTACATGAGGCAAATGGTGAGAAGCTGAGAGATGTATCTCCCGAAAGTATATTTAAAGAAGCTGCTGAATCGGCAATTTTCAAAGAGATTAAAAACACGCTCAAGCGAATGAACATTGAAATGGATGCTTTTTTCAATGAAAATAAGCTGTATGATAGCGGAGCTATCGATAAGGTTCTTGATCATCTTGGTGAAGAGGGGCTGATTTATGAAAAAGACGGTGCCACTTGGTTCAAAACTACTTCATTCGGAAAAGATCAGGATACTGTGTTGAAGAAAAGCACCGGAGAGCCAACATACAGGTTACCGGATATCGCTTATCATGCCAACAAACTGGAACGGGGATATGATCTTTGCGTCGATGTGTTCGGTGCCGATCATATTGCGACATACCCCGATGTATTATCTGCTCTTAAAGCTATGGGGTATGACCCTAATAAGGTGGATGTACTGGTCTACCAGTTTGTCACAATTATAAAAGACGGCAAGCCTTTCAAGATGAGTACCCGGAAAGCCAACTACGTCACATTGGACGAACTTATGGATGAGGTGGGAGCCGATGTAACGCGTTTTTTCTTTTTGATGCGCTCGCCAAATACACACCTTGAATTTGATATTGGTCAGGCTAAAGAAGCCGGTGAAAAAAACCCGGTATTTTACCTTCAATATGCGCACGCAAGAATAAAAAGCATTTTCAGAAAAGCATCTGAAGAATATGATCTTAAGGGTTCCACTGATTATACAAAACTGGACCATCCTTCTGAAACCAGGCTCATAAAACGTATTTCAGAATTCCCTGATGCCATTGAAAGTGCAGCTGTCACCAAAGAGCCGCACCGTTTGATCAATTATTTAAACGAGTTGGCGGTTGATTTCCACAAGTTTTATCATGATTGCCATATTTTAGGAGAGGAACAGGGATTGGCCCAAGCAAGAATAGCCTTACTACTTATCGTCGCACGGGTTCTGGCAAATGGATTAGGGATACTCGGCATATCTGCACCCGACAGAATGTAATGGGTCCCAGAAGTGCGTCTTACGGCTTTAAAAGAATACATCATGCAACACAAAAGCTGTAAAGATGATCGCTTATAAGTCGACTAACTATTGCGTTTTTGAAGTGCGCTTTCAAGCGTTTGCCAGGCCAGCATTACGCATTGTATACGAGTAGGATACCGTTGGATGGAACTTAGCGCTTTTATATCGGGAGGAAGGTTAGCTTCTGTTACGTGATCTTTTTTGGATATTTTTTCAACTTCACGGATGAGGTTAAAAACACCTCCCACTGGAACTCTTTTCACTTGATGGGTAAGTATGGAGGCCGAAGCAAGACAGATCATGCACCCTTTACCGTCGAACATGATATCTTCGATGAAATCATCATCTCCCATAAGGATGCTGAGATGAATTACATCCCCACATTTTGAGTTATAGCCTGTTTCAAAGGTGGTTTCCCGGGTGAGCCTTCCCTTGTTACGCGGTTTTTTAAAATGGCTGACAATGACCTCAGAATAAACATTTTGAGAACACATGATCCTCCGGTTCAGGATTCTTCCTGGCGTTGGTCTTGGGATGAATTTGTACGAGGTTTCTCAGTACCTGGCCCTTCTTCTTTTTGATCGTGAGCGTGCTCATCACGGCCTTCCTCTTTTCTGGTGTCATCAAAAGTTTGTTGGTCTTTTGTGTATTCAGGCATCAATCTCTTGTAAAATAAGATAAGTACAATAATTGATACGGAAATCGCCGTATCAGCTACGTTGAAAATGTATGGAAAAACCCGAAATCCATTCAAAGTAAGAGTGAAGTGGATAAAATCAATTACATGACCATCCAGGAAAGTGCCATAACCTTCTATTCTTGC
Organism: Balneolales bacterium; assembly: GCA_040878115.1. Taxonomy (GTDB): domain Bacteria; phylum Bacteroidota; class Rhodothermia; order Balneolales; family Natronogracilivirgulaceae; genus JBBDMU01. The sequence continues at coordinate 65,081 of JBBDMV010000108.1, forward strand.
CATAAATAGCCTGTCAATAATATTACCCAGTGCACCGCCGATAATTAGTCCCATGCAAACCATATAGCCAGTTCTGGCGGAGTTCATGGTATTGAAGATAAAAGCAATAATAACAATCGTTGCTGCTATAGCTATAAGGCTAATAACCCATGTATCTGCCCAATCAATCCCAAGGGCCATACCCGGATTTAAGGTATAGTGGAATGAAAGCCAGCCTTCGATAATTTCATAATTATGAAGATCAGGATTGGTCCTGATAATATATTTGCTAAGCTGATCAAGTAAAACAACAACAAAAGCTGCGAGTGAAAAAGCCGTCAGTTTAGATTTTTTGGAGGTCAATACTTACCTTCGGGTTTTGAGTTTAGCTTCGATACTGATTTGGGTGTGAGGAACGGATTCAAGTCGCCCTTTGGAAATTTTTTCTCCGGTAACCTTACATACACCGTACGTTTTGTTATCAATGCGCTTCATGGCATCATCAAGATATTTAATGAATTTACGTGTGCGATTGTAAAGCATGTACGTTTTCTCGCGCTCCTGAGCATCCGAGCCTGCATCAGCCATATGGAATGAATAAGCAGATTCATCCGAGGCGTTTTCGGTATTATCTTTCAGGGTTTGAACGAGCATATTTAAATCATTTTCAGCTTCATCTCTTTTCTTAATAATGATCTGACGGAAATATTCTAATTCCTCATCACTATAAGGAGATACCCTTTTTTCTGTTTCGTCGTTGTTCTGAGCTTTTCCCATTATAGGCTTTTATTTTAAGTTTGTATTTCGTTTAATAGCAATTTCACATTCTTTGCCGACGATATCCCAGTACTTTACAAAATCCGGAGAATCAAGATCACCGGCAACCGTCTCTTCAGATAACGTTTCCACATTAATATAATCCTGCATTTTTTGGATAGCTTCTTTTATTTCTTCAGAGCCTTTGTAAGCAATACGTATACGGTCGGTAACATCAAAATCAGCATCCTTGCGCATATTTTGAACTCTGTTGATGAATTCCCTGGCAATTCCCTCTGTGGCAAGCTCGGGCGTCAACTTGGTGTCAACTGCTATAGTTACTCCGTCTTCAGTCTCTACCGTCCAACCTTCAAGGCCGTGCCTGATAACTTCGATATAATCTGGTAATATTTCAACTTTTCCTTCGCCATCAAGTTGAAGATGAAGAGAGCCTTTTTCTTCAAATTCGGTTATCTGTTTAGTGGTAAGGTTCTTGATGAGGGGTGTGAGTTGCTTCATTTTCTTGCCAAACTTCTTACCCAAAGCAGGGAAGTTTGGTTTAGCACTCTTATGAACAATCCCTGAGTCATCATCTACATATTCAATAGCTTTAACGTTCACTTCATCTAATATTATATATTTGACCGATTCAAAAGCTTTCCGTTCTTGGTCACTACCCGCAGGAATGATGATTTTAGCAAGTGGTTGACGAACGTTGATATTGATCTTGTTTCGGGTTCTCAACACCATTGAGGAGACTTTTCTTGCAAGGTACATTCGGTATTCAAGGTTTTTATCTATAGATGTTTCTTCTACAGTAGGATAGAAACTTAAATGGACCGAACTTTCTTCGTGGCCAGTTACTTCATGCAGTCTTTGATAGATCCACTCACTAAAGAATGGAGCAAACGGACTTGCGAGTTTGGATAAATTGAAAAGGCAATCGTACAGGGTTTGATATGCTGAAGTCTTGTCCAGGCTGGAACCTTTTTTCCAAAAACGACGGCGGCTTCGGCGCACATACCAATTGCTTAAATCATCTGCAAAACGCTCAATCTCACGAGCAGCACGCGTCGGTTCATAATCCTCAAGGAAGGCATCTACTTTCTTTATAGTTGTGAACTGCCTCGATATAATCCATCGGTCAATTTCGCCACGTTCGCTAACGGCTATAGGTGTACCCGAGAAGATAAACTCATCAATATTAGCATACAGAGCGAAAAATGAATAGGTATTGGTTATCTTGTTGAAGAACTTTCGCTGGGTTTCTTTTAGGCCTTCTTCGCTGAACTTGAGGTTATCCCATGGTGCAGAATTGCTCATCATATACCAGCGAGTTGTATCAGCACCGTAATTTTGCAGGATTTCAAAGGGATCAACGGTGTTGCCTTCAGACTTGCTCATCTTTTTGCCCTGAGCATCCAGTACCAGTCCGTTGGAGACTACATTACAATAAGCAGGACCGTCAAAAAGCAAAGTTCCGAGTGCATGCAGGGTATAAAACCAGCCACGAGTTTGGTCCACACCTTCTGCGATGAAATCTGCCGGGAAGTTTTCCTTGAACTTCTCCTTGTTTTCAAAAGGGTAGTGCCATTGGGCGAAGGGCATGGCCCCCGAATCAAACCAAACATCCAGCAAGTCAGGTACGCGGCGCATGGTTCCGCCATTTTCGCTCTCCCAGGTGATTTCATCTATGTACGGACGGTGCAGATCTATTTCCTGATCGTCACTTAACCCTGCTTTTTTACGAAGCTCAGCTATACTTCCTATGCTTTCTACTTCATCAGGATTTTGGTCGTTTACCCAAATGGGCAGGGGGGTTCCCCAAAAGCGCTGCCGTGAAATGGACCAGTCTACATTGTTCTCCAGCCAGGCTCCGAATCGTTTGGTGCCTGTACTCTCCGGTTTCCAGTTAATCTTGTCATTTATGGCCACCATTTTTTCTTTCATAGAGGTGGTTTTAACAAACCAGGACTCAACAGGATATGACATCAGCGGCGTACCTTTGCGCCAGTCGTGCGGGTAATTGTGCAGATAGGTCAGGTGCTTGTACATGATCCCGCGCTCTTTCAGGTTACGGGAAATGTTTTTATCGGCATCTTTGAACCATTGACCAGCAAACTCTTCAATTCGAGGCTCGAATCTCCCTTCTCTGTCAACAGGATTGAACAAAGGAATGTTTTCTTTCTTACAGATTTCATAATCGTCAACACCAAAAGCCGGGGCGGTATGGACAACTCCGGTACCGTCTTCAAGCGTTACAAAATCGCCTTCTATAATACGCCAGGCTTGTGATTTATCAAATTCCTTTAGCGCGTAATCAAATATAGGAGAATAGGTCTTGCCGATGAGCCGGGCACCTTTTACTACATCTATAATTTCATAATCTTCACCGGCCAGCACTTTACCAATGAGTCCTTTAGCCAGAATTAATTTCTGCTCTTTACCCTCAAAGGTCAGCTTTACCGTGGCGTAGTCAATTTCTTTGTTCACGGCCAGGGCCATGTTGGAAATTAATGTCCATGGTGTGGTGGTCCAGGCGAGGTAGTATGTTTCTTCCTCATCATCGGCCTTAAATTTGACAAATACAGAAGGGTCCTGAATCTCTTTATACCCAAGGCTTACTTCATGTGAACTTAAAACAGTACCGCTTCCGGGGGAATACCATTGTATCTTGTAGCCCTGATAAATGAGCCCTTTATTAAAAAGCTCATTTAAAGCCCACCAAACGGATTCGATGTAGTCATTTTCGAAAGTTATGTACGGATTATCAAGATCAACCCAATACCCCATACGGTTGGTGAGTGTATCCCAAAGATCTTTGTACCGCAGCACACTCTCGCGGCAATGCTTATTGTATTCGGCAATACCGTAGGCCTCAACTTCTGAACGCCCCTGCAGGTTAAGTTCTTTTTCTACTTCAATTTCAACGGGGAGGCCATGGGTATCCCAACCTGCTTTGCGATCAACTCGATGGCCTTTAAGCGTTTTATAACGGCAAAAAAGATCTTTAACGGTTCTGGCTAAAACGTGATGAATACCTGGCTTTCCGTTAGCCGTGGGAGGTCCTTCATAAAAAGTATAAGGTATGCCATCTTCTCTTGTGGATAAACTTTTCTCAAAGATGTTGTTTTCCTTCCACCATTGGAGAATCTCCAGCTCAGTTTTAGCATAATTGAGCTGCTTAACTTCTTTGAATCTTTTAGACATAAAAGATGAATAAATTGCAGGTTCTGAAAAAATTATAAGCTCCAAATATACAAAAAATATTGAATAGTCAGTGATTAGTGATCAATAATGATATGGATAAGGGATGAATGAAAACGATTAATGCTGTTTAACAGAAGCTTTCCTAAAAAAGAAGAGCTTGATCAAGCACACCCATATTGATTATGTTAACCAGCGAATAGAATTCTCAGATGCAATAACCACAGCATCAATAGGTTAATGTTGCTGATGACCTTATTCTGATAACTAAAGAATATTTAATGAATGTTTAAATCGAGAACCATTACCAAAGAAGATCCATACAAAATCTGTTTTGTGTGTCTTGGCAACATATGTCGTAGCCCAACAGCCGAAGGCCTTTTTCGGCGAATAGTAGACGAACAAGGTTTGGATGAATATTTTGAAATTGACTCAGCCGGAACATCGGCCTGGCATGTTGGCGAACCAGCTAATTCAAAAAGCCGTACGATTGCTGAGAAATATGGTACAAAATTACTATCCAAAGCCCGGAGGTTTGAGCCTGTCGATCTCGAATACTATGATTTGGTAGTGGCTATGGATTTTGCCAATCATGAAACACTTAAAGAACTTGATGAAGCAGGTATTTATCATCCCAAAATTACTACACTGCGAGAGTTTGATCCAAAACCCGGTGATGGAGAAGTACCCGATCCATATTTCGGGGGTATAAATGGTTTTGAGAATGTTTATGAAATAGTCAAGCGTAGCTGTGAGAGCTTGCTGGAGCAACTTTTAAAATCTCTTAAAAAGTAATATCAAAAAATGAGATAATGCTAAACGAATCTCTGCACAAATATTTTAGATCTACTTATAAAAGTGAAATCAATAATACCAGCCCGGTTTCAGGAGGGAGCATAAATAATGCAGCCAAAGTGAAGCTGAAGAACGGTGAAGCTTATTTTGTTAAGTGGAATAAGGAATCCCTGGTTCATATGTTCGAAACGGAAGCCAAAGGGCTGGAGCTTTTGAAAAAAGCAAAAACGGACCTGGTTTTTCCGAAAGTTGAAGATTATAATGTTATCCCGGAAGAAAATATATCTTTTCTGGTGATGGAGTATCTGGAGCCGAAAACCCCTGTAAATTCTTTCTACGAGAATTTCGGAAAACAACTGGCACAGCTCCACGAAAATAAGAGTGACACGTACGGACTTGATCACGACAATTTCATTGGCCGTCTTCCACAGGATAATTCACCATCTGTTGACTGGATTTCTTTTTTTATTGAGAGAAGGCTGCGCCCACAATTTGAGATGGCAGTGGACTCAGCGCAGCTACCGGCTACGCTCATCCAAAACTTTGAAAGGCTTTGTGAGCTGCTGCCGGATATGCTTCCCGATGAAAAGCCAAGCCTTTTGCATGGCGACTTATGGGGTGGGAATTACCTGTGTGTATCTGATAAACAGGCCGCCCTTGTTGACCCTGCAGTCTATTACGGGAACCGTGAAATAGAGCTGTCTTTCACTCAGCTGTTCGGAGGCTTTGACGATTCTTTCTATGATGCTTATAACGAAGCCATGCCGCTCCAGTCAAATTTTAATGAAAGAGTGGATATTTATAATCTGTATCCGTTGCTCGTCCACGTCAATATGTTCGGGCGAGCTTATGCAAGTCAGGTACAGGCCATAATTCAGGATTTTTAGAGGACGACACGTCTAATCGCATGCGAGGCAAAGTTGTCAAATCTTCTTTGGTTGCTTGAAGGATGTTACCTTTATTTGGATCACTGGCTAGCCAGATTTGACAACTTTTGGATACCATTTCGACTTCCCTTCGACTTCGTTTCGCTACGCTTCACTGCGCTCTTTGTGACGTTGATGGTTGTGTATCATAGACATATACAACCACCAACGTCTTGTATGAAATATAATCCCGATATATTTATTCTTGTTTTGATAATTTTGTAGATTACTAGAAAATCATTCAGGAGAACCGTTTTGGCTAAATCAGGATCGGATAGAAACAAACCCGTTGACGGGCTCACTATCAAACCACTTTATACGGCTGAGGATTTACAAAATATCAGTCACATTAACTCCCGTCCCGGCTCATACCCATACACCCGCGGACCTTACCCGACCATGTACACCGAAAGGCCGTGGACCATCCGCCAGTATGCCGGCTTTTCGACAGCAAAGGAATCAAATACCTTCTATAAAAAAGCCCTTGAAAACGGTCAGCGCGGACTCAGCATAGCTTTTGACCTGGCCACTCACCGAGGCTACGACTCCGATCATCCAAGAGTAGAAGGCGATGTTGGAAAAGCAGGAGTAGCTATCGATTCCGTTGAGGATATGAAGATACTGTTTGACCAAATTCCCCTTGATAAAATGTCCGTTTCAATGACCATGAACGGTGCTGTACTCCCGGTCCTGGCAGGCTTCATAGTAGCGGCTGAAGAACAGGGGGTAAGTCGCGAAAATCTCAGTGGGACCATTCAGAACGACATCCTCAAAGAGTTCATGGTGCGCAATACCTACATATACCCACCCGGGCCCTCTATGCGCATCGTGAGGGATATTATCGCCTATACCAGCCGGCACATGCCGAGTTATAACTCTATTTCTATCTCCGGTTACCATATGCAGGAAGCCGGGGCCACTACCGCTCAGGAATTGGCTTTCACCCTGGCCGACGGTATTGAGTATGTGAAAGTGGCACTGAAAAGCGGCCTGAATGTTGATGACTTCGCACCACGACTTTCATTTTTTTTTGGTATAGGAATGAACTTTCTGGCAGAGGTTAGCAAACTGAGAGCGGCCAGAACATTATGGGCTGAACTGATGAAGGAGAAGTTTGATCCTCAAAACCCCAAGTCCCTGATGCTCAGAACACATTGCCAAACCTCGGGATGGAGTTTAACCGCCCAGGACCCGCTTAATAATATAGTTCGCACTACCGTTGAGGCCATGGCGGGGGTACTGGGCGGTACGCAGTCGCTCCATACCAACTCTTATGATGAAGCCCTTTCACTACCCACCGAAACAGCTGCCCGAATAGCCCGAAATACCCAGATCATCCTCCAGGAAGAAACCGACATCTGCAACACAGTGGACCCTTTCGCAGGTTCCTATGCTGTTGAAAGCCTGACCGCTTCTCTCGTGAAGGAAGCCCGGAAGATGATTGACGAAGTTGACTCTCTGGGTGGCATGGCTAAAGCCATTGAGCAGGCCATGCCCCAAACGCACATCGAGGAAGCCGCCGCCAGAAAGCAGGCCGGTATTGATAAAGGTGATGTCACCATCGTTGGCGTTAATAAATACAAAACGGATAAAGCCGGACCGGTTGAAATCCTGAATATTGATAATACCGATGTTTTGCGCCAACAGGTTGAGCGATTGAAGAAAGTAAAATCCGAAAGAGATGACATGGTAGTGAGCCAGGCTTTGAATGCATTGACGGAAGCCGCCATGAAGCAAAACGGGGAGAACCTGTTGGACCTGTCTGTACGATCTGCCCGGGCGCGCGCGACGGTAGGTGAAATATCAACGGCACTGGAAAAAGCCTGGGGGAGGCATAAGGCGCACACAAAAAGTATATCGGGAGTGTATGAAAGCATGTATAAAGATGACGAAGCTTACCGGAAAACCAAGAAAAAAGTGGAAGATTTTGCTGGAACCGAAGGCCGCCGTCCCCGGATCTTAATGGTGAAAATGGGACAGGATGGACACGATCGTGGCGCGAAAGTTGTTGCCACCGCATTTGCCGACCTTGGTTATGATGTAGACGTCGGGCCGCTTTTCTCAACTCCGGACGAAGCAGCCAGACAGGCCGTTGAAAATGACGTTCATGTTATTGGGATATCCAGCCTTGTAGCAGGCCATAAAACATTGATACCCAAATTGCTGATTGAACTAAAAAAGCTGGGTGCCGAAGATATGGTTATCGTTGCCGGTGGAGTGATCCCTGAGAATGATTATGAATATTTGAAATCACTAGGTGTAAATGAAATATTTGGCCCTGGCACGAATATACCTGAAGCTGCCGGCAGAGTGATAGATGCCATTAGAGGAGCATCTTCTGTTACGGATTAATTTTTCAATCAAGCTATTCTTGATGCTAAATAAACAGCCATTTTGAAACAAAACGTTACCGACATCCAGTCAGGGATCCTGAGTGGGAACCGACGTATGCTCGCCAAGGGAATTACCCTGGTTGAAAGTCGCCGCAAACAGGATATGGATGCCGCTCAGCAAGTTTTGGAAAAGCTGATGAGCAAAACAGGACAATCCATTCGCCTTGGGATTACGGGGGTTCCGGGTGTCGGTAAAAGCACATTCATCGAAACACTTGGAATGCAGCTTATTGAAAAAGGGCACAGAATTGCCGTGCTCGCTGTTGATCCAAGCAGTCCTCGTTCCGGGGGTAGCATTCTGGGAGATAAAACCAGGATGCCTTCACTGTCAACCCGGGAAGAAGCATTTATACGACCGTCGCCTGCAAGTGGCACGCTTGGCGGGGTTGCGGGGAAAACACGGGAATCCATACTCTTGTGCGAAGCGGCAGGTTATGATGTGGTCCTGGTCGAGACCGTAGGTGTGGGCCAGTCGGAAGTGGAAGTTGCTTCAATGGTAGATTACTTTTTGGTGCTTATGCTTCCCGGTGCCGGTGATTCTCTTCAGGGGATTAAAAAGGGGATCATTGAATTGGCTGATATGTTGGTCATCAATAAGGCCGATGGTGATAGCCTGAAATCTGCCAAATTAGCTAAAAGTGAATATGAAAAAGCATTACGGCTATTAGGTCCGCCGAAAAGCAGGGCCAGGCTATGCAGCTCATTAAAAGGAGATGGTGTATCCGCGGTTTGGGATGAAGTAACCGAATACATCAATAAACAGAAAAAAGAAGGCGGGTTTGAATTAAACCGAAAGAAACAGATGTATAACTGGATGGTCCGTATAACGGAAGAAGCTATTTTGCAGGACTTTAGATTGAATAGCCACGTGAGGGATGCTTTAATTAACTTTAAATCACAACTTGAAAAAGGAGAAACAACGCCCGTTATGGCATGTATGAAGTTGTTGAAACTATTCAGGGAAAATACTGAACGGCCAGATTAAAGCGGTCGCAAAAACTGTTGTGACTTTTTATTTTTAAATTTAATCAAGAGATATCTGATTGAATTCAGAATTTCCTCCGCCTTTTCAAAATTAAATCAAGAAAGTATTATAATGAGCGAACCAACTCTTAGCGAAAATAGCATCAGTCCCCTTACAAAATTCACTGAAGATGAACAGATGCTCAAAGAGGCATCGGCCGATTTCGCCGAAATCGTGATAGCGCCTCTGGTTTATACCATGGACCAACAGGGCAGTCTTGACAGCGATTTGATCAAGGCCTGCTTTGAACAGGGACTTATGGGAATAGAAATACCGGGTGAATACGGTGGTGCGGGTGGAAGTTTCTTTATGGCGATTCTGGCTATAGAATTACTCTTCTGATGTAGCCGAAAAGGTGACATCTTCTGCCATTGATATCTTTGGCGGCTATGGATATGTTAAAGAGTATCCCGTCGAGAAGTTTTTCCGTGATGCCAAAATCGGAAAGATTTATGAGGGCACATCTTTTATGCAATTACAAACCATTTCAAAACTTATATTAGCCGAATAAACCTTTTTATAAAATATTATTTTATAAAAAGGGAACGTTACCCCGCGTTATGTGCTTTGTTGGTCCTGAGGTTAAGAAAAAATTACGTAAAAGACCCTGTTTTATATGAATGATTCTGATATGGAATTACTGAAGTCCGTGTGCAAAGATCAGGCTGCATTCGAGAAAGCCCGAGCTTTATTCGATCAGTATATCTCCGAAAAAAATACCGTTAAACAAAACCTGGACTTACTTGAAGCAGCTATTTGTAATGATTACGATTCCATTGTGATCACAGAGATGGACCTTGAGAATCCCCGCATAGTGTATGTAAATGATGGATTCATTAAGCTGACCGGCTACACCAAAGAAGAGGCCATAGGCAAAACCCCTAAAATTCTTCAAGGTCCTAAGACCGAGCGTAAGGTATTGGATGATTTAAAATCGTTTTTAAAAGAAGGTAAGTCTTTCTTTGGCCAGGCTATTAATTATAAAAAAGACGGTTCTGAATTTGTGAACCAATGGGACATCCATCCTTTGGTAAACAATAACGGTGAAATAACTCACTGGGTTTCTTACCAGCATGATATCACCGAACGGAAAAAGCTGGAAGGGGAGAAAGCAGGACGGTTCCTTTTTGCCGGGCATGCGGATGACAATCTTTATGAAAGATCAGCAGAAACCATCGTTGATTTTTTAGATAGCGGAGCCATAACCTTCGCCAATCATTCCTTTTGTGAATTAGCCGGGTATTGTCAGGAAGAATTAAAGATGTTAAATATCCATGACCTGATACCATCCAACAAGAATAAATTATTCGATATTGGTTTTAAACATTTGTGGGAAAATGGCATTCAATCTAAAAGCTTTCGCGCTTTACTTAAGCATAAAAGCAGTCTGCCTGTTCAGGTCGAAATAAACCTGAGACCTGTGGAATCAAGGGGTGGCAAGGGAATCCGTGCCTTTGTCGGAAATATTTCTTTAAGAAAAAAGGTTTTTAAGACGCTCAAGAAGCGGAATACGGATTACAGACGCCTGGTCAACAAAAGGTCTGATTTCACCTATGGACTAAGCCTGGACGCCAATGGAAATCCTTTCTTCAAATGGGTTTCCGAAGGCTTTAAATCCATTACCGGGTTCAAGCCTGAAGAATGTTCCACAGCCGGAAGTTGGCAGGACCTCGTTCATCCGGAAGATATAGACCAGGTTACCAACCATATCAACAAAGTGCTCAAAGGAAAATCTTCATGTTCTGAATACAGGATCAAAACTTGTCAGGGCGGTTTCAAAAAAGTATTGGATTATGCAAAAGTCGACGATACCAACACGAAGACCGTCAAAGGCTCGATCGTAGATATAACACTCACAAAGATATAATACCCAGAGAAGCCTAAACAATACCCTGATCTTTTGCCCATTGATACAATATTTCGTGAAGCTCATCCTGATCTGCATCTGAACCATTTAGCATATCATCAATGTCATTTTGGGAGAAAATGACCAGGCAACCCATTTTCTCCAGGGCCTCATCGAGCTTTTGAGGATTTGCAGAAGAGAGTTTTGTTAAATCAATTCCCGCCGATTGATTCGTGAGGTCCAGCAAACAATAAAACATATCTTCAGGCTTTTCACTAAATCCAAAAACTTCAAGTTTGGTTTGTTCTTTATCAGGCATTTTTGTTCGAATTTTAAGTTGATTTCGATAAGTTATATACTGAACTATTAACCTGCAAAAAGTTAGGTTGAATTGCCACTGCTATGAGAGGGCCATAAATGATGAATGTGACCAGCAAGGGGACCAAAGCTGGGCGAATGAAGTGAATTAATTCTTTTTAACCACTTATTTCAAAAAGTTAGCAAATAGGAGCTATAGCCTAAAAATAAGCGTGCAGCACCCAAATCCCGCACATTAAACAGCCTCAACGAGGCGGCAGGACCTAGCCCAGGGTGTCAACCCTGGGGCTGAAATGAAAAAATACAAAAGCCCCGCAGGGGCGGCACAGTAAATGGGCCTATAAAGGATTGTCGTTAACCTTCATAGGACCTTCATTTTATGA
>JBBDMV010000109.1:0-16784 GCA_040878115.1 Balneolales bacterium
CTGCCAGGGGTTTAATAGGTAAACTAGTTTTAAAATGAAAGTTCCTGGTTTTATAAAAGGTGTTGCATTGCGGAAAACAGGTGTGATCTGCTTCTTTTTTGTTATAAATAAAAAAAGCCCCGACATTGCAGGGCTTTTTTAAAAATTTCCAGTTAGATGTTGTCACCTACATCTGCCAGATATTACCTTCTAAACCATTCCCTCTTTCTTCGCATACTCGAAAATTCCTCCGGCATTAACAATGTTAGCTACATCACCCAATGGCTTAAGGGGATAAGTTTTTCCGGTTGTCATATTGGTTATAGTATCCTCAACGCCGTCTATTTCAACCTCATCATAGGTGCTGAAATTTTCGGTCAAGTCTTCCAGGCTTTCGTAAGGTATTAAGAATCCGCCGTCTACTGCATTGCGATAAAAGATACGGGCATATGTTGGTGATACTACTGCTTGCGCACCGGCTATCTGCATGGAGAAGGGAGCATGTTCGCGTGATGAACCGCATCCGAAGTTCTTTCCGGCTACAACAATAGTGAACTCGGATTCAAACTTGTCGGGATCAGTGAATGGTATGTTCCCCTGTGGTAGTCCGGATTGTTCATCGGGCACGCCCGACAGGCAATGGCGTCCGTAAAAGATGCGCTCTTCAGGCTTATCAAGGCTATACACAAGATGATGTGCCGAAATGATTTGGTCAGTATCGATATTGTCTCCAAGTACGAAGACCTTTCCTTTAATTTTACTCATTTGGTGAATTTGTTGGTTGTCAGTTGTACGTTCGCTGCGCTCACTGTTGTTGATTGTTAGTGATAGCTATCAGCTTTGTTAAATATTGTTTTTTTGAGTAAGAGGCAATAATTATGCCACTGCTTCAACCGGTAAATACTCCCGCGGATCAGTAATCTTGCCAGTTATAGCCGAAGCCGCTACCGTGTAGGGTGAGGCCAGATAAACCTGAGCTTTTTTGGAGCCCATTCTTCCCGGGAAATTTCGATTAGTGGTAGAGATGCAGATCTCTTCATGGTTGAGCCTGCCAAAGGTATCGGATGGCCCGCCAAGACATGCCGCACAGGATGCTTCGCCCATATGGCAGCCAAGACCCTCGAAAATATCCCAAAGCGTTTCACCATCATAGGTTTCTGTTCTAAGCTGCTCCCGAATGAGGGTGGTTGCAGGCACAATATAAGTTTCCAGTTTCAGCTCATGGCCTTTTATAACTTTAGCGGCGGCAATAAAGTCGGATATTTTTCCACCGGTACAGGAGCCGATATAAGCCCGTGTTAAAGGTGTGCCTTCTACTTCCCTGACAGTTGCTTTGTTGTCAGGTGAATGAGGTTTGGCCACCATTGGTACTAATTCGGATGATTTGTAACGTCTTACGCTGTGGTATTTAGCATTATCGTCATTGTAAAGTGCCTCGAAGTCATAGTCCGTGCGTGAACGGACATAGTCAAACGTCACTTGATCGGGTTCGACGATCCCGTTTTTACCTCCCGCTTCGATTACCATGTTGGTCAGTGTCATGCGGCCCTCCATATCCATGGCCATAACTCCGTCACCGGCAAACTCCATGGCCCGGTAAGTTGCACCGTCAACACCAATATCACCGATAATTTGGAGTATAAGGTCTTTAGCCATAATATACGGGGGGATTTCTCCATCAAAAATAAATTTCATTGTCTCGGGTACCTTTACCCAAAGTTTTCCGGCCCCCATAATGAAACCGGCATCCGTATTCCCGATTCCAGTGGCAAATTGACCAAAGGCACCGGCTGTACAGGTATGGGAATCCGTTCCAAAAAGAACATCCCCCGGCCGGGTGAAGCCTTCTTCAGGCATAGCCACGTGGCAAACGCCTTTGTATCTGCTGGTCCCAACATCATAATAATGAGGGAGGTCCTGTTCTTTAGCGAAATCACGCAGTATATCAATGTTCCGGTTTGCGTATTTATCCTCAGTAAAAATGTAGTGATCTGGGATAATGACTACCTTGTCTTTATCCCAGACTTTGGCATTTTCTCCGCCAAAATGCTTTTTGAAAATGCCTATGGTCGGAGGGCCACAAACATCATGGGTCATTAAAATGTCTACGTTTACCCAAGCATTGTCACCGGCATCAAGGTTGGTTTTGCCAGATGCTTTTGCAAGGATCTTCTCGGTTAATGTCATAATGAATTTTTATTTAAATATTTCTGAATTATTTTTTGTGGAAACTTTTTTCCAGGTTCCGTTGCTCCTTTGGTTGATAAATTCACAAGATCGGTATCTAAAACGACCTTCTTATCATCAGCTAATTTGCAGAATCCTGTATAAATCTTATCCATCTCTTCCTTTGTGAAACTAAATCCAAGGGCCTTAATCCGTTCACTAAGTGCACGCCGCCCGGAATGTTTACCCAATACAATATTATTGGATGATAACCCGACAGATTGTGGTGTCATAATCTCATAGGTTAAGGGATTTTTCAATACACCGTTTTGATGAATCCCTGCTTCATGCGCAAAAGCATTTCTTCCTACAATAGCTTTATTGGCCTGAACTTCATTTTTGGTTACTTCTGAAAGGAGTTTGCTTGCAGGATAAATTTGTTCTGTATTAATACTGGTATCGCAATCAAATTCCGTATGCCTGATTTTGTAAATCATGGCAATTTCCTCAAGAGAAGCATTGCCGGCCCGTTCTCCGATGCCATTTATCGTACATTCCACTTGCTGTGCACCATTTTGTACAGCAATAATGGAATTAGCTACCGCCAGGCCCAGATCATTATGGCAATGCACACTAATTACAGCTTTATTTATATTAGGCACATTTTCCAGAATATTTTTTATTAACTCCCCAAACTCCTGCGGCAAAGCATAGCCAACCGTATCCGGTACATTAATAGTGGTGGCACCTTCATCGATCACAGCCGCTAGTATTCTATATAGAAATTCAGGATCACTGCGTGTCGCATCCTCTGCTGAAAACTCAACATCATCACAATAAGATTTTGCTATTTTAACGGCGTTTACGGCATCAGCCAAGACTTCCTCGCGGGTTTTGTTCAGCTTATGCTCCATATGGATATCTGAAGTCGCGATAAAGGTGTGAATCCTTGGAAAACGGGCCCCTTTTAAAGCTTCCCAGGCACGATCAATATCACCCTTTGTAGTTCGGGCAAGCCCGGCGACCTTACAGGAGGTGACCGTATTAGCAATAGCCTGAACGGACTTAAAATCCCCCTCGGAAGCAATCGGAAAACCGGCTTCGATAACATCAACACCTAGTAGCTCTAGCTGGGAGGCCATGCGGAGTTTTTCATCCAGGTTCATACTGAACCCCGGCGCTTGTTCGCCGTCCCTAAGCGTAGTGTCGAAAATGGTTATCTGTTTTTTCATGATATTTTCCGTTTTTGTTTTCGTTTTCTTGATGGTGAAGCAGGTAGTACGAAAAACTTTCCATCAATGCTTGCCAGCTTGCTTCAATAATATTTTCTGAAACTCCAACTGTACCCCAATGGTGACCATTGGAAGTGGAGTCAATCAACACACGGACCTTTGCTCCCGTGCCGTCTTTTTCATTTAAAACACGCACCTTGTAATCAGAAAGGTGCATATTCTCAATTTCAGGGAAGAATTTACCCAAAGCTTTACGAAGAGCAAGGTCCAGTGCCTGGACCGGCCCGTTTCCTTCGGCGGCTGTATGTTCGGTAATGCCATTCACCTTCAGGCGTATAGTGGCTTCCGACCGTACGGCTTCAGCTTCATTCTTTTCAATAAGCAAGCGAAATCCTTTCAATTCAAAGCTGTCTTCCCAGTCTTTCGTCATCCTCTGGATGAGCAGGTTCAGCGAACCTTCAGCGGCTTCATACTGATATCCTTCATTTTCCAAAGTCTTGAGCGTTTCGACAATTTCGTGCAGCTTATCGCCGCAGGATGACAGGTCCATACCCAGTTCTTCGGCTTTATAGCGAATGTTGCTACGGCCCGAGAGATCTGAAACCAAAACACGTCGCCCGTTCCCAACTTCCTCCGGTTTAATATGTTCGTAAGTTGACGGATTTTTCATCACCGCACTTACATGGATGCCGCCTTTGTGAGCGAAAGCACTTTTCCCCACAAACGGAAGATTTCCGGAATGGGCCAGATTCGCGAGTTCACTTACGTAGAGTGAGAGGGCAGTGAGTTTGGTAATCTGTTCATAAGGTATACACCGGTAATCGAGCTTGACCTGCAAATTGGGGATGAGGGAGCAAAGGTTAGTATTCCCACACCTCTCCCCATACCCGTTTATTGTGCCCTGCACATGTTCACAACCCTGCTGAACAGCCGCTATGGAATTAGCCACAGCAAGATCGCAGTCGTTATGGGCATGTATCCCGAGCTGGGTGTCAGTCTGTTTTTTGACAGTAGCCACAATCTCCGAAACTTCATGTGGAAGAGTTCCCCCATTGGTATCACAAAGGACCAAAACGTTGGCCCCTGCCTCAGCTGCAGCCTGTAAAGTATTTAAAGCATATTCCGGGTTATCTTTATAACCATCAAAAAAATGTTCAGCATCATAAATAACCTCTTTACCAGAGGCATTTAAATAAGATGCTGACTGGCGTATAAGATCAAGGTTTTCTTCTGCTGAGATACCGAGAGCAGATTCTACATGAAGTAACCAGCTTTTTCCGAAGATGGAAACCGCAGGGGTGCCGGCTTCAAGCAATGCTTGAAGGTTCGGATCATCCTGTGCTTTATTCCCGGCACGCATTGTACTTCCAAAAGCTACTATTTTGGCATGGCTACAGGAATATTCCTTAGCCTTGCGGAAGAAATCCATATCCTTGGGATTGGAGCCAGGCCAGCCACCCTCCACATAATCCACACCAAGGCGGTCAAGTCGCTTGAGGATGTTGAGTTTATCTTCGGAGGAGAAGCTAATTCCTTCGCCCTGAGTACCATCCCGAAGGGTGGTGTCGAAAATTTTAACTGACCTTTTCTTCATTTGTCGGTTTTTCCCCATTTTTGATCCAGCTCATCATTCCACGTAATTGGGTTCCTGTTTTTTCAACTCCCAAAGCGCGATGCTGACGACGCAGGGCTTCCAGTGCCGGGCGTCCTGCTTTATTTTCCAGTATCCACTCTCTGGCAAAAGAACCATTTTGTATGTCCTCCAAAATGATTTTCATTCGCTTCTTGGTGTCAGCATCAACTATTTTAGGTCCGCTGGTCATGCCGCCGTATTCAGCTGTATCACTTACAGAGTAATACATTCCGGCAATGCCGCCTTCGTATAATAAATCAACGATAAGTTTGAGTTCGTGCAGGCATTCAAAATAGGCAATTTCCGGCTTGTAACCAGCTTCAACAAGGGTTTCATATCCTGCTTTAACCAGTTCAGTAGCCCCGCCGCAAAGCACGGCCTGTTCACCAAATAAGTCTGTTTCAGTCTCCTCTTCAAATGTAGTTTCAATAACACCGGCACGTGTGCCGCCAATCCCTTTGGCGTATGCGAGGGCCAGGCTTTGAGCGTTGCCGCTGGAGTTTTGGTGAATAGCAAAAAGGCAGGGAACACCCTTATCGTCCTGATAAACGCGGCGGACCAGGTGACCGGGGCCTTTTGGAGCGATCATGTATACATCAACATCAGCTGGTGGTTTGATTTGGTTGTAATGAATGTTGAAGCCATGAGCAAAAACAAGAGATTTGCCTTTAGTGAGGCTGGGTTTGATGTCGTTTTCATAGACTTCAGCCTGCTTTTCATCCGGTAAAAGGACCATGATGATATCGGCTGTAGCGGCGGCTGCGCTTGTTTCTTTAACGGTGAGTCCGGCTTGTTCGGCTTTTTTCCAGGAACGGCTTTCTTTTCGCAGTCCGACTACAACGCTTACGCCGCTTTCTTTAAGGTTAAGGGCATGGGCATGGCCCTGGCTTCCATAGCCAAGAATGGCAATGGTCTTGTTTTGTAACAGGCTTAAATCGGCGTCTGAGTTATAATAAAGTTTCATAAATTTGTGGTTGTCCTTTTTTGGGTTGTCAGTTATAATAATATAGTGCCCTTTTTAAGGCTATGTGTGAAAAATATCTATTCTATTCCTCATTTGCATTGCTGTAAATGGAATCTTGATATTCTCGTTTCAAAGCTACGGTACCTGTCCGCGCCACTTCCAGAAGGCCGAACCTGCGCAACATACTGATGGTGGCGTCAACTTTGTTATTACGTCCTGTTACTTCTATAGTTAGACTATCCGGTGTGATATCGATCACATTGCCGCGAAACACGTTGATTACCTGAATGATCTCGGATTGATTCCTTGGGTTCGATGATACTTTTATCAAGGCAAGCTCACGTTCCATGTGAGGAATATAGGTAAGATCTTCTACATTGAGTACATCCACCAGCTTGTCGAGTTGAAGGATGATCTGGTCAATAATTCTTCGGTCCCCGTGAGTGGTGATCGTAACCCGGGCGTACTCAGGTTTTTCAGCATCACCAAAGCTGATGCTGTCTATATTGAACCCGCGCCCACTGAACAGGCCTACAATCCTGGATAATGCATTAAAACCTTGCGCCACCCGTAACGAGATCGTGTAGGTTTTTTCTTCGGGGTCCATTTTAGTCAATGCCATTAAACGTTTATGTATTAGAAATTAAGATTTTATTTGCCTTTTTTGGCAACCGGTTCTTCAGTGTCTACCATTTCATCTACGGCGGCTCCCGGCGAGACCATAGGGTAAACGTTTTCTTCAGGTGATACAACGATATCCATCAAGACCGGACCATCGTTAATGGACATAGCTTTTGCGAGGACCTCATCGAGTTCTTTAGGGGTTGTGGCCCTGAAGCCAACGGCACCAAAAGCTTCAGCCATTTTTACGAAATCAGGATTACTGTCTTTAAGGAAAGAATGTGAGTAGCGTTTACCGTAAAAAAGTTCCTGCCATTGTCTTACCATGCCAAGATAGCCATTATTCATAATAGCTATCTTAATCGGGATCTTGTATTGAACGGCTGTTACAAGTTCAATGGAGGTCATTTGAAAACCACCATCACCGGTTATGCAAAAAACCGTGCGATCAGGTGCGGCAATTGCAGCACCTATAGATGCCGGAAAACCAAAACCCATTGTCCCGAGCCCGCTGGAAGAAAGCCAGGATTTGGGTTTATTGAAATTATAATATTGGGCTGTCCACATTTGATGCTGCCCCACATCGACTGAAACAATAGCATCGCCCTTCGTCACTTCCGATATTTTTTGCACCATATACTGAGGGGCAATTTCATTATCTCTTTGCTTGTAGCGGAGCGGATGAGTGTCTCTCCAGTTCTGAATGGTATTCATCCAGTCTGTAGTGTCAACCTCCGTGACACGTTCTATTATTTGAGGCAATACGGCTTTGACGTCACCAACGATTGGGACTTCGACGGGTACATTCTTACCTATACAGGATGCATCAGCATCAATATGGATTTTGCGGGAATTCTTCGAAAAGTCTTTCACCCTGCCGGTTACACGATCATCAAAACGTGCGCCCACGGCTATAAGCACATCGCATTCCTGAACGGCCATATTGGCACACCATGTCCCGTGCATACCCAGCATACCCAGGGAAAGGGGGTCACTCTCCGGGAAAGCTCCAAGTCCCATTAATGTTGTGGTAACAGGGGTATTGGTTTTTCTGGCAAGTTCAATGACTTCTTTGTGAGCATCACCCATAATGGCCCCGCCACCGACATACAAAAGAGGTTTTGTCGCGTTACTTATCAGATCGGCCGCACGTTCAATTTCTTCACGATTGCCCATCACTTTGGGTGTAAAACCCTGTATTTGAACTTTTTTTGAAGGCTTGTAAGTACCCTTGGTAAAAAGCATATCTTTTGGAAGATCAACCAAAACAGGTCCGGGGCGGCCGGACGAAGCAATCACAAAAGCTTCTTTTATTATATCGCCGAGCTTGTTCACATCCTTGACCAGATAGCTGTGCTTAGTAATCGGCCGTGTAATTCCTACGATATCAGCTTCCTGAAAGGCATCGTTACCGATCATTGAGGAAGCCACTTGTCCGGTAAAAATAACCATCGGGATGGAATCCATCATGGCGTTGGTAATGCCGGTTACGGTGTTGGTTGCCCCCGGGCCTGATGTTACCAGCACGACACCCGGCTTCCCTGTGACCCTGGCATAACCTTCTGCTGCGTGAGTCCCACCTTGCTCGTGGCGGATCATGATGTGACGCAATTGAGGATTTTTATACAAAACATCATAAACCCCAAGTACTACACCGCCTGGATAGCCGAAAATTGTATCAACTCCCTGGTCTAAAATGCCTTTAACGAGAATTTCCCCGCCCATGAGTTCAAGTTGCTCCTGATCTTGCAAATCGTTTTCATCAACTTTTGACCGTGTTGTGACTGCTGTGTTCATAAAGGATAAGTATTAGAATTGAATTGGTTTGCTGTGTGGAAAGTGTTTTGCATAGTTCTTTCCCCAGAGGTCAATCCTATTTGTCTATTTTAATAAAAATTAATCTTTAAAGACAGGCTTAGGAATGACCTCTGGGTTGTTAGCTAATTAGCTCAGAGTTTATTCCTAGAATAATTAGGATAATTAGTAGAATGTGAATGCTAATTATCGAAATTAGAATGGAAGGTGAGAAAATGGGTTCAATCAAACGCACATCAGCCTTCACAGCGGGTGCTGTTGAATTGATGCTGTGTGAGTATGATATAGAATTATTCAAAATGGTGGTATTTATTGTCTGTATCCTTATGGTAATTTATCAAAAATAACTAAACTGTCAAGGAAATACCCTAAATAAAATTATTATTATTTAGATGCCTGATGTGCCAAAACTAAATTTATAATCATTTTTTTTGGTAACCCCTTAAGTAGTTCGTGTAAAAAAAAGTAAGCCTTAATTTATATAGGTAATGGAAGCGCTTTTACGTATAAGAAAATAACTTTAACTTTAGTTACTTTATCTTATTAACCTGAGGCCGGATAAAAAAACAACCACCCCTGAGGGTTTGTATCAAAAGCCATTTCGCCGACACCCGTAAACTTCAGGCATGGTTGGTTTAATCCACCGTAGAGACGCAAGATTTTGCGTCTCTACATAATGTACCCGCATCACGGAAACCATTCACATATTACCGATTGATGAAATTACGGTTGCTGGTTTATTCAGGCATGGTTGGTTTTATCCACCAATCATATTTAAGCCTTTCAGGCTTAGACTGAAAGATAATTTTGTTCTTGAATTGATTTGCTATGAGGGGAAACTTTGACAGGGGTTTCAACTATGCATAGCCCGGTACGTAATGCCGGGTTCAAGACACTAAATCTTTTTTTCTCAGAATATCAAGGAAAGAAGTATGAAAGGATAATTATTTATATATTTACTTTTAGTAAAGTACTGTAACTTGAACAAATACTTAGCCAAAACTATCTCAAAAACATCATGAGCGAGGAAAACAAGAGCGAAAATAAGAGTAATAAGAGACGAATTGTTAAGCGAATTGCCTGGGTTACCCCTTTAATTTTGATCGTTGTGCTGATGAGCATTTTCTTTTTGGGAGACTGGCATTATGCATACAACCCACTGATGTCAAAAATTCTGAATCCGGAAAGAGGAAACACCGAACAGGCTTATGAATATTGGGGGGTGCATGTCACCCACGAGGAGGCAGACAGTTTGTTGCAGACCGAAGAGGGGCAACGTATGCTCACCCCGGCAAATGGCGCAGTTCGAATTGATGAGGACCTTCTGGAACTCGGACGAAATGCTTTTTATGAGGAGACTTTCAGCAACGAGTTCTTCTTTACCGATATACTTGGTATGATGAACGGGCCGATGAGCTTTTGGGGTGTCACGAAATCCTTAATTAGCTTGCGGGGCAGAGGTACCAATAACCTTCGGGTTCGCGCAGCTGAGGACGCTGTTATCGGCGGGAGGGTTATTGATCAAGGGGATATCATAAATACTGGCATTGACGTAGCCAAGGGGGCTTATGTGCCGCTTGGAATGAAAATCAGGTTTAACAGAGGAAAGCCTATGGTGGGGATTTCCTGCGCTGCCTGCCACAGTGCTTATGATCCGGATTCTGAAATGATTATTGAAGGTGCCCCTAACAGTAACCTGAACGCTGGTTTACTTTTGGCTATGGGAACAAATTCGGCGTCTTATTTTGCTAATACAGATATAGATGATCTCGACCGTTTTATCATGGAAAACAGCATACAAGTGATGGGCTCTGACGGTGAATTGCACTACTTGCCGGACCCCGACTCTCTTGAGAACGCTGTTGATTCTACATTAACACGTTGGCCTCCTGGAAATTTTGACTCATCCAACGAAACCCGCGCCACACCAACCCGCATACCAGATTCTTTCACACTTGGTGATCATCCATATGGGTGGACCGGTTTTTCGATGGCCGGGCCCTTCCGGGGCTTGTCGGTCCTTAACAACAACGTTCATGCGCTGAACTCTGATAAATTCGCCGATGTTGAAGCTTTTCATCGGTTACATAATATTGATCGGGAAGTATACGTAGGTTCATTACTGCAAAATACAGCTAATGAAAACTATCGTTACAGTCTGAATAATGAAGAGACACCCACAGAGTTTTTTGCACGTATCAATCCAACCGAAGAATCACCGGTCTCCAATCACGCCGTTACACTTCCAAGTTATCCACAGTCTTCTTTTGTAACGCCAAGCGGGCTTTGGGCCGGAACGCCTGGCCATAAGGTTTTGGAAGAGGTAAATGCCATGTCGGCCTTTCAAAATTCGCTGGTCCCGCCTCCCCCGCACGAACCAATTTCAACATCAAATGTTATCAATGGCAGGCGGGTCTTTTTGGATGCCGGATGCCGGGATTGCCATTCCGGCCCGGCTTTTACCAATAATCTTGTTCTTCCTGTTGAGGAGGTCGGTACAGAACCGATGAGAGCACGTGCTTCAGAAGATTTTGAAGAAATTATGGTGCCGCCCACAGGCTACCCCTTTAATGGTAAAATTCCTGTCCCGCCTGGTACCAGGACCATAGACATACCCATGGATTTAATTGATCAGGACCAAATCAATCTTGCCTGGGCCTTTGGGAACACGGAAGGTGGATATAAAGTAAAAGGCTTACTTGGCTTGAATTGGACGCCACCATATCTCCATGACGGTGGTGTAGCTGTGGGGGCTGACCCCGAAACCCAGTTGGGGCTTCCCGGAACATTATTTCGGGGGATTCCCGCAGATCCTGCCCAAAGTTTGCGTGCCCTGCTCGATAGAAGTTTGCGCGAACGGGTCCTTGAGGCCAACCGCAGAATGCCGGAACTGGCCCAGGTGAATGTAAAAGGCATCGGTCATGAGTTTTGGGTTGATGAAGAAAATGGCTTTTCCCAGGACCAGCAAGAAAATCTAATCCATTACCTGCTTCATTTGGAGAGGGATGAAGAAAACTAAATGGATGATTTTGATGCAAAATCAACGTATTATGTAATAGTTTCTTTTGTATTGGTAAATTTTAATTTATCGATAAGGCTGGCCTTTTCTCGGATAAGAAAGAGAGGAATGAGCCGGTTTTTCATTAAAACAATAAGCTTAATCAAGCAAAAACAGCCTTGATGATTCAATCTTTAAACTTGGACGTAACAAGTTTAAGGGAATGCACGGAGATTAATAAACAACTCTTCTATAGCATCAATAACACACGGAGTGTTTCTGCTAAATGCCTCTTTATACTGAGGGTATGCTATTTTATATGTTGTTTCTTTTCGGGCCCTTTTTTTTAATAACCTCAAAAAAGAAGAAATGAAAATAAAAACGCTTCCCAGAACCTATATTCTCACACTATTTTTTTTCCCTCTATTGATGACCTCATGTAGTGACGATCCTGCAAGTTCAATAGACCTTGAAGATGCACCGGAACCCCCAAGCCTGGAAAATGTTACTATGGACCTTTCAATCTTTGAAAGTGAAAGCAATCAAAAAGTTGCGGAGATGAGCAGCCACGAAATGTCACAGATCCTTGGAAACCATGATATGGCAGCTATGCATGCTACGATCGTTCAGCAAAAATTTTCTTCCATGGCCATGCTGCCAAGCTTGTTTTTTAACAAGAACCAATGGGGGCAAGTTGATTTTAAAGATGATATGTTTGTTTGGGAATATGACCAGCCCTTTGAAGGTGAAAGCGCCTCATTTTTAGTTACGGCTCAAGAGCTGTCAAACGGTGACATAGAATGGAAACTACAAGTCTCTGCTAATACAGAAGAACAAACGATAGATGATGAGATCATGCTTAGAACGCTAGTCTCTGCCGACTCTCAAACCGGCTCTTGGGACGTTTATAATATAGAACAATCAAGTGGATCGGTATACAGGATCGAATACGAAATGGTGGATGATAATCCTGTCCGTATTTTATTACAGGATAATGCAAGCGAGGGAGAACACTTTGAAATCTTATATGAAGCTAATGATCCCCAATACAGTATCCTTTTCATAAACAGTGATGGCCAGGTATATACTGAGTTAGATTGGAATATTGAAACTGGAACAGGATACTTCATTACCGATGAGTATAACGAGGGTGAAAAGTCTTGTTGGGATGAAGAATACAGGGATACAGATTGCCAATAAACATAAGTTGCATATATTAATTATTGCTATATTATTGTGGTCAGCAGCTGAACCTTATCATCTGCCGGTTATTTTATAGAACTAAAGTTCTAATTATCCCTATAAAATAAATGATGTTGAATTGATGAAGAAGATCACAGCATTATTAATGAATCATACCTTAAAAATTACATTTATTTATTAAATCTAAAAACACTTTACAATGAAATTTCTATATAAAACTAATCTATGCCTGACAACATTACTTCTTTGCTTAGGACTGATGACTGCCACTGAAGCGAATGCACAAGTTAAAGCAGGGGGCGGCTTGGCTTACGGTAGTGAGGTTACAAAGCTGGGTATTCAGGCAAATGGCTACTATACCATTCCGGCCAATGAGCAAATACGTGCCGGCCTTGAATTTACCTATTTCTTTCCGGAAAGCTATGAAGGTGGCAGTAGCAGAATCAGTGAATTTAATGTTAATGGAAACTACTTTTTCTACGAGGAAGACGAGATTTCGGCGTACGGACTTGCCGGCATCAGTCATATAACTTCCTCCGTAAGCTGGGATGAAACCAGTTTTAGTGGGGCAGGAGGTGCTTCAGGTTCATGGACAGGGATTAATCTCGGAGGCGGAGCCGAATATGAAGCAGGCTTCGGAAGTCTTTATGGAGAATTGAAATTCGTTCTTAGCACTTATGATCAGCTTGTTCTAAGTGTTGGGACTCGAATTCCCTTCGATTTATAAATAAGCAAAAAAGCCTCACTCAGATCATATCATACTCCCTTTTCTGCTGATCGTTTCCGTTCAGGAAATACATTTAAAAGAATATTATTGATATACATGAGTGGGGCTTCTAGTTAATAAACATGCTATTAAAAGTCTGTTCGCACCCTTTGCGCAATGGCTTTTAGCAAGACAGATCAAGTTTTCGAACACCTCTTTTCTCCCGCAGTTTATTATTGCTATCTTATCAGCCTTTCAATTTTGTATACATCATTTCATACGTTTGTACATCCACCCCAAGCTCGCGCCCTGATTTTACGATATAGCCTGTCAGTGATTCCAGCTCCGTTAGCTTGCCGGCCTGAAAGTCGCTGTGCATGGATGTTGTTGATTCGGGTGGCATATAAGAAGACTTTTCAATGGTATCCTGAATAATATTATCGGACACCGGGATCCTCTTAGCATCGGCTACAGCTTTTATTTCAGTCAACAAAGCGAGAAACAGTTTTTGCCCCTCTTCTTTGGTTTGAATGTCTCCCACAGTGGTATCAAGATAGGAGGTCACTGTAGCCATGGCTGAAATAAATATAAATTTCTCCCATATGGTCTTCTCAATATTCTTTGACCAGTAAGCGTCAATACCAGCATTTCGAAAAATGGTTTCTGCTTGTTTAAGCTTCTCCGCTGTCCCTTTGTCTGATCCAAAATTCAATGAACGCATTTTACTGTGCGTTTGAATAAGGCCGGGCTCCTCCAATCGGGAAACAATATAAGCGCAACCATCCCAGACTTCATTTTCAGGCAGAAGCTTTTCTATCGTTTCTCTGCTGTCCACCCCGTTTAGCAACGGCAGGATAACCGTCTGACTATCAATGGCAGGTTTAACCTGTTCGATGCTTTGTTCAAGACCGTAACTTTTGGTACAGCAAATAAGGTAATCAATGGTCCTCAGGGTAGAGGGGTCGTCGGTTATATTATCGGGATGAACAACTTGATCAAAATCAGCCGCTTTAATTCGTAGTCCATTTTCAATAATGGCTTTTTTATTTAATCCTCTCACGATAAAGCTTACTTCCACTTCATCGGATTGATAATAATGTCCGGCTAACAATCCACTGTAAAAGCCGCCTACCGCACCGATACCTATAATGGCTATATGGGTTTTAGAATGCAAGATTGTAATTGTTTATTAAGGATGGGTTTTTAGTGCCTTTATCTTTTAAAGATAATAGAAATTACTTATATATAAAATATTCCTCTTTACTTTGCTGATGGGTGACATGCCTTGTAGATAATACTCGCCTTTTTATCATTATGCCGCGGCTGTTGGTAACCACAGGATGTGTTGGGAGGGGCGGGGTTCCCGGGTGCAAGTTCGTGAAGCGTGGACGCTTAACGAAGCGGCAAGCGCCAGGTCGGAAACAGCCTCGAATGCATCACTCATCATCATAGCCACCATTAAAATCACCCAGAGAGCCGAGCATGGAACCTACCAGGTCCGTAAATGAACGCTGATCATCCAGATCATCTTTTCCAAGAATAGAATTCTGGTGCAAGGCTTCCAGTACAAAATCCATCATGGCGTAGAGCTCCTCGTTGCTCTCAGGCCGGGCGTTCATTTTTACCAACTCCTTTAAGTCAGCCACTTTAGAAAGACGCTTAGCGTACTCTTTGGCACTAAGATTATCCGGAAGATCTATTTTGTGTCCTTTTGCAAACCATGTTATGACACCCGTATATAGAGATTTTGAACCCTCATCTTTTTTCTGCGGATCAGGAAAATACTTCTTAAATACCTTATTGATAGAAGTGCCAATTAAAAGCTTTGCTACATTAAGGGCTCCCTCCTGCTCACCTTCGTATACCAACTCCAGTTTGCCAGTCAGCGCGGGTATGGCATAATAAATATCGGAAACACGGATGATCGTTTTCTTCTCCCCATTTATAACAGCCCGGCGCTCGGCAGAAGAGACCATATGCTCTATAGCGGTGATGGTCATCCGGGCCGATACTCCACTTTTTTGATCGATATATTCGGACCCTCGTGCTTCAAAGGCCACCTGTTCTACAACCTCCCGCACAAAATGCGGCACGATCACTTCTAATCCACTATCACGTTGTACCCATGCCTCCTGCCGGGTGATTTCCATACCCGCATCTATGGATTTCGGATAATGGGTGATGATCTGTGAGTCGATACGGTCTTTAAGCGGAGTGATGATATTTCCGCGATTTGTATAATCTTCCGGGTTTGCTGAAAACACCATCATCACGTCCAGCGGGACCCTGACATTAAATCCCCTTATTTGAATATCTCTTTCCTGCATGACATTAAGCAGGGATACCTGGATACGAGGCTGCAGGTCCGGAAGTTCGTTGATAGCAAATATGCCGCGATTGGTACGGGGAATCAATCCAAAGTTGATTACATCCTCATCCGAAAGCGTGAGCCGTCGTGTAGCCGCTTTAATGGGGTCAACATCACCAATGATATCAGCGACGCCGGTATCGGGTGTCGCCAACTTTTCGGCATAACGTTCGGAACGGTGAAGCCAGCTGATAGGCGTATCGTCGCCTTTCTCCTCTATCAGCTTTTTTGCGTATTTAGAAAGCGGATTAAATGGGTCATCATTAATTTCAGAGCCGGCGATCACTGGCATAAATTCATCCAGAAAATTGACCAGCAAACGAAGAATCCGGCTTTTTGCCTGTCCACGAAGCCCCAGCAAAATAATATCATGCCGGGATAACAAGGCATGTTCAAGTTGTGGGATCACCGTTTTTTCATACCCCACGATGCCCGGAAAAAGTTTCTCACCCTTATTGAGCTTCCGGACCAGGTTGTTACGCATCTCCAGCTTTATAGGAACCGATTCCCATCCGCTTTTTTTGAGTGCTCCCAGTGTTGTTAATTTTTCTGCTGTTGCTCTTGCCATTATTTATCGAAAAAATTTATTGTCTGAAATTACATTTGTATTAACCTTAATAAAGGTTTAATCATTTCAATTTGGGGTAATTCTTTTATTCCTTTTATGTTATCATATATTGTCGGGTATCCAACGCATGTATATGCTTTCAGCATTAGAATATAAATCCATCACAGTCCGCATAGTGGATGTTGTTTATAAGAAAAAGACTAATTACAACTATCATGAATCTAGCAACACGGGCATTGGGGAATCCGGCTGCGCTCAAACTGACGTATATCATTGTACAGCAATAGAATATCGACGTCAGTCTGAATGCGCAAGTTGGCTCATGATGCCATAAGGCCTCTAATAATATTCCCAACTGAAGTCGAAGATCTCTTTGATGCAACTCACCGGGGTTTCAACTTCGCAGATTGGCCATATGATGTTCGTATGGCCCAATCTGCGCATTCAGGCTGACGTGGGGTATTGGGAGAAGCCCTTGGGGGTGTATCAAAAGTATAAATACATTTTAGTCAACCTTAATTATTAACCTTT
>JBBDMV010000110.1:0-16555 GCA_040878115.1 Balneolales bacterium
GAGCAACGGACTGAAAATCCGTGTGTCGGCGGTTCGATTCCGCCCGGTCCCACAGATGATATGGAGCCTTGTACGCTATTTAATTATAGATGTGCAGGGCTTTTTTTATTTTAGGCTATGTTTAACGTAGACTTTTGAGCTAAAAGTTTACATTACAAAAAAATCTATATGGTTCCGGAACGGTCATGAATGAAATCGGCAAGAGAGTTAAAAAAAATTCTTACGAGATGTAATTTAACCGTACCTGCAAAAAACTAAAGGCATCCCAGAATGACCTGGTTTCTTAGGTGATATCAAGAAAAATTAGATTTATTTAAAAAGATGTTATCTTGCCTTTATATCAGTTATCAAAAGTAGATGAATATCAATAAGCATAGAGCTTTAACGAACTTCTCATGTTTCTTTTTTTCCCTATGACAACTAATTCTACTTCTGATCCTGAAAAGTCCGGAATAGCTTTGTTATTTACATATAAAACCCGATGGCAAAGTAGATAACGGCCTTCATATACTTGAAATATCGTCGTTATATTTGTCATATAAATGACCCATGGATACGTTATGAATCAACCTGCTAATCACAAAATTGATGGGGAATCCTATTCTGTAGAACCCCGATCTCTACCCAAAACACCGACGAAAATCGGGGGGCTGGACGAAGTGCTGCATGGTGGATTGCCTACGCAGCGATTGACTATTATTAATGGTGGCCCCGGGGCAGGCAAGACCGTTCTTGGTCTGGAATTACTGATTCGCGGAGCTGAATCGGGGCGATCCTCGGTGTTCATTTCTTTCGAAGAAACACGCGAGGCGGTGCGGCATAATGCACTTGCACTGGGTTGGGATTTGGCTTCGATGGAGGAGGAGGGTAAATTGGCCCTGATCAATCCTGAAATCGATTTCGAAGCGGTTGCGTCCGGAAAATTCAGTATTGAAGGACTATGCGCCATTCTAGCGGGCCAGGCCCGGCGAATCGGCGCCCAATTGATTGTCATCGACGCTATCGATATGTTACTGCGGCTGTTTAACGAACCTGCCCGTGCCCGCAATCAACTAATCATCTTGCAACGCTGGCTGAGCGAACAAAAGATAACAGCCGTTATGACAGTCAAGGCAGGGGGTATACAGCGTGACTATGATTATCTCGATTTCATGGCCGATTGCGTTATTCAAATGGACCAGAGGGTCCTTGAACAAGTCAACACACGACGGCTGCTCATAAAGAAATACCGCGGCTCTGATTTTGCCAGTCGGGAGCATCCTTTTGTAATATCGAAGCGGGGGATCGTGGTCATGCCCCTCTCCTCTGTCGACCTGGTGCAGCAATCAACCGGGAAGTTTGTTTCAACCGGGGATGCCAAATTGGATGCTGTATTCGGCGGAGGTTATCGAAAAGGTTCGTCTATCCTGATTAGCGGACCGAGCGGAAGCGGCAAAACCACACTGGCTTTTATGCTTACAACCGCAGCCGCTCGTCTCGGTGAACGGGTGCTTTACCTGAGTTTTGAACAATCAGAACAGGCGCTTGTCAGTGAAATGCTAAGCGTGGGCTTAAATCTTAAATCTTTGCTTGAAAAAAATGCTTTGCGCATCACACCGGTCATGCCCGAATCAATGGGCATGGAGGAACATTTATATCGCATCATTCAAGAGATAGAGGAATACAAACCAGAACATCTTGTATTGGACGCCATTTCCGCGACCAACCGTATCGGGTCTGAACAGGCAGCAATAGAATTTTTAATTCGCCTACATCATACGGCTATAAAACGTGGAATCACCTGTATCTATACGAACCAAATATTCTCTGCAATGGAAAACAAGTTAGAGATCAGCGACGTCAAGATTTCCTCGCTTGTGGATTCGGCTATCCTTTTAAACTATTTCAGGGAAAAAGATCGTGTCGGCCGTACTTTACTGATGCTGAAATCACGCGGCACCCGGCATTCCCATAAATATCATGAATTTTGGATCACTGATAATGGGATCATCATTGAGGATTCCACAAACAAGTAAAGAACCTATGAATTCAGATGCGGGGCAGAAGGTAGAGAAACCGGAGCAAGTGCATTACTCATTGATCCTGTTCGTGATTAGTGAGGGAGACCATTCAAAACGGGCTCGGGAGAACCTTGAGCGCCTTTGCGAGCAATGGCTGCCACAGCGCCACCATATCAAGGTTGTTGACGTTGTGGAGGATTTTCAAACCGCTCTTGACTACAACATATTACTGACACCTTCTGTTGTCGTTACGAGTCCGGAACCCCTAAAGATCATCCATGGTGATCTTTCCGATGCTCGTAAATTTGCCGAAGTCTTGAATCTTTACGAAGAAGGAAAAGATGACAGATAAATCATCCAGAGAGGTTGAACTGGAAAAGCGCCTAAAGGAGGCCGAAGAGACCCTCGATGCATTACGCAACCATAAAGTGGATGCGGTTATCGGCACAAACCAGGTCGCCCTGCTTCGGCTGAAGCAGGTGGAGGACCAACTTAAAGATCAAATTCAAATTTCCGGCAACCGCCTAAAAGAAATCGAGACCATTTACCAGAATGTACCTGTTGGCTTATGCGTGCTGGATCGCAACCTGAGGTTTTCCCGGGTCAATGACCACCTTGCAAGGATGAATGAAATACCTGTCGAAGAGCACCTGGGCCAGCCAATGCGTGAACTCCTTCCTGGATTCTTTGAGAACGTTAAGGCAGACTTGTACCGGGTGATCGAAACGAATAAGCCTCTGTTGAATATAGAGGTGAGCGGCCAAACACCTGCACGGCCGGGAGTTGAACGTCATTGGCTGGCACACTGTCTGCCACTGCTTAATCAGCAGGGGCATATGGTTGGGATCAACATGGTGATCGAAGAAATTACCGAGCGGAAGAAAGCCGAGCAGACACAACGCCTCTTGCTCGGTGAACTTAACCACCGTATCAAAAATAATATTGCGACCATTCAGGCGATCGCTGACCAGACATTGCAGCAATCGGAAAATCCGGAAGAGTTCGTCGACAGCTTCAAAGGGCGACTGCATATACTTGCTCGTTCCCACACACTTCTCACCAGGTCGAAATGGGAAGGCGCATATGTTGAGGATATCCTGAACAAACAATTAATATTAAATGAAAAGAACGATCGGGTTGAATATTTCGGTCCTAAGATATTCCTCTCTTCCCAGACCGCGCTGCATTTGGCCCTCGTTCTACATGAACTGGGTACCAATGCCAGTAAACATGGTGCATTATCTGCCCCATCAGGGCGTTTGAACGTGAGATGGCGCATTCGTACCACCAACAATGGCACTGATATGCAACTTGACTGGGTTGAGCAAGGCGGCCCTCCCGTCGAGGCTGTCCGCCAGCGGGGATTCGGCATGACCCTGATCGAGCAAAGCCTCATAACGGTTGGGGGAGAAACCAGGCTCCACTTTAACCCTTCAGGTTTACATTGTGAAATTACTCTTCCACTGTCAGATGATCAAAACCATAACGAAAACCATATCGGTTCACAATGAGTTATAAACGCATCCTTCTCGTTGAAGATGAATTTTTGGTTGGCCTTAATATTCAATCGACTCTTACCAACGCCGGTTTTGAGGTATTCGGCCCGGCTTTGAATGCACAAGCAGCCCTAAAGCTTATCGCTGAAAATGATTTTAATGCCGCCGTGCTGGATGTTAATCTCGGTGGTCGAAGCAGCGACGGAATAGCCTCCAAATTGGCGGCCCTCGATATTCCCTTCCTCCTCCTAACAGGTTACGACCGGGAGAACCTGCCAACTGAACTTGCCAATGCTCCGCTCATGGAGAAACCTTTTGACGAGAACGAGCTGGTCGAGATGATTATAAGGCTGTCTACGCAGAACGACAAAAGATCCGGGAAATGATCGAGTTCATCCAGCAATTTCATCCTGTCACACAGGCATTGGTAGCAACGCTCTTTACCTGGAGCATAACGGCTGCCGGTGCGGCCCTTGTTTACCTGACAAAGGAGATAAACCCCGCAGTGATGGATTCGATGCTGGGCTTTGCTGCCGGTGTCATGATTGCAGCCAGTTTCTGGTCGTTACTTGCTCCCGGGATACAAATGGCAGAAGAAATGGGACAGACCCCGTGGCTTATGGCAGCCATAGGGTTTCTGAGCGGAGGGCTTATGATGAGAGGGATTGACATGATCCTGCCGCACCTGCACCCTAAAGAGGACCTGCATAAGGCTGAAGGAATAAAAACCTCATGGAACCGGAGTACACTGTTAGTATCGGCCATCACCCTGCATAATATTCCTGAAGGTCTGGCTGTAGGTGTGGCATTCGGAGCGGTAGCAGCAGATTTATCTACCGCAACACTGGGTGGAGCTGTAGCCCTCGCCATTGGGATCGGCCTTCAGAATTTCCCTGAAGGTACTGCCGTTTCCATGCCTCTCAGGCGGGAGGGCATGAGCCGGTCTAAAAGTTTCCTCATCGGACAAGCATCGGGAATGGTCGAGCCTGTAGCGGGTGTGGCCGGAGCTTTTTTTGTATTGCAGATCCAATCGATACTCCCTTTTACACTCTGCTTTGCTGCTGGTGCCATGATATTTGTGGTCGTAGAAGAACTTATACCGGAATCACAAAAAGACGGAAATAATACCGATCTGGTAACCATGGCCACACTTACCGGATTTACGGTCATGATGGTCCTGGATGTTGCACTAGGTTAAGTTTTCCCGTGACTACTGACTCCAGCCGAGGTTCAACATAGTTTAAGCAAGAATTCAAATATGTTGTTGATCACCGACTGCTAATTAATGTTTACCCGGCTTTAGAACTTAAGCTGAACCTCTACCAGAAAGTATGCATCCTGTCCGAAATCTATATCACCTTGATCATATTGCGATAAATACTGAATCCGGGTCTTTAGATCGTGGTCCCTGTGGTAAATATTTAATCCAATGCCCATTTCACTTTCATTGGTATCAGGATCTTCCGCATCCAAGCGAAGATCGGAGTAGCGGGCAACCAGCTCCAGTCGCTGTGGTTTGATAAAGTAACCGGCTGAAGTCATATAAGCCCAGCCATGGTAATCATCAACGTCTATGGCCTCTGGGTTGACTTTTCGCAAAAAACCATCAGCGGTCACGGATAAACCCATCCAACGTAAACTTATGTCACTGGTCCCGGTTATCCAGTCTGCCCTGTTGTTACTTAACGCTGTACGGCCAATAGCCCAGTCCCTGGATTCGTTTTTATTAGCTGCCTGAATCCCAAGGCCAAAAGAAAGGTTGGGTTCTGCAAAATGCTCTAAGGCCGTTTCATCTTCAGGCACTTCACCATTCACCGCCGCAACTAACCTGCCTGATATAACATTGCCAGAGCTATTGCTTTGAGTAAAATCGGGGCCGGCTCCATCAAAAATGCCGGCCTGGTAGCTTAGGGAATTTTTCTCATTACGTCCGTGAAACATTAAGCCAAAATCACGCCCTGACGGAAAGCCAAAGGTTTCCGATGGTACCCCACGCTCTACAAAATGATGTCGTGAAGAGCTAATAAAACGATACCAATGAAAAGGTACAGGGACTAATCCGAAACGAAATTGCGCCTGTGCATTATAAGCGTAATTAATCCAGGCATCTTCAAGACCTACTGTCCGGGCAAATTCCGGTCTGATTCTATAGGATATTTGTTCTCCAAACAATTGTCCGCTGAAATCCAGTCGGATTCGCCGAAGGTAAAAGCTGCTTAAATTTTCGTAGTCTTTCAGGAAGGTGTATTCGTAACGGGATTGTAATAAGCCAGATGTATTAAGTCTTTCGGCGTTATTGAATGACTTGTTGTCTTGTTGATAGTTTTCATCATTTGAATTTACTTCATTCTGTGCAAAAACCAATGATGAAAAGACGGTTGTTATGCTAATGGTTAGTAAAACTTTTATTAAAATCACTGAACAGCTATTAAAGGGTTAGTTCTAATGACTAAGCAATTGAGATTGACTGCATAAAGTAGTTGTCTTGGAGGTAAAATAAAAAAGAAAAAAGGAGAACCTTCGAATTCTCCCTTAATAGTGATTGTAGGTTATCAGTTGAGTTTGGTTTGTATAAAAATGCCCTCTGAAAAAGGAAACCTTACCGTTGACTGATAAATTGGGAGTGAATTAGATAAAATAAGGTGGTCTCGTCACTGATTGTCGGACACGCCCTACTTTTCCCCTTTCTCGTGTTTAAATGGATCTTCTGCTATTCCTAAAGTCCTGGTTATGTTTGCAGCCAGCAAAAGTCCAAGGCCGAACCCCAGCGCCGAAGTACCCACAATAAACATACTGGATTGATGCCCGGACTGCAATAGTAAGCTAACTGGTGTAATTAGCAGTCCTGCTGCCAGCAATAAACCACCTATTACTCTCATCGTTTTATTCACGCTCCCCCTTTTGCATTTAAAAGTGAATAAAAATAGCTCCTAAACAATCCATCATCTACGAACAAAAACTATTCGTAATTCGCAATTCGTAATTGTCTTTTCGATCACTCTCAATATGAAACATATTATCACAACTACCAGCCAATACTTGTGGTTCCTTTGTGAAAATATGGATCTCAAGGCTATTGAATACATCAGCATCAGGCTTACCTATAGAATATGAACTATTTATCATCTTTTAGTGTAAAACTATAACTAACCATTCTTCATTGGACAGAAAGATTTTATGAAATCCGATAACAACTGTTTATTTGGACTCGCTTTTATACTAGGGCTATCCTGTATGGCAGGATGGCAACTGGCACCGGCAGATAAAAATTTAACGGTCACTTCAAAAGAGCATGTACATGCAAACGTTTTAGAAAGCCGCTATCAACCAATGGAAAAAAGCATAGGCTTTTACGTTGGAAACGAACTTACCGAAGACGGCTCAACCTTGCTCGGCGGTTTCGGCCATGAGCCTTCCAGTCACTGGATTGATATCGTGCCGGCGCAGGAGCATCCCGAAGGCTCTACCATAGAGGTCGGAGTCACCGGGGAGGCGAGAATTGCAGGTGAACTTATCAACATCCCTCAGGCCGCGCGGACGAACAAGTATATAAGCTCCACGTATTCGGAATATGCCGGATTTCCACCGCCACTAACCAACGGAGGGCTCAATGAGCATGGTCTGGCAGCCCGTGACATATGGTCGCCCTCACGCCAGGAACTCGTAGATATGACCGAAGTGCCTCAATATGGGCCCAATTATAGTGATTTAGCGCGTATTGCCATGGAACGTGCAAGTTCAGCCCGTGAGGCCGTGGAGATTATCGGTGGGCTGATTGATGAATACGGCTACTCGACCTATGGCGGCAATTCTCACCTGTTTGCCGATAAAAATGAAGGCTGGGTATTTATTAACTATGCCGGCGGCCAGGGGCTATGGGCAGCTGAGCGTTTAGGGCCCGACGAAGTTCGCGTATCTTACCCCGGCTATATTAATGAGTTTCCAATAGATTTTGAAAACAACGTTAACTTTATGGGATCGGCCAACCTCATCAGTTTCGCCGAAGAGCAGGGGTGGTGGTATCCTGAAACAGACGGTCTTAACCATCTTGACCTGCAAGAGGTGTATGGCCAGCCTTTCCCTGGAGCAGGTATAGATGATTATTACGTTGGAGCGCGCATGCCCCATGAGCGTGAGGATGAACTTATGGAGTTGGCCCCTGTAAGCCTTACCGACATGCTGGCACTTGTACGTGATCCGCGCTGGTCTAACGACTTATCAGGTTATGGCCAGGTTGCCCATCTGCGACCTGATATACACGATGAGTTGCAAACACTTTGGCTTGCCTCTACCGGAGCCGTGACGACTCCTTACGTACCCATTCCAATCGCGACTGATCGAGTGACTCCGGAGTTCCTGCAGCACCGTTATATGACCAAAGGCTCGGACTCTGAGTTTCTGTCTGCTGATTATGCTTTGCAAGAAGCGACCCGCTCTGCTGTACACGAGTTCAAACGGCTGATGTACTTTACCTGCGAAAACCCCCGGGACTTCTTACATATGGTTACCGGCAGCATTGAAAACTTTGAAACCGGCCTTCTTGATGAACGTGAAGAACTCGAAGATGAGGCAACAATGTTATTCGAAGCAGGCGATGAAGCAGAAGCTCGGGCCCTGATTTCCCAAAACGTCAGGCGGCGGTTACTCGAAAGCCTCACACTTGCCATGGGTTTAACAAATGAAGTCGAAAGAAAAACTCGTGAGCTCTACGGAATCCGTTTGCCTGAGGGAGCCGGCGCAGAAGGGGAAACAACTCCAACCTCCAGCCAGTCAATGGCAATGCGTGATGTCAGCGACCGGATATCCTGTTATGATCCTGAACTAGATGAGTATCCCCGTGCGCATGGCATTTATAGTGAATAAATAGAAATGAGGTGGTGGTTTTAAAAGATTTACATGTTAAACATCCATTTTCTCCTCTTTCTCAACTTCCTCCTCAGGCATAAGCAATGGTCGCGGCTTGCAAATTCCGTTTGTTAAGCGGGAAACGGTAACAATTGTCAGTAATCCGCTGACCATGGCAAAAGTACGGAAAGGGAACATGACCGTTCCAAATTCATCAATCATCGGGTAAGGGATCAGGGTTGGAATGCCCAAAGTAGCATCTCCGCCCCCAAACCTGAGTATGAATGAAACAGCCAGGCCGGCAACGGACCCATACACATTTGCCTTTTTATAAAATAAAGCCATTACCAGCTGCGGAAATAATATGGTATACACAAAATCGCTGCACAAGAACCATAGTTCATAAACACTTTGTACCTGAAGGGCCAGTAAGGTAGCAGTGATCCCAATGATCCAGATAAAACGACGCAGCATCCTGGAGAGCTGCTTATTTGTTATATTAGGTTTTACAAGCGGCCGGTACACATTCCAGGATGCCAGGGATGAGGCCGAAAGAATAGAGGAATCTACTGACGACATAACCGCAGCGGCAATAGCGCCTAAACCAATGACCGCTACAACCGGATTCGTCAGATAACGGACCACATAAGGCAAAATTAATGCCGGGTCTTCCGGCGAGGCAACACCCACGGCTTCCCAGGAAACGACATCTCCGATCATCCCAATTAAGACTGCAGGGATAGCAGCCAGTATGCAAACGAAACCGGCTACAATGGATAACCACATAGCCGTTTTTTCATTTTTAGCAGATAGCACTCTTTGAAAATATACCTGCCAGGGTATTCCGCCAAATATCAGCAGAAGCATGGAGTCCCACCAAAGCCAGTAACTGTTCCCCCATCCTTCATGCCTCCATCCATCAATAGGTGGGAAAAGGGTGCCAAATATCCCCTGGCTGCCTTTATAGTTTTCCAGCATTACTTCCATGCCGCCCACATGAGATAAGGCGAACGGAATCACCATGACCAAACCGCCCAACAACAAAACCAACTGGATCACATCGGTTAAAGCTACGGCCCACAAACCACCGATGGCGGTATAGGCAATGGCGATAAAGGCTGAAAGGATGATAGAAGTTGCAAAATCAAGACCGAGAACCGTGCCAAAGGTAGTTCCAAGTGCCGTTAATATGGCTGCGGTCCAGAATATCTCGGCCGTAACGGCCGGTAGAGCGAGAACGGCAGCCATTTTTTTGCCGAAGCGCTGCCGCAATGGGTCAAGCATGGTGGTAAACTCGTAGCGACGCATCTTTCTGGCGAAGAAGATTCCGCCCAGTATCAAGCTAAGCGAATAGCCC
The DNA here is from genome assembly GCA_040878115.1 of Balneolales bacterium. GTDB lineage: Bacteria > Bacteroidota > Rhodothermia > Balneolales > Natronogracilivirgulaceae > JBBDMU01. The sequence continues at coordinate 9,699 of JBBDMV010000110.1, forward strand.
CACGGGGCCTGGACCCAGGCTAGGCCACTGGAGCTGGTATATTCTGCCGTGCCATTAATATATCCGCCCCCCACCCAAGTTGCGCTCATGGTGAATACTGCTATGAATAGCGGTATGTTCCTGCCGGCAAGAATAACGTCAGTTGTTGTATTTGATTTTTTAAGATTGGCGGCGTAAAGACCTATATAGAAGATACCTGCATAAAACACCATCATTGAAATGTAACCCGGCCAATAGATAGGCTGCCCGGTATCCATCCATTCTACAACAAATCCAATGATCAGTAAAAGAGCTGTTAATGCTATAATTGGGTACAACGATGGCTTGTTATCCCAATTAAAAATTTGCTTGTCCTGCCTTTTCTTATGCGTTGAGTTCAAAAACTTCCTGATTAGATTCCCATGGCCTATTTGAAGCGTGTAAAGTTATAGAATATGCTCTTTAATCAAAAAAGATAATTGAGCCGTAAATAAAGTTATTACTACTTCTATTTATATATTGAATGCAATTTATTACATAAAAACTGCATGGCAATAAGTTAATTATGATATAGTATCCTTTATACGATATTCCCATTAACCATTTGACAAAGAACTGGATATAGTTATTAATAACCAATAACTTATGGGGTTGTAAAAAAATAGAAAACACAAATAAATAAACGCATAACTAAAATACATGAAATATATTAAACTATTAATATTTACAAGTATCGTATTTGCTCTGTTCACCCCATCGGCAAATGCGCAATCGGTAGTATCCGGCGTGGTGTCGGCGGAGGATGGCGAAACCCTCCCGGGGGTAAATATCATGGTACAGGGCACGAATACCGGAACCTCAACCTCCATTGACGGATCGTATGAAATTGAAGTGCCGGACGATAACAGCACCCTGGCCTTCTCCTATATTGGCTTTGTTACCAGGGAAGTGGCTGTTGAAGGACGCGAAGAAATAAACATTCAACTTACTGCCGAAGCGGCGCAACTGGATGAACTGGTAGTGACTTCCTTTGGCATTGAACGTGAACGACGCTCTCTGGGTTATTCCATCCAAGATATTGATGGCGAGGATTTCTCCGAAGCTCGTGAATCAAATGTGCTTAACTCACTTTCGGGACGTGTAGCCGGCGTGAATATTATTAACAGCGGTTCCGGCCTTGCTGGATCACCAAATATTGTTATCCGTGGTGAAACATCATTGTCCGGCAACAATAAGCCGCTTTTTGTGGTTGATGGTGTTCCCATAGACAACAGTTCTACAACCGCAGTGGCAAACGCCCAGACAAGTCAGGCTGATTTTGGTGATGCCTTATCACAGATCAACCCGGATGATGTTGAAGAGATCAGCATTCTTAAAGGGCCAAATGCAGCCGCTTTATACGGCTCCCGGGCCGCCAACGGTGTTGTATTGATTACAACGAAATCAGGAGAAGGCTCTAGTGGCCTTGGCGTTAGTTATAACTCGAACGTCACGTTTGAAAGCATCTTAAAATTACCGGATTATCAGGATGAATACGGTGCCGGTTCAGGTGGGGAATACTGGTTCGTGAACGGTGATGGTACCGACGGCGGGATTGATGGACAAGGCTATAACTGGGGGCCGCCTTTGGATGGCAGATTGATCCCTCAGTTCGGATCGCCCCGGGACAGCGACGGAAACCTTCAGCCCATTCCTTTTGAACCAAGGCCCGGTAACGTCAGAGATTTCTTTAATACCGGAAACTCTGTTTCCCATAACTTGTCCATTTATGGTGGAAACGAAGAAGGACATTTTCGTCTTTCCGTTTCCGATATGAGCCAGGCGGGCATTGTTCCAAACAGTGACCTGCAGCGCACAAACTTGTCGTTAAATGCCGGATACAACCTGTCCGACCGTTTCACTGTTGACGGGGTAATCAATTATGCCAAGACAGGAAGCGATAACATACCGAACAGCGGATATGGATCTGAATCTCTCATGTATACCTTTATTTGGTGGGGCCGCCATCTGGAGGCAGATTGGCTGCGTGATTACTGGCAAGAAGGCATGGAAGGCGTTCAGCAAAATAATTATGATAACAACTGGACCAATAACATTTACTTTCAGGCTTACGAGAACACCAATAGCATGGACAAAGACAGGTTATTCGGTAATATTTCTACCAACCTGGATATTACCGACAACCTGAGCCTCATGACGCGTGCCGGGATGGATTACAACGACCAGGTAACCCATATGCGCAAAGCTTTCAGTTCAGTGACTGCTCCTTATGGCAACTACCGTGAAGATGACAGTCGTTTTCATGAATATAACTTTGATTTCCTGCTGTCATACAATAATCAACTTTCTGAAGATTGGGGATTATCTGCATCAGCCGGCAGCAACTACATGTACCAGGACAGGAGATACCTGATGACGGAAGCGCCGGAACTTAGTATACCGGGCATCTACAACTTTGGGAATTCCAGGGTTAACCTTAGCACCGAGCACTTTACAGAGGAAAAATCCATTGCTTCGGTCTATGGTTTGACGGAACTGTCGTTCAGGGACATTGTATTCCTTGATTTAACCGCCCGGAATGACTGGTCCAGCACCTTGCCATCCGGTGAGAATTCATACTTTTACCCGTCCGTATCCACCAGTATTATCCTTACAGACCTTTTGGATATCCCGTCAACAAGCCCGCTTTCATTTGCTAAGTTGAGAGCAGGATGGGCGCAAGTTGGAAACGACACAGACCCGTATCGCCTGAGTAATACCTACAGCTATCTCCAGGCATGGGGAAGCACCCAGTCCGTCTCTGACGCCTCAACGATTGCTAATGCTGAGCTCAAGCCCGAGATAACATCATCTTATGAAACAGGAGCGGATATCCGGTTCTTTGAAGGCCGCCTTGGTTTTGATGCTACCTATTATTTCGGCAGCACGAGAAACCAGATCCTTAGTGTTCCGCTACCCGTTTCATCAGGTTATCAAGGGCGTTATTTAAATGCCGGTGAAATTCAGAACCAAGGCTGGGAAGTTGTTCTTTCCGGTACACCGGTACAGGTAACCAACGGCCTAATTTGGGATGTCACATTCAATTGGGACAGAAACCGCAGCAAAGTTATCGAACTTGCCGACGGCATCGATTCGTACCTCATCGGTAACCCGTACGGTGGTTCTGTAGAGGCGCGCATTGACGGGCGAATGGGTGATATGTACGGCCTGGTGTTTCAACGTGACCCCGATGGAAACATCATCCACCAAAACGGTCTTCCATTGATGACCGAAGATGTTGAAAGGATTGGTAACTACAACAATGACTGGCATGCGGGGATCAGCAACCGGTTCAGATATAAACAATTCTCATTCGACTTTCTGTTCGACTACAGGCACGGCGGCAGACTTTACTCCTATACCCATGCAACCGGCATTGAAGGTGGCACCACAGTAGAAACTGCCGTCAGAGAAGGTGAAACTGTAGGTGAAGGTGTTATGATCGCCAATGACGGTTCCTATGTTAAAAACGACGTGGCGGTAGAGTACGTAACGTATACCCGAAATTACTATGATCGAAACAATATCGAATCCAATTCTTTTGACGCTTCTTACCTAAAATTGCGTGAAGTTAAACTGGGCTACACATTACCGGCTCGCCTTGCAGAGCAGCTTCATATTAGCAGTGCCACATTTTCTTTGGTGGGACGCAACCTGATGCTATGGTCTGAAGTACCGCATGTAGATCCTGAGACGGCATACATGAGCGGCTCTCAGCATGTGCCTGGTTTTGAAGTGCACCAGCTGCCTTCAACCAGAAGCTTCGGATTTAATATCAATCTTGAAATTTAAAAGTACAGAACCCAAATGATTTCTTTAAAAAAATATAGAACGACAACCATGATAGCCCTGATCCCCCTGCTTTTCGTATGGGGTTGTGATTTGGGTTACGACGAGTTGAACACAAACCCTAACGAGCCGGTTGAAGTAGAACCAGACCTTCTGCTGCCCGGCATCCTCAAGCAGTCTGTTGATAATACCGTGGAAAACAGCATGTCTGTAGGAAATATAGTTGCCCAGCATACCTCAAAGGTACTGTTTGGTGGAAATGACCGGTACAACTGGCAGTCCTTTTCAGGATTCTGGAACGGGAATTACAACACCCTGAGAAACGTAAGCGACATGCACCGAATAAGTGAAGAGAATGGGAACGATAACTACCGCGGCATCTCTTTGGTGCTGAAAAGCTGGCTGTTTTCTCAGCTTACTGACGCTTATGGTGATATACCGTATTCCGATGCTCTTGGAGCCAAGGATAACGGTACCAATTCACCTGCCTACGATCAGCAAAGCGATATCTATCAGGGGCTTCTTGATGATTTGGAAGAAGCGAATGAGCTGCTTGATCCGTCAGGTATGGAAGTATCAGGCGATATACTTTATGATGGAGACATCCTGAAATGGCAAAAATTCGCAAACAGCCTGAGCCTCCGTCTGCTGATGCGTATATCTGACAAAACAGATGTTTCTTCAGATATGCAGGAAATTATTAATAACCCATCAACTTATCCTGTTTTCGAAAGTGTTGATGATAACGCGGCACTCACCTACCTTTCTGATAACCCAAACCAATTCCCTGTTTATACCTATCGTACGGGTACTTTTCAGGAATACCGCGCAAGCAAGACCCTAGTGGATGAATTAAATGATATCGACGATCCAAGGTTAAATGTTTTTGCCGAACCAACCGATGTATCGACAGAAGCAGGCGAGCCTGAATTTGTTGGCGTCCCAAACGGCCTGGAAGATGATGAGGCCGCTAATTACAATGGAAGCCCAGGCGATCAATCTCGCATGGGTACGTTGTACTTCGATGAACCAGATGCGGCGCAAGGTTTGATCATGACCCTGGCTGAATTGAACTTTATCCTGGCCGAAGCTGCTCAAAAAGATATTATAAATGGTGATGCCGAAACCTATTATAATGATGGAATGGAAGCATCTTTTGAGCAATACGATATCACACCGGACGCGGATTACTTTACCAATCCGGATGTAGCATTCGACCAGGGCCGCGCATTGGAACAAATTGGGTCTCAAAAGTGGATTTCATTATTCTTTAATGGACTAGAAGCGTGGTTTGATTGGAGAAGGACCGGTTATCCAGTACTTGAACCATCGGCCAGAAATGTAAACGACGACCAAATACCAGTTCGTTTCCGTTACCCTACAGAAGAACAATCACTTAATGCCACCAACTATGAAGAAGCATTAGAGCGCCAGGGTGATGACAACATCAATACAGAAATGTGGCTTCTGGATAATTAATCAGCTTGCCATACACCTTTACAAGAGAATATCCATTGTGAGGAGATTGACAATCTCCTCACTTTTTACAGCAAAAAAAACCGGGGGTTTACTTTGCACTTTAAACAAAACAGCTTGTATGCCCTAAGCTGAGCCAAAAACATACAGTTTAATGAAAAATTTATACATCCTTTCTTTCCTGATCTGCTTTCTTTGCATGCACCAGTCCCTTGCCCAAACTCATACTGTAAAAGAAACAGGCGTTTCCATCATTCAGGGGCCCACTCCAATTCCTAACGGTGACGCTTTGGACCAGGCGGATATAACCCTTCAGAATAGCAAGTTTGCCGTGTCTTTTTCTGTAAGATCCAGCCCTCCATGGGGAGTGGCAAGAGGAGGCATACTGGATCTTTCCATTATAAATGATGGCGAATATTCCGATGATCTGGCATCACTTGTAGATTTTATGCCTAATAACTAGTCAAGCTGGCCTACAACCTATCAGGAAGTGAATATTTTAGAAGAAGGACCCGACCGGGGCGTCATTCATGTTAAGCGTGACTGGCATAAGGTGGTCCTAGAAACAACCTTCACCCTTAAGCGCGGTGAAAATACCATGAACATACGCACTGAAATGACCAACAAAGGAGTGGCTACATTTGAAAATATCCTTTCGGGATATGTTTTATGGGCTGATGGAGGATACCTTTATGATCGCCCGGGCATCGGGGACTTGCAGCCAGGTTCTGCAGCCGATGCTTTAACCAGCTGGACCAGCAGTTACGATGAAGATTGGGCGCTCGCCTTTCACGCTCCCTTTGCAGGCCATACAGGATATGACGGACAGGACCAGTATAAACGGCATACGCTGGGTCCGGAAGAAACAATATCGTTCGAAGGGTGGCTTCAGGTTGTTCCTGATGGCGAGCTATCACCAGTAGTGGAATTTGAAGCCGAACGTCAAAATACGATTATGGGCTCATTGTCCGGCAAGGTTCAAACCATCGATGGCGAGACCGTTAAAGATCCAATCCTAATGGTTCATAGAGATGATCATCCTTATGTATGGGCAGTGGGTAATAAAGGTTCTTATGAGTTCAAACTTCCCGAAGGTGAATACTCCATTTCTGCCATGGCCGAAAACTATTCAACAAGCTCTGCTTTTAACATTCAGGTCCAGGCAGAGGAAACCTTAGAACTCAATTTTGATGACTTGAACAAACCCGGAAAAGTTGTATTTGATATAACCGGAGAACAAACAGGTAACAACATTGATGCTAAACTCGAAGTTATTGAAGGGCAAACATACCCGGTACAATATATGGGTAGGAAAACCTTTTTTACCAACCTGGACTTCTCTGAAGAGGTCGCTTTTGAATTAGCTCCGGGCGAGTATACTTTTAAAATTGGATCAGGTGAAGGCTTTATATCTACAGCTATAGAAGAAAAGCTTGTAATAAAATCGGGTGAGGTCATTACCAAAAGCATCTCACTTCCTTACACCTTTACACCGCAACAAACAAACTGGTATAGCGCCGACTTGCATCATCATACCGACGTACTGGATGGCTCTACCCCTACCAAAAATGTGC
>JBBDMV010000111.1:0-16268 GCA_040878115.1 Balneolales bacterium
CGGAGCATCTATCTGCAATCCACTACCCGCTCTATCTGCCATGTCGTAAAGAACCTCCGATGGGGTTCAATTGATTAGAGATTAGGAACTTCAGACTTTTTTGCTATTTAACATTGCGCTGATAGCTGACGCATTTTTGTGTTTTCTTTACTTCACGTTCCTGAAGATAGGTTTAAGCTCAAAAATATTAATCGAACTCAGGTTCTTAGTACAAAACAATTGATTGTCTCTTGCAATGCGAGGCAAAGGGTCCATACAGCTAAACCAAATAATAAAGTTATGATCTTTTACCGTATTTTAATGGTCGCTTGTTTCACCGCTTTTGTTTTGTTGGTTGCACCTCAATCAACCACAATTCATCGCTTGAAGGCCCTTACCTTCACCTGCTGATCGGATGGGCTATTTGGTAGCAGGGTGTGCCTTCATGGCTTCTAAGTTTCTTTTTTTTATCCCTAAACATGGTGCTGCTGTGGATATCTGCAGGAAAAATGGAGTGTCTTTTTGGTGGTAAGTGAAATTAATCGGATATTAAAGTAATTAATCATCTTGTACGACATTTCATTACTTAAAAAACCCAAAGATGAATTTTAACCTGCAATACGCGATATTATTTTTGTTCTTTTTTTTGTTGCTTGATCAGTCAGCCTTTTCTGCTGATTTACCATCAGGTAATGGCAAACACACGGAGCATGAAAAGGAACCGAAACACCTGGTATTGGTCGGCGGTGAGGCCAGCCATGACACGGGTGCTCACGAACACAGGGCCGGTGTTTTGCTTTTTGAACGTTGCCTGGCAAATGTAGATGCCCTTGAAGTGAGCACACACTTTGATGGATGGCCTTCAGACGATGGCGCTTTTGACCATGCCGATGCCGTTTTACTGTATATGGATGGCGGTGATAATCACCCTGTGGTCCAGGGTGATCGTCTGGAATTGATGCAGCAGCATATCGATAAGGGCATGGGTTTTGGAGCTATGCATTATGGCGTTGAAGTGCCTGCAGAGAATGGCGGCGATGAGCTAACCGATTGGATTGGCGGACATTATGAAACACATTATTCTGCAAACCCTATTTGGGAAGCAAGTTTTGACAACCTGCCAAACCACCCCATCCTTCGGGGCGTTGGACCGTTCTCCGTTAGCGATGAATGGTATTTCAATATACGTTTCCGCCCGGAGATGACGGGCATCACACCTCTGCTTGTAACAGCGCCATCAGATGAAACCCGTGATGGCCCTTATGTACACCCTGAAGGCCCCTATGACCATATTGTTGACGCAAAAGGAGAGAGTGAGGTCATGTCGTGGGTAGTAGACCGAAAAGACGGTGGCCGTGGGTTTGGGTTTACCGGCGGTCATTTCCACGAGAACTGGGGCAACGGTGATTACCGCAAATATGTATTGAATTCACTTGTATGGCTCACGGGTTTGGATGTGCCCACCAAAGGTGTGACGTGCGAGGTTTCAGAAGGTGACCTTGAGGAGAATTTGGACCGGTGACAGGTGCTTTCATATGCAGGCGCTTATAAAGTTTTTGATGTTTAAAGCTTGTCCAGCGGAAGGTATTTTTACCGTCTGGAAGCAGCAAGTCATATAAGTATTCAAAAACTGGCCTTTTATCATCTTATACCTTATATCTTATGCCCCTATTCCTCCATAGCTTCACAAAAAGGTCATTTTTTGGATACGGACGGCGTTCATTATGGCCAATAGGGCCACCCCAACATCCGCGAATACAGCTTCCCAAAGGGTAGCGATACCAAGAGCACCCATTCCCAGGAACAGGACCTTTACACTCAAGGCCAACCAGATGTTCTGCCAGACGATATTACGGGTAGCCCTGCCGATGCCAATTGCTGTCGCTATTTTGGACGGGTGGTCCGTCTGGATAACCACATCGGCCGTTTCAATGGCGGCATCACTTCCCATGGCACCCATGGCAATGCCTACGTCACTTAAAGCAAGTACCGGTGAATCGTTGATGCCATCACCGGCATAGGCAATCACGCCGGGATTGTTCCGCTTTAGCTCCTCCAACTTATCCGCTTTCTGCTCGGGAAGCAGTTCACCGTAAACCTGGTCTATGTTCAGCATCTTGCCGATACGCTGTGCCTCCGACTCCTTATCGCCGCTAAGCATAACGATCTGCCTGACGCCAAGGCTACGAAGCTGATCAATTGCGCGGGCGGAATCTTCCTTTATTTCATCAGAAATGGTCACATACCCTTCATAGCGGCCATCCACAGACATATGAACAGTAGAGCCGTTTTCTCTGAATGAATTTCCGTTTGTGGTGATCTTTTCTCTTTGCATCAGCTTTTGGCTGCCGATCAACACATCCTTGCCATCAACGGTGGCCTTGACCCCATAGCCCGGAAGCTCTGACTGGTCCTCTATGGTTGGAAGGGTCCCGTTGGTCCCGATATGATTTGCAATGGCCCTGGCAACCGGATGGTTTGATTTGCTCTCAATAGCTGACAGCATGGGTACCAGCTTTTCCTCATTGCCATGGTAAAAATGCATGTTCTGAACTGAAAAGGTCCCCTTTGTAAGAGTTCCTGTTTTATCCAGTACGACCATATTCACCGACTTTAAGGCATCCAGGTAATTTGAACCTTTGATCAATATCCCGTTGCGGGAGGCCGCCCCGATACCGCCAAAATAGCCGAGGGGTATGGAGATGACCAGGGCGCAAGGGCAAGAGATTACCAGAAAAACCAATCCGCGGTAAAGCCATTCACTAAAGATGTAGTTGCTTGCAAATAGTGCGGGAATGCTAACCAGCATAACAGCCAATGCCACCACGGCAGGTGTATAATATCTTGCAAAGGTACGGATAAACTGTTCCGTTCTGGCCTTGCGTGAGGAGGCGCTTTTAACCAGTTCCAGTATCCTTGAGATAGAGCTGTTTTCCCAGGTGCTGCTTACTTCTAATTCAATCACCTGGTGAAGGTTGATCATTCCCGCCAATACTTTGTCTTTATATCCGAAATATCCGGGCTTGCTCTCCCCCGTTAAGGCCGAGGTATCGAAGGAAGTCCGCCCGGAGAGCAGATATCCATCCAGCGGAACTCTCTCACCCGGTTTTACTTGTATGGTTTCGCCAATCCGTACGGAAGCCGGATGAATGGTGGCCGTTTTACCGTCCCGCATTACATGACTGATATCGGGCCTGATATCCAGCACGGCTTCAATATTCTTTTGCGCCCGTTGAACGGCGTTGTACTGGAATGCCTCGCCTACAGAATAAAAAAGCATGACGCCAACCCCTTCCGGGTATTCGCCAATAAGGAAAGCTCCAATCGTTGCAATACCCATCAGGAAGAACTCTGTAAATACATCACCTTTCCAAATGTTCTTAGCCGCCTGATTTAATACCGGAAGGCCGACCGGAAGGTATGCCACGGCATACCACATGAACCTTATTGGATCAATGAACCAAGGTGCCTGAAACAAATATTCCAAGGCCAGGCCTGATGAAAGCAGAAGAAAACTAAACACCGGCTTCCAGTAATCTATCATTTTGGAAGAAGAGGGCTTTTTATTGTCAGCGGGCTGGCTGGGTCCACAGCAGCCCTGCACGCATTGTTCAAATTCTGGCATAAGTTGTTATTGTAAACATTTTATTATTGTTACATCCTATACCAAAGATAACCGTAGAAGGTATGCAACACCATTGCAATGTTCAGGCAGAACAGGATGGGCAGTGGCCACTTATTACGAAGTTACCCGAATCCGCACGGAAGTTCTCCGGCAGATCAAAATGGGGAACTGATAACTGAGGCATGCAATAGGTAGTATCGCAGGGCGAGCAGTAGAAATGAATGTGCACATCATCGGGGTAGGAACAGGAGCAGTCGGTCGCGCATAAAGCAAACTTCGCGATCCCGCTGTTATCATGGATTTGATGAACGAGCCCTTTCTCCTCGAATGTTTTCATTGTCCGGTACAACGTGATCCGGTCTGACCGTGAAAGCAGCTTTTCCAGATCGGACAAACTAACGGCCGCCTCTTGCTGTACCAGGCAATCCAAGACAAGCAAACGCATACTTGTCGGCTGGATCTTGCGCAATAGCAGTCTTTGTTCGAGTTCATTGGCTTTGTTCATATTTAAGAAACGGCTGCCTGTTTGATTAGATTGTTTTGAGTAATAGCGATCGTTCATTCAGGAATGAAAAACTATTATAATTGGTTAATAGGTGGGGAAAATATCACATCGCCAATACATAAAAAAGGGACTTTTATCATGACACTCATCACAGGAGCAAACGGACATTTAGGTTCAGCAACCATCGACTTTCTTTTTCCTAATGATGCTATTATGATGAGTAGCCGAAACCTTTGCTAACGGTGGCCTGAATTACACTGAGGATGCCATGGAACAGCTTCTAGGGCGGAAACCTATGGACACGAAGACATTTATTTTAAACCATATTACCGACTAATGAATTTAAACCACCCTGCAATCCCTTATTCCGTATTAGATCTGGCTACTGTTACACAAGGCAATACCATTGCCGGTGCCATTCATAACAGCCGGGATTTAGCCATACATCTTGAAGAATATGGTTACAATCGCTTTTGGATGGCCGAGCATCATAACATGGAGAATATCGCCAGCTCCGCCACCTCTATTTTGCTGGGCCATGTTGCGGAAGTTACACATACCATTCGTGTAGGCTCCGGCGGCGTAATGCTGCCCAACCATTCACCGTTGGTGATTGCCGAGCAGTTCGGGACCCTGGCTACCATATATCCCAACCGGGTGGATTTGGGATTAGGCCGTGCACCGGGCACAGACCAGGTGACGGCCAATGCTATCCGGCCCGACCGCATGCGCGAAGTTCAGCGTTTCCCTGAAAACGTGAAGCTGCTTCAAAGATATCTGTCGGCCGAAAACCAAAACAGCAAGGTAAGGGCTATACCCGGAGAGGGTACCCATATACCCATCTGGATTCTCGGCTCCAGTACCGACAGTGCCATTCTCGCTGCTGAATTGGGCTTACCCTACGTATTTGCCAGCCACTTTGCCCCGCAGCAGTTAATGCCGGCGCTTCGTATTTATCGCGAACACTTCAAGCCGTCTGGTCAACTGGAAAAACCCTATGTAATGCCCACCATCAACGTTATAGCTGCTGATACAGACCAGCAAGCTGAGTATCTCTCTACTTCCATGATGCAGATGTTTATGGCAGTAATAACGGGCGAGCGCAAACCAATGCCCCCACCGGTAGATGACATGGGCCAGGTTTGGGACATCCACCAGAAAATGGCGGTTGAGCAGATGTTATCCTGTTCCTTTATTGGTAGCAAAGATAAAGTTAAAGAAGAACTAACCGTTTTTCTCGATCAAACAGGAGCTGATGAAGTGATGGTGGCTTCATATCTGTATGACCACAATGAACGGCTGAAGTCGCATCGGTTATTCGCGGAAGTGATGTCCTTCTCTGATCTAACGATGAGGGAAGAAAAATAGCAGATGGTGAATTGAAGCCATTAATAACATTAAATGGTTTAATAATCTAATCAATGAAACCTGAGATAGATAAAAATTATACTATTCCCGCACAAACACGTATAGGCCACGTGCATTTAAAAGTATCAGACCTGGAGCGTTCACTCGCGTTTTATCATGATCTGCTGGGGTTTGAGCTTACCACCATGTATGGAAGTCAGGCTGCTTTTATATCGGCGGGCGGTTATCATCACCACATAGGTTTGAACACCTGGCATAGCAAAGGGGCACCACCAGGCCCTTTGCACAATCCGGGTTTGTATCATACGGCCATTCTTTATCCGACAAGGAAAGACCTTGCCTTAATTTACAACCGTTTACGTAAAGCAAATTACCCTCTGGCCGGAGCAAGCGACCATGGCGTATCGGAGGCTCTCTACTTGAATGACCCCGACAATAATGGAGTGGAGTTATATTGCGACAGGCCAAAAAAACTCTGGACCTATAGTTCTGACGGCTCTATTGAAATGATTACAGAACCACTTGATTTGGATGATCTATTAAAAGAGCTCGAGTAGGTGGCTTCAGTTATCAGCTTTAGTAAAAAATTAGTAAGATTAGATTAAAGCCAATACAAATTGAGTTTTGGGTGATTCGTCAATTCCTGAAGATGCTTAACGCTGAAGGGTTTTTCCAGGTACGCAAAAACCTGGGGATACTTTTTTGCTTTTATTCGATCTGGCACGTTCACAGATGATGTTAAAATTGCAACATGAATCATGCTATTCCAATTCTGTTCCTGTATGGTATCCAAAAAAGCCCATCCGTTCATCGCATTCAACTAATGGTATGCTCTGAAGGCCCTCAATTTCAGGTTCAATTTCATCATTGCACCATTCATAAGTATTACAGCATGTTTTTTGTTCAAGATCATAATCAAAAATATAAAAACGATCTGCTCCGATAAACTCCCCCAGTTCCGTTAAGGAAGTTTGTATGGTAGAATCTAACTTATCAAAAGGAACATTAGCATAGGTTGTTGAGATTTTCATCAACAGCTCCTGCATTCGGTTGTGTATTCGGAGTTTATCCTCGCCCTTCTTATGTTGGTTGATACACTCTAACTGCAGCACCAGTACCCATTGGTTTGTGTCATCAATCATGGGATTGATATCCGCTTCTTCATCAGCCATGCAGTAGATTGCAAAAAGGCTTTGCAAGCATACCCTCTGAGGCTTTGCTCAAAATTTGAGCGATTTCATCGATAGTCATAATACCACGCGAGATGCATTGATTTAAAATTCGGGTGGTTGGATTATAACTCATTGGGAATTATTATAATCGATTTGGATTGCTTGACGACTTTTCCTTGGCCATCTTTGCAGCGATGCTTTCAAGGATGTCTAGTTTCTGGTCGGATATTTCGCCTCTTCGCAATGCAACATACACGGAAGCAAGACTATTAAACCCAGCCTCTTCAACGATATTTTTGATTTTAAGCCTGTGAGTGGCAACGTAACCATAGAAAGCGTTGCATCTCTGTTTTTTGTCAGCCGTTTGCATATATTATCTTTCAGTTTTAAAGTTTCACTGATTAAGTATACAATAACTAATTAACTTTGTCAACAACCAATCAAAAAATATTTGGTGATTTTTCCGATGCTCTTGATTACGTATTGCGCATTAAGGGGCTATCTCCGTCAGAATTTGCAAGAAAATGGGGCAAAGACGATGCTCAAGTAAGCAGATATCTCAACAACAAGTCTATTCCGTACCCCAGGACAATCAAAGTAATCAACAGGCTATTGGGCGTTGACATAAAAAAAACCCCTACCGGCAAGTGGGAGCTTCGGGATGTCAATTTTCAGTATCCAAATTACGAACACCATATGTCCGAACTAGAGACGAGAGAACCTTATGTAGCAAGCGAAGGGCTTTCTCTGGATGATCTTGAACGCACTCTCTCTATTGCCGAATCAGCAATTCGCACTTGTCGAGATACTCTGGAACTGTTAAAGAAGAAGGGGCTTCGTTGATTTTTTTCATAGCAAACGCCCTTTGATATAAATGCTTAAGGATGGATCAATTTAACCGGACAAGGCTTGAGGCTATTAACTATTTGCTAATTAAGTCAAAAAGAGTATTATAGTATTTCTACTTGATATGTTTGTATTACAAGTAGCTTCATTCTTTTAGGGTATTATGAAGTATATTTTAATCATTGAAGATAACTTTCATATCCAATAGACACTCTTTTGTAATTAAACATTACATGATCAGATAAATAAAAATTAATTCTTTTTTATAAAAATAAAGATTTAATTGTATGTATGATTGATTACAAACTCCGTAAATTATTTGAATAGTTTCATTTAATCAGGGGTTTTATGAAGCACATTTTAATCGTGGATGATGAATATATAATTTCATGGAGCATAGGTATATTTTTTGAAAAACTTGGATATAAAATAACTACAGGCATCACAAAAGGTGAGGAAATAATTGAATCAGTTAAAAAAGAACATTACGATCTGATCTTAATTGATGTTAAACTGCAAAAGGGTTTAGATGGAATTGAAATCATTACTAGAATCAGAACCTTTTCCTCAATTCCAGTTATTTATTTAACGACAAACATTACAGATAAATCAATGCATGAGCGAGCAAAAAAGACTAATCCGATTGGTTTTATAAGTAAGCCGTTGGATTACGATGAATTAAAAAATACAGTTGAACAATGCTGGAAATCTACTTCCGGTTGAGACTTTACCAAAATTGCGATATCACCATCCGTTTTCTAGTCTAGTATAACAGAAGCCAAGAGCTTCAGGTAAAAAACATTGATAGATGCCGTATACCATTTTGTTTCTTCGCTCTTCTCAACCTAAAACATCCCTGATCCGACATATCGACTGGTAAATGGGTTAATGGATCATACGGAGGGAGTAGATGGGGGGTAACAACCATGGTTTCAGGTACTACGTAAAACTACCTAATGAAAAATACAGTCATTACCGTATTGTATGCGGGATCAAGCGGCCTTAAATTAAAAATAGCAAATGGGGTAATAGCCGTCTATAGATGTTTTAGAGCACCTACTTTTGATCGAGTAGGTGCTTTTTTTTGCCTGGAATTGGAAATCTAGTTTAGGTTCTGAGGTAATAACCGTCTATAGATGACATCAGCACCTGTTTTGAGCGAGTCCTATTTTATATTAACTCATCTAACCCTCACATGTATTTATTACAATAAAATAGCCTTCACACGATTATCATATGAAGGCTATTTTTCGTCGGGATGACAAGATTTGAACTTGCGGCCCCTTGCACCCCATGCAAGTGCGCTACCGGACTGCGCCACATCCCGAATTGCTTAAAAGGTAAGCTATTTTACGCTTTTACTCAAACGCTAAACGGCGTTTATATAATTTAATTTCACGTTAATAATCATTCATTTTCTTTCCTGACATAGCTCAACCAGCACTCCACCGCAGTCTTTGGGATGGATGAATGCCACCAGTTTATTGTCGGCTCCGCGTTTGGGCTTTTCGTTTAAAAGATTGAAACCTTCACCCTTCAGCCTAACCATTTCAGCATCAATATCATCCACAGACAGGGCAATATGGTGCATGCCTTCGCCTTTTTTCTCCAGATATTTGGCTATGACCGATTCTTCGTCGGTAGCCTCGAGCAGTTCAACCTTGGAATCCCCCGTTTGTAAGAAAGCCGTGTTCACTTTCTCGCTTCCCACGGTTTCCCTTTTGTAGCAGGGTGTGCCGAGGAGCTTTTCGTACTGTTGAACGGCTACCTCTAAATTTCGTACGGCGATTCCGATATGTTCTATCTTCATTTTTTTAACCATAAAGTACACAAAGTAACATTAAGTAAGAACTCACATCCCCTCATACTCTTCCTGCCACTTCTTTTATCTACCCTCAAACCATTTCATCAATTCCTCTGCCGTCCTCGTATTCAACACTCTTTCCTTATCGAACCACCCTTTCCTCGCGATCTGAACACCATATTTAACATAGTCCAGGTCCGAAATTCTATGGGCGTCGGGGCATATGGCGGTCATCAGGTTTTGTTCCCGGGCTTTCTGACCATGGTGCCAGTCCATGTCAAGGCGATGGGGGTTGGCGTTTATTTCGATGGCTGTGTTTTGCTGTGAGGCAAAGGTGATGAGTTCGTTAAGGTCGGCTTTGCTTCCTTCACGGCGGAGAAGCAGTCTACCTGTGGGGTGCCCAATGATGGTGGAGTAGGGATTTTCAATGGCTTTTTTATAGCGCGCCGTCATTTTCTCGGCAGGCATTTCCAGGGAGGCATGTACACTGGCGATAACAAAATCAAAGCCTTTCAATACCTCATTAGGGTAATCAAGGTTGCCATCCGGCAGGATATCGGATTCAATACCTTTGAATACTCGAAAGTTAGTTTTGTTTTTTTCGAATTCGTTATTTAGGCTGTCGATTTCTTTCCACTGCTGCTCTACCCGCTCGATGGTCAGTCCCCCCGCGTAGGCCGCCGTTCGGGAGTGGTCGGTTAGCCCAAGGTATTTGTAGCCGCGTTCCATGCAAGCTTCAGCCATTTCGCGGATGGTTTTCTTGCCGTCGCTCCAGTTGCTGTGCGCATGGAGAATACCCTGGATATCTTTTTCCTCAAGCAGGAAGCCGGCGGAATCATGCTTTTTGAAGTAGTCGAATTCACCGCGATCTTCCCTCAGTTCAGGAGGGACAAAACCCAGGTTGAGGTGACGGTAGATATCAGCCTCTGATTTGAATGGCAGAGGTTTGTTCATGTTGATTTTATCGTTTTCGTCGAGTTCGAAAAGACCATATTCATTAAGCGTCATCTTCTGCTTGCGGGCGCGCTGGCGCAGGACCACATTATGTTCTTTGCTACCGGTAAAATAAATCAAAGCGGCGGCAAACTGATCGGGGTTCACGATTCGCAGGTCTACCTGTCGGCCTTCGGCTGTACGTACAGAACTTTTGGTCTCACCCAAACCAAGAATTTCCGTAACAATTTCATTGCCCGTGAAGGCGTGGAATATCTCCGCATGATGCTCTTGTTTGGCGGCAATAAGGAAATCAATATCACCTACGGTTTCCAGGCCGCGCCGAAGGGACCCGGCTATGGATATTTTCTCAACACCGGACAGTTTAGCCAAATCCTCATACATGGTTTCTGCGATTTCGGTTGCTTCATGGACCAGGCAGCGCTGACCGTATTGCTCCAGCCAATCCAGTGATTTTATAATCTTATCAGCTGATTTTTGGCCCATTCGCGGCAGTTTGGCAACTGATCCGTCCTCGCATTTCTCCCGAAGTTCATCGAGGGTTGCAATCCCAAGCTGGCTGTGGATCTTATATATTCCTTTCGGACCCAATCCGGTGATCGGAAGCCAGGCAAGCAGGTCGTCCGGTACTCTCTTTGTCAATTCAACCAGTATGGGAATTTTTCCGGTTTCAGCAAGCATATAGATATCCTCGGCTATGGATTGTCCGATACCATCAATATCAGTTAGCGATCGTCCTTCGATATGTTTGTTGATGTCTTCGCCAAGGGCCTCCACAGCCCGCGCGCCGCGGTCGAAAGCCCGGGCGCGGAATTCGTTCTCGCCAGATAGCCGCATAAGAACTCCGATTTCCGACAGGTGTTTAGCTACAGTTTCATTTGTGAGAGGCATTTTTTTATCAATTACAAATTATCAATTAAAATTACGAATAGTTAAAACTAATACTTTGTGTGGTAATGAGTAAATTTTTATCGGGAGAAAAGTGTTTTTTTATATTTCCATCTAAATTGATCTATTAATTATGAATATCCATTTTATGCGTGAGGCTATTCGCCTGGCTACCGAGGCTGTCAAGACGAACCGAGGAGGGCCTTTTGGCAGTGTTGTAGTGAAAGATGGTAAAATTATAGGCAAAGGATGCAACGAAGTTACGGCTTCCAACGATCCCACATCCCATGCTGAAATCGTGGCCATCAGGGATGCCTGTAAATACCTTAAGAGCTTTCAGATCGATGGCTGCGAGATATACACATCCTGTGAGCCCTGCCCCATGTGTCTGGGTGCCGTATACTGGGCCAGGCCGGCCAGGCTCTACTATGCCTGCTCCCATAGCGATGCCGCAGAATATGGATTCGACGATTCTTTCATTTATAAAGAACTTGCCTTGCCGGCTAATAAAAGGAAAATTAAAGCTGAGCAGTTTTTGCACGAGGAAGGGCTGAGCCCCTTCAAGCTATGGGAAGTTTCGGAAAAGAAGGTGCCTTATTAAGCGGCAAAGGGTTTTGATTATTCTAAAAGGCGACTGGAATGGTGAAGCCACAACCAACAAAAGGGTAACGTACCACAGCGAAGCGTACAAAAGCGCCAGCGTACCAATGATGATTTTCCCGATTATTTAGCTTATATTTTTTTACAGGTATTTCAAAACTATAATTAACCAAAATTGATTATGCTTCCAGAACTTAAAGCTCATTACGATCTCGCAAAGATGGAGATGGATGAAGCTATCAACTTTTTAAAGCGTGAACTATCGCATATCCGCGCCGGGAAAGCTTCCCCAAGTCTTTTGGATGGCATAAAAGTTGATTATTACGGAGCCAGTGTCCCTTTGAACCAACTTGCCAATGTGACGGCACCAGAGGCCAGAATGCTGGTTGTAGAGCCCTTCGATAAGTCCGGCATAGCTGATATTGATAAAGCCATCAGGAGTTCCGGCCTCGGGCTCAATCCTCAAAATGATGGAACTTTGGTTCGGATACCGCTTCCGATCCTGTCAGAGGAACGGCGACAGGAACTTGTCAAAGTTGCCCGTGATAAATCCGAACAGGCCCGGGTTAGCGTACGCAACGGCCGAAGGGATGCTAATGATTCTACAAAGAAAACAGTGAAGAAAGAATCTTTGCCTGAAGATTCACGTTTTGAGGCTGAAGAAGAGGTGCAGAAGCTGACTGATAAGTACAACAAAATCATTGAAGAATTGTTGGAAGCTAAAGAAAAGGAAATTCTGACGGTCTGAATAAGGCAACGGCAGAGAAAGTGGCAGAAAACCTTACATTTTCGTCTGTTTTTGAGAAACATTATTAAACAACCCCACTAAATGTACCTGTCGGAACTTGAGCTGCAAGGATTCAAAAGTTTTGCCCAAAAGACGAAAGTGAAATTTGACAGCGGTCTCACCGCTATTGTTGGGCCAAACGGCTGCGGTAAATCCAATATCGTTGATGCCCTTCGCTGGTCTTTGGGTGAGCAACGACCCTCACTTTTGCGCTCGGCGGCCATGACCAACGTGATCTTCAACGGCACGGCCAGCAAAAAAGCACTGGGGATGGCTGAGGTCTCCCTGACCATTCAGAATAACAAAGGTATCTTACCGACCGAGTATACCGATGTCACCATCACTCGCCGGCTGTACCGTTCCGGGGACAGCGAATACCTCCTTAATAACTCCCCTTGCCGGTTAAAAGATATCATCGATCTGTTTATGGATACCGGGATGGGCTCGAATGCCTACTCTGTGATCGAGCTTAAGATGGTCGAGGAAATCCTTAACGACAAGAACAACGACCGCCGAAAACTGTTCGAAGAAGCCGCCGGCATTACACGGTACAAAGAGCGCAAAAAGCAAACCCTGCGCAAGCTCGATGAAACCAGGGGAGATATGCGGCGCGTTGAAGACCTTCTCTTTGAAGTGCGCAAGAAAACCCGTTCGCTTCAAATGCAGGCATCCAAAGCTGAAAGGGCCCAGAACTATGAGGAAGAGCTACACAAGCTGGATATGGCTGTGGCCCGTCATGAATATACCTTTACGCAAAACGAACTGGAACCGCTTAACGAACGAATCGTTAACGCCACCACAGCAAAAGATGAGCTAAACCGCAAGGTGGATGAACTCGAGCAGAGTGAAGCCCGCGCCCAGCAGGTATTGGTGCAGCATGACAGGGAAGAAAATGAAGCACAAAAGGTGGTTAACCGGATATTTAATCAGCTAAAAGAATCCCAAACCACTCTTAAGATCACCATTGAAAAGATTAAGAATGAAAAGGGTGTCATTCAGCAATTCGAGCAGGATATTGTTCAGTCTGAAACCGATATCAAAGATATGAAGAAATCCGGTCGTGAGGCCGGGGAAAACCTGATACGCGGTCAGGAAGAACTGGAAATAGTGACTAAAGAACTTGCCGAGGCCCTTGAGCTTTATGAGCGTTATGAGAAAGAGGTCATCGAAAGCCGGCGGAATCTAGACGATGCCAATCAAGAATACCAGAAAACAAGTCAGGCAATTAACCAGTTGCAGACCAGCCGGATTCGTATAGAGTCTCGCATGGAGGGCAATGAGGAAGACCGTCGCCGTGTCGATCGGGAGATTAAAGAAAAAAGCAACAACATAGAAAGTTTCACCTCAGAACAGCCGGATTTCGAGAGTAAACTTGATCACGCCATATCCAAATGTGAAAATGCCGAGGCGGCTTTGATCAAGGTGAGAACCGGCCGTGAAGAATTGCTCGCCAAGCAAAACAAACTCAAAGATGAGCTTCGCAGGATGAACAGCCGCCACGATGCTCTTCAATCGGAAATATCACTGCTTCAAAGTATTGCCGAATCAAACGAAGCCTTTCCATCCAGTATACAGTTCCTTCAGGACTGCAAAAAAGACCTCCCACATTTCGAGGTATTATCTGATTTGCTGTCAACTTCGGAGGATTACGCCGTAGCGCTTGAGTCCGTTTTAGGTGAGGCCTGTAACTTCATCGTGATAGAAAGGTCGGATGAGGCCAGGCAGATCGTAGAGCTTTTAAAACAGGAGAAAAAAGGGAAAACCACTATTATCCCGCTGGACCGGCTTACCGGTGATTACTCCGTTGGTAAAAGCTCACTCTACCATAACGTTAAGTGCGATGAGAAATACGAAGCCGTGAAACGACTGTTTCTGGGGGAGGTTAATGTGGTGGAAACCCTGGATGACGTTTTGGGAAGCCGATCCGGCAATGCGGCTTATGTAAGCAAAGCCGGCGATGTAATCAGCAAAGATGGCTTTCTAAACAGCGGCAGCGTGCATAAAAATGTGGGTACGCGGGTAGGACTAAAGGACAAGTTGAAAGCTCTGGCTGCCAAAGCAAAAAATATGGCCATAGACATTGAGGAAGCTGATGAAGATCTTTTAATCAATACCCGAAGATATCAGGAAATGGATGTTCAGGCTGCCGAAAAAGCAGCAAAGGAAACGGCGGCGGCGCTTCAAAGCCTGGAATCAAAAAAAGATACAGTAGAAGCTCAGAAGAATATTTATGAAAAAAGCCTTGAAGATTTGGGGGAACGCAAAACCAAGCTGGAGAATTCACTGGTTACCATGAAGGAGGAACTCGAAGAGCTTCAGCCCGGGCATGATGAATTACAGAGCACCATGGAGCATATCGTGCGCCGCCAGCTTGAGCTAAAGTCGGAAGTCCAGAAGCGGGAAGAAAGCCTTCAACGCTCACAGGGTCGGTACAACGAAATTAAACTGCGTCACCGGGATTCAGGTAACAAGGTGGAGAATATCAAAAAAGATATTGAACGCTCGGAAAGCGGAGTGGAAGAGGTAAAAAAGCGCCTGAACCAGCGCGCTGAGAACGCGCGGCAGAGTAAAGACAAGATTTTGGCCTTTCAAAAAGAGATTGAAGAGACCGATGACACGATAAGCGATCTTGAAAAAAAGCTTACCGCAGCCTCCGCCGAGCATAAGGAAATGGAAATGGCCAGCAGCCGCCAACGAGGCAAGATCAACCTATTGGAAGAAAGCCTGAAGGAAACCCGCAGCAAAAAGGAAACTAACCTCGAACTGCTGCATTCCCTGGATATGACGAAATCCCGCTACGATATGGAATTGAAGCGGATCACCGATTATGTCTGGGAAACTTACTCTTTGATGGCCGATCAGATTGAGGAGACTTTGCCAGAAGATACTGACGTTTCTACAGCCAAAGAAACGATATTCACCATCAAGCAGCGCCTGAAAAACATTGGGACAGTGAACCCATTGGCTATTGAGGAGTACGAAGAGGAAAAACAACGTCTCGATCATCACGAAACCCAGATTGCCGATTTGGTGACTGCCGAAGAAAAGCTCACGCAGACCATCGAAGAGATCAATAATACGGCGATGGAACGTTTTAACCAGACATTTGAGGCTGTCCGGAGAAACTTCAAGGAAGTTTTCAGCACTTTATTTAATGAAGACGATGAGTGTGATCTGATTCCTGATGTTAATAATGATGATGTGCTGGAATCAAAGATCGAGATTGTTGCAAAACCCCGGGGCAAGCGGCCCAGTACCATCGAACAGCTTTCAGGAGGCGAGAAAACGCTGACGGCCATTGCCTTGTTGTTTGCCATTTACCTGGTTAAGCCATCCCCGTTTTGCATTCTCGATGAGGTTGACGCACCGCTTGATGATGCCAATATCGAACGCTTTACAAAACTGCTGAAACGATTTAGCAAGGAAACTCAGTTCATTGTGATTACTCATAATAAGAAAACCATGGAGAAGGCCGAGTTGATGTATGGTGTAACCATGCCCGAAATCGGCATAAGCAAACTGGTTGGCGTGCGTTTGGATGATATGGAAGCGGCGTAAGGTTAACTGAAAAGAATTAACCGCAAAGTACTTATTGAAGTTCTGAGATTAAACCTTATTAATAACAATAATTATTTTTAACCTCAAACGACACAGGTACAACATTAAGGTTTTCCTTTGTGAACTTTGTGTCCTTTGTGGTTCACCATCAATATGGCAAAAAAGTTCGACATACCCCTTAT
>JBBDMV010000112.1:0-16253 GCA_040878115.1 Balneolales bacterium
TTCACATTGATCAACTGCTCAACCGAGTTAAACTGCGCCAGCTGGGAGGCAAATTCAGTGCCTTCCATAGGGTTTAACGGGTCCTGATGTCGCATCTGGGCAATGAGAAGTTGCAAGAACTCTTCTTTACCCATCTCTTTGCTATTATCAGCTGATCCGAGTGGTGAGCTGCTTTGAGCTCCCATTATTCCATTAATGTCCATAATTTTCTCCGTTTATGCGGTCCATTCATTTTTGTTAAATCCGAAGTTCCGGATGGCTATTTTATCGTTGGTAATTTCTTCCATACCCTCATCAAAAGCATTTCCCCCTTCCCGGAAAGACTTACCATGTTGCTTTGTTTGATGATTTGGGTCCGGATTCAGTAACTGCGAACCGGAGTCCTTCTGGTTAAATTGTAAATCTACATCCAGGCCCATTTCCTTTTCAAGATATTCCCGAATCTCGGCCGCATTCTGCTGGATCAGGCGGTTCATTTCGGCGTTACCTGAACCCAATTGTAATTGAAGCATGCCCTCAATCTGCCGGATCCCCATTTGGACTTTTGACCCGTCATCAAAGGAAAACTGATGAACCTTCCAACCCTGGGCATTTAATTGTGTATTCTGCAGTTCCTGGCGGACAACCTGGAGCATTCGGTTAACAAACGCTCTGGGTTCGGCGGCTTGCGTCATCACCGGCTGCTGCATTCTGCCGGCTACGGTTTCATTGATTTCCGTTTTTGTCTGACCATCTTTTAAAAATAAGCTTTCCGTATCCTTGAGCTTATTGGATGATTTTGGCATAAACTGCTCCGCACCTTCATCCATATGGAGATTGCCCTGATAGTTGCTGCCAAACTGAAGCGGTTTTTCGGTTGTTGTGGTGCCGCGATTACCGGCGCCTGACGAATCCTCACCATCCTCGCTTAACGGCAGCCGTCCTCGTTCCTGCTTAAGCTCTTTTTCTACGGCCTCCTTCAATAGGTCCCCGGCCACAAAAGGCTTATCTCCGCCGTTCTCCTTTTGCCCGCCCTGATTTACATTCGTATCAGCAAGGCTTTGGTTTAATTGCTTGCCAGCTTCTTGTGTTTCTGTATCCGGACTATCTACACCGGCTGAAAGCACATCCTTGCCCTCCAGTCCCTTGTATACTTTAGAAGCCACATCCTTTCCATCTCCAGATGGCGAAGGCGCACCCTCCCCATCGGTAGCAGGTACAGGGTTTTCATTAGCGTTCACGGCACCAGATTCACCCTGTACGTTTTTAAGAATATTTAGCTGCCGGGCATCGGTGTTATCTTCATTGTCGCCGCCAGACGGATTTATCTTCACCTCTTCAGCACTTTCTGCATTCTGGCTATTCGCCGTACCACGGTTAGACTGTTTTAGTTGTTCCCACTCAAAAGCATCCTGTGATTCGCCCTTTAATTTTGAAGCGTCGCCGGACCCTGAGTTACTGTCTGAAACACCTTTCAATTGCTCAGATACCTCTTCTGGTCCGCCTCCCTCCTTAGAGCCATCATCTGTCTTTGATGCATTATCATCACCAGACGGTATATTTTCATTCTTTACCTTGGCCTCATCAGCATTATTTTCACCCTCAACTCCCTCCCCGGGCAACACTATTACATCCTGATCTGATGGCACCTCACTGTTCTGGGCATCATTGAGCAAAAAGCTTGCACCTATCCCTTCGTTCTTATTCTGTTGCTCACCCGCATTCGTTCGTTTTTCATCCACCACCATATGCCCTTTCTTTTGCTCCTGGGATATGGCCCTAAAGAAACTTCTAGAAGATTCACCACCATTTTGCCCTTCCGAAGGGGTGGGTGTCTGTTCAGGCTGTTTGTATTCAGGCTTCTTCTGAAAGGCCTGGACCCATTGTTTGGAAAACGAATCGTCGCCTGCCTCGGGTTTGCCGCTGCCCAATGACTTATCGTTAAGTTGCGGACCTTTAGCATGTTGTATAAGTTGTATCATAATATCACCTGTCTAAGGATGTTTGATGCCTTGTCGGGGTCCAAAGACCCTAATAATCGTTCCCGCTGCATATTGGAGCCGGCCCTGTATAGCTTGATCAATTGATCGTCTTCTAGCTGATTTACGATGGGAGCAACAACTCGTTCATCAAGGTTCAGCAAAGCCCTTGTCACATCCTCCATATCTTTAGACAATTCAACCTCCTTTTTATCTGCCAGTTCCTCTTTGTAATGGGCCTCCATTTCTTCCATGACCACATATAAAGAATCGATCTTCCCTTGATATTTGTTTTCCATCACAGTAAGCGGATCGACTTCAATACTGTCCTGGGCTGCTTCTTCGGCTTCAACCTCCTCCCTTAATTGCTCCACTACGTCCATACCCATTCCCCCTTCCGGTATATCATCTTCATTGATATAAGGGTAGGCGAAATAGGCTGCCACAATCAATATCAAAAATGATGCGATAAAAGCGGCTGTATATTTTAAGATTTTTTTTATCATTATTTAAGCTGTCTATAATACACTTGGGTAGCGATCTCATTTTGAGCAAGCTGGTCTTGCCGGTTCGTTTCCTTGATAAACTCCAGCAAGGCTTTTTGCCTGAGTTTTTTTATGATTTGGAACTGCTTATTTGCCTCAATAACATTTTTCCGTTGTTGATTTACCACTTCTTTTTTTTCTTTGATCTCCTGAGACAAGTGGTTAAGGGCCAGGCCTTTTTCAAGCACATAGTTTTGCATCATCCTTTCCCGGTTATGGTTAACCAGCTCCATTGCGTTTCTCGAGGCATCAATCTTTCGCAAATCCTCCCTACGCTCTTCGAACTTGTTTCTAAGCAGGGTTTCTTCGTTCTGCAAGGAGGCCAGCTTCTGCTTTTCCAGATTCTCCTCATGCATACGCACCTTTAGAATTGATTCAAGGTTAAATTTAAATTTCATACAACCTCCTTACGCTTACCACCAGGTGGCTGTGCCTTCGGCACTTTACCAGACATAACAATTCTTAGCCTCTCCCAAAGCTCTTCATTTGAAAAGCCGCCTTCATCTTGCTTTAAGAAATTGTTCATTTTCTCAATTTTGCTTATTGCCTCATCAATTTTAGGGCTTGATCCTTTCGAATAAGCCCCGATGTTGATCAGGTCTTCCGCTTCGGCGTAAACGGCAAGGACCTCCCTGGCCTTTTCTGCTATCTTTCTGTTTGCAGGGTCAACGACCTGGTTCATAATCCGCGAAACACTGGACAATACATCAATGGCCGGGTAATGGTTTTTATGAGCGAGGTTCCTGGAGAGAACAATATGACCATCCAATATGGAGCGTACCGCATCCGCTATGGGTTCGTTCATATCATCATTATCTACCAAAACAGTGTACAGGCCGGTAATGCTTCCTTTCTCTGTGGAACCGGCCCTTTCTAAAAGCCGGGGCAGAATTGCAAAAACACTTGGAGTATAGCCTTTTGTAGTGGGAGGTTCACCCGATGCAAGACCAATTTCCCTTTGGGCCATGGCTATTCGGGTAACAGAGTCCATCATCAGTAATACATTCTTCCCTTGATCGCGAAAGTACTCTGCGACAGCCGATGCTGTGTATGCCGCTTTTACACGGCTCATGGCGGCTTTGTCTGAAGTAGTGGCGATTACGACGGACCTTTTCAGCCCTTCTTCACCCAGTATATCACTGATGAATTCCTTGACTTCCCTACCACGCTCACCAATTAGGGCGATAACGTTTACATCCGCATCGGAGTTTTTTGCAATCATGCCCATCAATGTACTTTTTCCTACACCAGATCCGGCAAATATTCCCATACGCTGCCCCCTGCCCAGAGTAGTAAAAGCATCTATAGCCCTAACCCCTGTATTTAAAGCCACATCGATATTTTTTCTTTCCATCGGGCCCGGCGGCTCATTGTGTATGGGATAGTCTATGCACTGCTTGATGGGGCCCAATTCGTCGATCGGAACACCGTTAGCATCAACTACCCGGCCTAATAAAGCCTCCGATGCTTTTATGCTCATTGACCTGGGGGTGGCTTCCACCAGGCATCCTCCTTTAATCCCTTCAACGCGATCAAGAGGCATTAACAGAGCTTTGTTGTCTTTTATCCCTACGGCCTCAGCCTGGACCTTCTTTCCGGTCGAAGTATGGATGATGTGAAGTTCACCTACAGAAGCATTCAAACCGGTGGCTTCAATCACTGTTCCGATCACAGAGGATACCTTCCCATACCTCTTTGGCTGGACATCAAGCTCATGGAGCCGATCATAGATTTCATTTATGTAGGTTAACAGTGTCATTGGGCAATCTTTGTATCCGTCTTGTTGGTATGAAAAACGGAATCACGAAAATCCTGGAGGCTCTCGCGAAATTCTTTAATGATTTGCTCTTGCTGTGTATTTATTCGAAACTCACCGGGGTTGAGCTCTTCGGAATCCTTCAGAGTTATAAACTCCAATCTCCTGCTTTCTTCGACCATCGTCCGGATAACGTCAAAGTCATAACCGGATACCTCAATACTGATTTCTGCATTGGCGGCAAACTGATCAATTATCTCTTGCACTTGGTCCGTTACCCGTTGTTGCAATTCTTCATTATTTACCGGCAATTCGATAACTTTTTCAGCTAAATCGAAAACCATAGTGGCGATATAGGGCTTGATTTCGGTTAACAACTTATTCATATGCAGATCGGCTTCTTCCATAGCCGCCATCAGCGAAGCAATGGAACCTTCCATCTTTTTCTGCTCCTTTAACTGACCTTCTTGCTCACCTTGGCTAAATGAGTTTTTACGTGCCAGTTCAAGTTCAATAGAATGTTCTTTTTTCCATTCTTCTTTTTTTTTGTCAATCACCTGGTCTACCTGATCGCGCGTATATATTTCATGGACCTTGGCATTCAAGTCATTCGTTTGCTCTTCATGGATCACCACACCGTGACCTCTGAAAAGAGATTCATAACCAATTTTTATGCCATTCGGGCGATCGTTATTCATGGATATTCTGTATTTATTTGATTAAATCTTTACTGCGCAATGATATTTTACCTTCTCTGTCAAGGTCTTTAACCGTCGTTAAGATGTTTTGCTGGGCTTCCTCAACCTGCTTTAAATGCACTCCACCCATTGCTTCCAGATCTTCCTCCATCACGTCTCTCATTCTGCTGGACATATTCGAAAAGAATTTCCTTTTGATGGCCGGTTCTACGCCTTTTAATCCGACCACCATATCTTGTTGGTTCAGTTTGGTAATGATCGCCTGTACGGTCCTGTCATCAAGTTCAAGGATATCTTCAAAGAGGAACATCTGGTCTTTGATCTCCTGGGCCAGTTCCGAATCAATCTTGCCGATTTCCTCCAGCATCTGGCGTTCCGTAGCTATATCCGCTTCATTCAAAATTCCCGCAACAGCGCTGGAACCTTTGTTAATGTAATTCAACTCAGCATAGTCACTAAGCTGATCTTTGATCACAGAAGACAGCTCCTCCACTACGCCACCGGAAATCTTGCCCAGTTTTGCCATTCTCATGGCTATATCAGCCCGAAATTCATGAGGCAACTGAGATAATATTTCGGCTGACTTCTCCAGTTTAAGATGTGCGAGAATAACGGCGGCAATTTGCGGATGCTCCGAAGTAATAAAATTAACAATGTTGGCGGTAGCGCTGTTATGAATAATGCTGAAAGCATCCTGGCCCTTTTCCGATTCCAGCTTGCGGAACAGTGCATCGGCATGGCTCCTGCCCTTGGCATGGATGACCAAATCTTTGGCATAATCCTGTCCCCCCTCCAACAAAATCTTTTTCTCATTCATCATGGTGTAGAACTCTTCGTTGACCAGGTTCACAACTGAAGAGCTCACATTTTTCATCTCTGAGATGGCTTTCGTTATAGACTCAACTTCATTGTTGTTCAGTTGCTGCAAGATCCGTGAAGCCCGGTCAACACCCGTTGAGATCAGAAAAACCGCAGCCTTCTGAATACCCGTCAGATGCTTCGGCGCAGGTCCTTCTTCTGCCTGATCTTCACTCGTTGGTCTATTCTCTACTGCAGTACTCATTTATTAGGCTTCCTCATTCATCATTGTTCTCACCAATCCAGCAGCTTCATCAGGATTTTCATTCATGAATTCGCTTATTTCTTTTGTCCGCACTTCGGAAGCCCGCAGCTTATACCGGGCATCATCACTCAATTTCTGCACATAAAAGTCCTCATCATCAACTTCTGTATTATCAGATTTAAGAAGATGGCCTTTCGGGCTGGGCCGTAACCTCTCACCGGTACCTGCCACCCCATCAAGCAATATAGGCTCATATTGAATACCGACATTTTTTGATAGCCTATATACCATTGTGGCGATTACAATCATGGCAACCGTCAGAAAAACATACTTTATGATATCCTCATAAGGAATGGTTTGAGGCAGCCAACCATCTTCATCAGGCTGTAAAGAATAAGGGTCCTGAAACTGCATTTGCGTAACAGTGATTTCATCGCCGCGTTCAAGTACAACCCCTAATGCCGTACTCATGATGTCACTGATCTCATCAAGCTCATCCTGAGTATAAGGGGTATAGGTAACTTCGCCATCCACGGTCTCAGGTTTGTGGTTAAGCAATAGGGATGCGCTGATTCGTTCTATTTCCCCCACGCTGCTTTCCTCCTGCTCCGTGGTTTTATTGACCTCATAGTTGCGAACCTGCAACAGTGTTTCTTCTTCATTAACATTCAACTGAAAAGGTTCAACTTCGAGCTCGCCCTGCACAGGCTCTTGAGTTTGCCCGGCATTACTCGTCGTGCGGTTTTCTTCCGATATGACCACCCGGCTGTCCGGGTCGATGATGTTGGACTCACGGACCAACCGATCAAAATTATGTTCCGTAGACACTCGCAAAATACTGTTGCCCGGGCCAAGCACCCTGTCCAGCATGGATTGACCTTTTTCAGCGAGGTATTCTTCCATGTTTTTGCGCACTTTCATTTGCGATGAACTTGCCGCAAAATCACGGTCATCAGAAACATTATCGGAAATTCGATTACCTGACTGGTCCAGTATCACTACATCTTCATCAGACAGTCCTTCAACGCTTCCGCTAATTAACGCGCTTATTCCGTCTATTTGTTGCTTGTCAAGAGATTGTCCACTTTTCAAACTCAAGATGACGGATGAGCTGGCTTTTACCGTTTGTTCCTGAAATGGAGACCGTTCGGGAATTACAATATGGACCCGTGAGCTTTCCACCTGTCCCAGGCTGTTTATTGTCCTGGAAATCTCCCCCTCAAGGGCCCTTTTTTGGTTTAAGCGCTGCATAAAGTCCGTCATGCCCAAAGCGTTTTCATCAAAAAGTTCATAGCCCTTATAATCGCTGCCTGAACTTCCCGAAGCCGCGTATTTCAACCGGAGGTCATGGACCATCTCCCGGGGGACACGAATGGTCGACCCATTGTCACGCAGTTCATATTCTGTGCCATCGCTATCAAGGCCTTCTACTATCTCCTGCGCTGAGTCAGACGTTAGCGATGAAAACAGCACGGCATAACTTGGCTTTAGCGCCCAATAAAACATCAGGCCGATCAGCATGAGTAAGCCAACGCTCAATAGACCGAATAAAACCCTTTGAGCGCCATTGAGCGGAGTAAAAAAATTAGTAAAGTTTGCGAGCAGTTGTCCCATTAAATTTGTTTAGTTGTTATATCTGCATTCTGCTGAGTTCCTGATACGTTTCGACGGCCCGGTTTCGAACCTCTACCATCAACTGAAAACTAAGCTGGGATTTCTGCATATCTATCATTACTTCGTGGATATTCTCCGCCTTTCCGGCAAGGATATCTTCTACCCCTCCCTCGGTTACCTTTTGCATTTCATCAACAGAATTGATCGCGCCTTTTATCATATCGGCAAACGATTTATCATCCGGGCCAAGAGAGAAACGCTCCGACTCCGGCCGGACTTCACTGAAGGGGATTTCCCTTATAGATTGAATAGAAATAGGGTCAATAGCCATGGGTTAGTTAAATTTCGAATGATTTTTTAATAATTTCCTTTTCTGCTTCAATGACACTCAGATTGGCCTCGTAAAGGCGGTTTGCACTTACCAGACGAGTTGTTTCTTCTATCAGGTCCACATCAGGGTACTTGACCATACCGTTTGCATCGGAGTCCGGATGGGCCGGGTCATATTCATACCGGTATCGTGATTCTTCAACTGCACGGGCTTCGGGGCCCAGGCCCTGTGTTTCCGGTGAAAAGTGGTTGGAGCCGAGCTCAGGGATGTGCCTGCTGTTGCTATTTTGCATTTTTAATGTGCTGTTTTGTAAAGCAATCCTGAAGTTGTCTCCGGCCGGCTGCGTCAGGTCCAGCCTTTTCGGTTTGTAGGTTTCTCCTCCCGCACGCGTAGTTTCTGCATTGGCAAGATTTTCCGATGCAATCTGAACCTGACGGCGCTGCACCGCTAATCCCTGGCCTGATGTCTGAAATACTGAAAAAAGTCGATCCATAATATTCTCCGTTATCCTGTTCTACCTGAAATTCCAGATCTTATCTGATCAAAATTATGCCGTAATGCCCTGGTGGCAAGTTGTACCCGTATTTGCGTATCGGCCATTTCCATAAGCTCGTCTTCAAGAATGGGTTTTTGGTCTCCAACTTCTATGGAAGGATTCATATTCTTTACAGCCCCGGAACTAATTTGCCCCGATTCCAGCTTCTGAGCTAATTGTTCCTCGAATTTAACAGATGCTTTGTTATACCCCGGGGTATCAATATTCGCGACGTTTGCAGCCGTAATTTTGTTCCTTAGGGTATACACATCCATCATCTTTTCAAGCAGGTTTGTATGTGTACTATCTATCAAACTCATATTTCATTCGTTGATTTAGTTTGTCTTACTTCTCTATACACAAGAGCCGTGCCAAAATAAAAACTGCCCCTAAAGGATGGAAAACAATACTCTGCTCCTGATTACGTGGCAATTTTTTCCGCAACAAAGGAAAACAACACTTCTTTTTTTTTGAACATATTATCTTATGGGCCTTACAGGGTGATAAAATCGCACACATGCATAAGTTTTTTATAAGTTTTTGGCTCCCAATTTCATATCTTGTCTTCTCTAATTAAAAATATTCTTAGATTATAATCGTTTTAAATAATCTATAAGTTCTTGTTTTTAGTGCAAAAATTCACATCAAAAAAGAGTTCATGATATATTAAGCCCACCCAATGGACCATATAAATCCATCCGGTCGCATAATGTTCTTGATTGTCTGTTTCCAAACAAAATGATTCAATGGGTTCTTTAGATAAGGGTAACATGCTTGATCCTATGCAGATGGAACGCTATATACTTATGGCCGAAAAATTTGTTCATCAGTTCCGGTCACCTCTCACAGGTGTTAACGGATATATTGAGTTGCTAAAGGAAAAGGAAACTTCAGTAGCCGGTCTGAAGTATCTCAATAAAGTTGAAGAAGGCTTGAACGAATCATTCAGCATGCTTAAAAGAACTGAGTTCTTTGCACAGCCTGTCTCGGTACAACCTACCTGGTTTTCATTAGATCTGTTCATTCAAACGATCCGGCAATCATTTGACAAAACAAACAATGAAAACATCTTATTTTCCGCTCCGGATAATCAAATGGAAATCTTCTCTGATTTTCATGCGCTCACGCAAATCGTGACCGAGCTACTTAATAATGCCCTGGAATCAGATTCTGCTGATGACCACTCGGTCTATTTTAATATTTTTGCAGAGGGTACCATTCAAGTTAAAAACGAGGTTACAGGCTTGACCGATCAGGACCTGTCTCATTTATTTTTACCTTTTTATACCACTAAATCACTTCATATGGGGCTCGGCCTTCCCATCTGCCAGCACTTTTGCCAGGAACTGTCTGCACCTTTGCAAGCGAGCCTTGACCACGACAGGCAAGTCATATGTTTTCAGCTTAACGAAATTAAGATGGCTCCCTCCAGGGCTAATAATTAAAAAAATAAGCTATCCCCTTTATATACGTCACAAAGGCTACCCCAGCCGCTCCGGCATCTACCGCTTCGGCAAGCGTCCACGCTTGCCGGAATTGCACCCGGGAACCAGGAATACACAAAGGCCTTATTGGCTACCAGGAAAGCTTCCGGAGCACCGATGCTCCTTGTGACGCCCTGCTTGCACCAAACGCCCCGAGCGTTGTTCTTTCGTTAAGCGTGGACGCTTAACGAAGCATGTGGGTGTAAATCTACCCGCTCCGGCATCTACCCGCTCCGGCATCTACCCGCTCCGGCATCTACCCGCTCCGGCAAGCGTCCACGCTTGCCGGAATTGCACACGGTAACGGGGAATACACAAAAGGCTATTTTTCATCAACCGGGAAATTCAGGCTTCGCAGCTTATTACGAATGGTACGGTCGGATACATTGAGCAATCGGGCCGCTTCTTTTTGATTCCCTTTTGTTTGCTCCAGGGCTTTTTTAATCATAAGGATTTCCATCTCTTCAATAGGCATCACTTTTAAATCATGATTAGTGCCGTTGGTGAGGTTTTCGTCCATGTTATTGAAAAGGCTATTTTCACAATGTTCGATTTTAAGCTCTTTGCTTTTTTTAGACATTACCACCCCTCGATTGATAAAATTTTCCAGCTCACGGATATTGCCGGACCATCTTTTAGATAGCAGATGCAATTTTAGAGGCTCGGATATTCTTTTATCCAATATTTGATACTCCCTTGTATATTTATTACAAAAATGTTGGGCCAGCTTTGGAATATCATCCTTTCGCTCACGCAAAGCAGGTATTCTGATAGGAAAAACATTCAGGCGGAAATACAAATCCTGGCGAAAAAGACCATCCCTGATGGCATCGGCCGGGTTCCGGTTTGTGGTCGCGATGATCCGCACATCAGCCTTAAACGACTCCTGGCTCCCTATTTTCTGAAATTCTTTTTCCTGAAGCACCCGCAGCAGCTTGGCCTGAACATTAACACCTGTTTCAGTAATTTCATCAAGAAGTAAGGTACCTCCATTGGCTTTTCTAAACGCGCCTTCCTGATCTCCGATAGCACCCGTAAAAGAACCTTTCACATGACCAAATAACGTGCTTTCTACCAATTCAGAGGGCAGATTTGCACAGTTAATTTTTATGAATGGCTTGTTTACCCTTTCGCTGTTTTGCTGAATGAGATTAGCATAAACTTCTTTGCCGGTCCCGCTTTCTCCTTCTATTAAAACAGGTGCCGAGGTGGGAGCAATCTGCTTAAGTATTTCTTTCAGGTGAATGACTTGAGAGGTTTCACCCACCATTTGATCTGTCGGCCCCAGCTGGACCTTTTTCTTCGACAGCCTTTTCAAGTCCTGATCGTCTTTTTGCAGATCAACTTGTGAGACAATCCCCTCCCTTCTGGATTTATGGGAAAAGAACTGCTCTACTCTTTGCATAAACTCCTGACCCGAGAAAGGCTTGGTGATGTAATCGAAAGCCCCGTTCTTCATCGCATTCACAGAATGGCCAATATTTCCAAAACCGGTAACCATGATAACACCAATGGCCGGATCATGCTTCTTGACGCGTTCAAGAATTTCATCTCCCATCATCTGGTCCATTTTCACATCAGTGATCACCAAATCAGGGGGATCTTTCGAAATCATGTCCATGGCATATAGGGCCGACCTGTATGATTCAACCCTATACCCATCCGTAGATAACCGCTCTTTCATGTAATCGAGGATGATGATGTCATCGTCAATAATGAAAATTTTCTTTGCGCTCATATAATTGGGGTAATGCAGCATTAAAATATTCTAACATTGCAATATACCCTAAGTTATAGTCAGTTCAAATTATTAACTATATAATAAGCGTTTGTACTTGTTGTAAGGGATCCTTGCTATCCAGCGTCTTATAATTTGGACAAATCTTCAACTAACTTTGTGGCAATGGCATTAGTAACGCCATCGTTTTTAGTCAAGAACTCCATTTTTTCACTAGGTATGGAGATCGATCCCAACGAGCCTTCTTTTGTATCACCCATGAACAGTGCAGGTCCATGGCCGGCCAGGTTATTACCGATCATGACGCTGATCTCTTCCTGAATGTTTTCGCTGTCATAGGCACCGGCATCTATGTTTTTCTTGATCTGGGCCAAACTCTCAATTCCCTTCTCATCCAACTTTGTCAGGACATATTGGCTAAAATCATGATCATGCACAAACTTCTCTGAGGTGATCTGCAAGCTGTCCTGTCCGGAGGGCGATGCGTTTCCGGCTCCGCTGGTTTGGCTGGCCGTGTTGCCGGCTACAGGGTTATTACTCCCGGTGCCGCGTATATTTTTATCCGGTATACCGGTTGACTGTATGTTTTTGACGGACATTTTAGTTTATTCTTCTGATTTCAGGTCCAAAAACAAAGAAGTTGACCCATCTGCCGCATGCATATTATAGCTGGTCCTGGCATGGCGGAAGCCATCAATTTTCTCCAGGAGTTCTGATTTCTTCAATTTAAGTGATTTCAGATTGCGGTTCAGGCTTTTCTCCAGCAAATTAAGCCGAGCAAACGTATTCCTGAAAAGCTTTGCTTCATTTTGCTCCAAATCGTTTACTCTGGGTACTTCTATCTTCCATTTTCCATCGACCTCCTCCAGAAGAGAAGAGCGTCTTTTGTACAATTCTTCAACCATATCAAAATCAGGCTCCTCATTTTCAAGCTCCATCAAAATGGTATAGCCGGTATTGAGTATATCTTCGAAGCGGTTTAAGAGGGTATTCATATTATATAGTCTTCCTTATATTAAAAGCCCAACGAACTCTGAAAATTCATGATTTGGTTCCACTGGTCTTCTCCATTATCAATAATTTGCTGAAGCTGGTTGAATTCGGCCCTCAGGCTCTCTTCATGACGCTCGAGATAGACATTTTCACGCTCTATTCGTGTGTTGGTCCGGTCTATTTGGGTATCGAAACGCTCTTCGAGAGTATCGAGCAGGCTATAATTTCCGGACAAGGAGGTCTCAACACTATTCTTAAGATTTTGCGCAATGCCAAAGTCTTCATGGTTGAAAAAATTATCAACCGTTCCCGGCTCCTCAGTGAGAAGTGATTCCAGTTTGTCGCTGTCGTCCAGGCTTAAGGTTCCGTCCTGGGCCATTTCAATACCAAGGTCAGCCAGCGTATTCCCGTCTACCGGCAGGATGACGCTTTGCCTCATGGTCATGCTCAGGTTGCGTAACGACCGTTCGCGGTTCAGAATGCCCATCTCACCGGTTTCCGCATTAATACGGGTATTTTCTCTTAATTCAGAATTCAATTCGTTGAAGGATTTGATAAACGACTCAATCGCATCTCTACCGGAGCTCGTATCCCGTGTTACGGATATTCCCTCTTCACCGGTAGTCTCACCGATTATATCGAAAGTCAGGCCATCTACAGCATTTTCTATACGGTTGGAAGACCGGGTCATGGAAACACCGTCAATCATAAACTCTGCGTCCAGTTCATTATCGGCGAACCGGGAGATCAGGCTAAGGGTATTTTCCAGGTCCAGACTTTCACCGTTGTCATCTTGAAAATTATCAATGGTGATCTTGTTGACTAATCCGGTCTCTTCGCTTTTAATACTGAGTGCAGATTCCGTATCGCTTACCTGTATGCGTGAGGCCGAAACACCTAAATCTTCCTGGCTGGTGATCTCCTCGCTGATTTTCTCCAGCACTTCATCATTGTTCAGCCCGGCGGTGTCAACTGAAATGGTAATGGTGTCAGCACCAATTTGAAGGTCCATTGATATAGTGCCGCCGCTGAAACTTGTAGCTTCCATGTCCATCGCGGCAGAGATTTGAGTATCGCGGCGTGCCACCTGCCCGACCTCAATATCCATATTGCCAATCTTTGCTGAATCATCAGTAGAAACAATGCTTATGGCATCGGAAGTAGCCGATGCCTTCATCGTCTCAAAAGGTGAATCGATTTCATCAGTAATGCTGTTCATCGCTGTTTGCATCGATGAAAAAGCCTTGCCAATATCATCAAGGGCGCTCTTTTGTGACTCAAACACCTGTACATCAAACCTAAACTGGGCGCGGCGCAAGCCCTCAAGCTGCAGAATCTGCTGAATTTGCGGTTCCCAGGGGCTATTTTGCTTAAATATATCGGCTGCTGAAATCATGCGATGA
The DNA here is from genome assembly GCA_040878115.1 of Balneolales bacterium. GTDB lineage: Bacteria > Bacteroidota > Rhodothermia > Balneolales > Natronogracilivirgulaceae > JBBDMU01. The sequence goes on from JBBDMV010000112.1 coordinate 14,119, forward strand.
ACCCATTCGATTTAGTTGTTGAAGGTGAATTTTGTTGTTTCTTTATAACGCCCTCATCCCAGGCCTCCCTCAGGGGGGTAATCAGGTTAATCACCTCATCATACTTCTCCTGGTCAAGGATGTTGCGACAATAATCGTAAAGCTGATAGAGCGTGCCGGAGACCTCGTAGTCAAAGTTCAGCGATCTGATCAGTGTAGTCAGTATCTCTTTAGCCCTTGCGGCATCCTTTTGATAGCATGCCTGTGTGGCCAGTTCATACAGCTTGCCGATCAGCTCTTCCGGAGAGGACTGCATTACAGACTGCCGTTGGTACTCTAAATGTTGATTTTTCATTTGAATTCGATGCAAAAATTCGGGTTGTTAATTCAACTTATCGGCAGGCTTAGGGGTTACTTAAATCTTTTTTTATTTTTTTATGGAATAATGCTTAAGGAAATTTCAAAAATTAACTGAGAAGTAGTTTCCGGGAAATCAATATTTGCACTTAACGCCCTATTCCACCAATATACGGTGCAAGTCAAGGTTCAGGTAATAATGCCGCCCCCTTACTTCCCGCTTCTCCATCACGCCGAGCGCTACAAGCTGGTTCAAATAACTCCGGGCCGTATTCTCGGCATACAGGCCATTTTCCACCAGATGCTGTACTTTCGTATAGGGTTGCGTAAAAATAGCTTCAACCAATTTGTCCGTCCGGCGCATACCCGTATCAGAATCCAGCGTCTCTAGAACGGCATTCCGGGCCAGGAATATGTCATTTACTTTCTGATAGCTCAGCCGAGAGGCCGATTCCACCGCTTTCAGCATATACAAAAGCCAGCTTCCCCAATCGCCCCGCTGGGAGACCCCTGCAAGAGCGTCATAATATTCATCCTTGTTCTCAATAATATACCGGCTGAGGTAGAGTATCGGATATTCAAGCAGTCCCGCATAGGTCAGAATATGGATGTTCATAATACGGCCGGCCCTCCCGTTACCATCCCGGAAAGGGTGAATAGCCTCAAACTGGTAATGTGCCATGGCCATCTTTAACAGAGGCTCATCCGGCGGAATGGAATGGCCGTTAAGGGCCAGGGCCAGGTTGTCCAGTTTTTCTTCAATAATGCCCCGGCCTCTCGGGGGAGTATACACCGGCTTTCCTGCATTGGGGCCACTGCCTCCCTGCCGTATATAAACCCTGGAAACGGGAGGGCGGATCCCGTCTTTTGCCTGCTTGATGACCTGGTACAACCGGATAAAGTAATTCTTATCAAAAGAACCCTGGGCCTTCAGGTAATCATACCCGTCCCAAAGGGCCTCGCGGTAACGAAGCACCTCCCTGGTTGGGCCTGATACCTGCGCGTCATCCCTGAGATCGCTCAGTCCCTGATAGAGCTCATCATCGGTGGTGAACACGTTTTCAATGGCACTCGAGGCTTTCGCTTCCTGCAGGGTGATGCTGTTGATCAGAACAGCAGGGTTGGGAATGGCAATACTCCTCCCGGCCAAAAGCGCCAGCGCCTCCTTCGCCCTGCCCAGCTGTTCATAAATTTCCACCTTTTTATACAATCCCTCGTCAATCGGCAGCGGGGGGAGATCATTCCACGGCTGATTTCTGTCCGGATTGACGGGATAGGGCTGAGTATTGGACATCAATAAAACCTTTTTTTAATGTATACAGGGGAATTCGACCTCAAAAGTAAGGCCTTTTCTCCACACATACCTTAAAAATCCCATCTTTTAAGGTATGTACTGACTTCAGACCTTAAAAGAGGAGAAATGTAAACTTTGCCCGCAATGACAGTTATTGTCAGATTTTATAAAGGTAAGTTAATCGTGATACTCCTTGTCCAATCCAACCGTTTTTATATGTGATAAACATTAACTACTGACTTACTGTAAAGTTCTGCGTATAGCAAAACTTTGATTCTCTATGGGCTCAGCCGTCAAATAAATAAGCTCCCAGTCATTGTTTACACAAAATTCATGCACTGCTTCTATTACTCCATAGCGATAGGTGGTGATCCAGTTTCCTTTCACATAATCATGTCCCGCAATAATTCCACCTTGTTTAACCTTAGATGCATAGAGTCGAAGCTCATCTCGTGTTGTTTCATATGAATGATCCGTATCAATATAAATCCAGTCAAAATAATTA
>JBBDMV010000113.1:0-16084 GCA_040878115.1 Balneolales bacterium
TACCTGCCTTTTATGGTAATTGACCTTGTTGTTGCATCTATATTATTATCCATGGGTATTATGTTCCTTCCGCCTGTGTTGGTGTCTCTTCCATTCAAGATCCTTGTATTTGTTTTGAGCGATGGGTGGTATCTGCTCGTAGAGTCCTTGGTGAGAAGTTTTAATTAATCGCATGGTAAATCATAACAGATATATCTGATGAATACTGAAGTTGGCATTTATTGGGTGCAGGAAGCGTTGAAAGCGATGGTGGTTTTGTCCGGTCCCGTCTTAATTGGAGCATTGATCATCGGTCTGGCCGTAGCTCTGTTTCAGGCGGTCACGACTATACAGGAGATGACACTGTCTTACGTGCCGAAGATGTTGGTAGTGGCCGTTATCCTGTATTTTTTGTTTGGGTTCATGCTTCAGTATTCAATTGATTTTGTACAGCAAATATTTTCTTTTATAGGCACCATAAATCAGTAATTCACGAAACTGCTCTCATATCATATTTATGGCGCTTTAAGTAACAGGCTATGGAACTTACGGTAGATCTTATTCTTACCTCCTTTTTGATTTTTGTAAGAGTGGGCGCACTGATTGCCACAGCTCCATATTTTAGCAACGAATCGACTCCTATTCAGGTAAAGGTTTTTTTTTCCCTAATATTGGCCGTCATGCTTTTTCCTGTAATACCCGTTCAGGAGATGGTTCTGCCTATTGATGCCGGTATGTTCGAAATAGTGGTTTCGGTGGTAAAGGAAATGCTGGTTGGCATTGCCATGGGGGTGACCGGCCAGGTGCTGTTTTCATCACTTCAAATTAGCGGTGAATTAATAAGCTTAAACGTTGGGCTGACATTTGCGAATATTGTTGACCCTATTAGCTCCATGCAGCAGTCCATAATAAGCCAGTTATTTTTGTTACTGGGCACCTTTATATTTATCAGTTCCGGCGGGGATGAATATTATATTAGGGCCCTGGCCGAGAGTTTTGAAATTGTACCTATTGGTACTGTAGATGCAACCGCTGCAGCTCCCTTATTTATTGAAATGGCCACACGCCTGTTCTTGCTTGGTGTACAGATATCAGCCCCTTTCATGGTAGTGCTTTTTCTTATGGACCTCTCCTTTGCGATATTTGGCAGGATTATGCCTCGGGCCAACATATTTTTCATTGCCCTGCCATTAAAGGTCGGAGTGGGTTTTTTACTACTGCTTGTCGTGATCCCTTTTGCACCCCTTGCATTCGAAATGGTCTTTTTTGAAATATGGGAGTTTCTGGAACGCATGTTGCATGCATTGGGAGGATAAACTTTAGTGCAGACTAACAATTTTTATTTAAAAACCTCTTCACGCTTCTGATTTTTGATCAGGCTTGATTTAAGCTTAATCAATAATTTGCCTACAATTTGCGATATCCTGGCCTCAGTGAGTCCAAGCAGTAGCGCAATTTCTTTCAAGGTTAGGTTTTCGTAGTAATAGAGAGCCAAAATTAATCTATCCTTTTCCTTCAATTGTTTGATGACGGATTTTATATTTGCCGTTGTATCTTCCTGAATCAAAGACTGGTCGGGTAGCTCTGAATTTGGGTCTTCAATCCTGTCAACCTGGTATGGATTGGAGTTATCGGAACCCTGGTCTAATGACAATACAGCACGTTGTTGAACATTGCCTAATAAGTTTAAGTAGTCTTTTTTATGAATATTAAGTTCATGAGCTACTTCATCATCTTCCGGGTCGCGCCCTAACTCCTGCTGTAGTTTATCAATGGCCTCCTGAGCTTTCCCAAACAAGGCCCTGTCATTTCTGGGGAGCTGATCGATAGAACGTAAATAATCAATGACACTGCCTCGAATGCGGTAATAAGCAAATGTATTAAATTGATTTTTTTTCTGAGAGTCATAACTGTCAAGAGCCTGAAGGAGGCCCATAATCCCTGCACTTTCAATATCTTCGTATTGTGAAAGAGGGGTATCGGGCCTTCTTACTTTACCTATAATGCTTTTTACCAAAGGCATAGACTCTGTTATGATGGTATTTCGTATACCCTCCGTCGGTTCATCGCAATAGGCATTAACCAGTTCCTGCAGTGATAATTTCATAAATTATAACCCCCTTATAAAAAATGGCATACTTCAACAAATATCTTATTGCGAAGATGTCTTTGTATCGGCCTTTTTTTTTGCCGGCTGTTCTCTAATAATATTTAGCAGCACGGATGACATTTTTGTTAGTATGATAAGAGCCGAAAAAACAATAGCCGCTTTCACTATTGCAGATTCAAATGTTGAGCCGGCAGTAATTAGAAAGAAGAAAACAAGCATGGCGACGATTATGTATAGCTGAACTAATTGAGGCATAGCGTATCTGCTTTTTTGTTATTAATAATGTTAATCAAATTGGTTGACCATTTCATTTTCATAAGACCTGAAGATCTTGTTTCCAATATTTTCTTCAATCTCGCCAAAAGAAAATGGATCAGGTGAAATGTCTGTGTGAATAAAGCCAAACTCGCTATTCAACGCCTCCTTATAGCTTGTGAGCTTGCCGAATGAGTGCTGGCACATTTCGATATTTGAAAGGGCAATGAATTCGGGGCGAAAAGAATGGTTGATTGGTAACTGATCTATGATCTCAAGGGGGTCAACCAGTGAATGGGCTGTAAAATGGTGTTTCACCGAATGGTATTCGCCCAACACACGGTTATAATGCTCCCAGCGTTCTTCAACGATCTCGATATTATAGGGCATGGGTTCAGTGATTAATACAATGTGGTCTTTTTCATCGGCCGAGCCCATAAATTTCTGCCATTCATAATGGGTTGCAATACTTTGGCACGGAAGATCATTGCTTAGAAGGGAGTCGATCATTTGCCGCCCTGTTTTGTTAAAGCCCTGGGCATTGGAAAATATCATAGCGATATGGCACCTGGAACCCTCATGCTCCAGGTGCCTGGCTGCAGCCGCGGCAAGGTTGGTCACATTGGTACCGGAAAAAGAGCTGAATAGATGCGTTTTACCCTCGCTTAAGGGATGCGATGGTTTAAAGTAACGCTCTATTTCAGCTTTTATATCTTCCGCGATCCTGCTATATCTATCTATGGCTTGATTGTTGCTCTGCTCCCAATTTTCGAACCACTCAATCACCAGCTCCGGGCGAAAACGAAGATTGCGCAGATACTGGTATAATGGATGATATGTGTAATTGCTCTGATGATCTTCTGCCAGTTTCCAGACCATCCGTTCCAGCAAATCAATTCGTCTGTCCATCATTTTGATGTTGCTGTTATACGCAGTTGGTTCAACCGGTTTACGTTTGAAATGTTCTCTAAATGATTTTTTAGGATCTTCTTGTTGCTCCGCTTCTGGACTTGAAGCCTTTTGAATTGGCTCAGCAAAACTCTCACTGGACCTGATAAATGAAACCCCACCTTTTTCTTTTACTGAGGAGGATGTAGCACTTTCTGGTAAATTATGGCCATTCTTTGGCAATAAATGGCCATTATCTCCAGTCGTTTCGAAAATTCGGCCAATTTGCTTCAATATGGGGTCGAACAGTGTTGTCGATGGAGGTTTCTTTTTAAGCTGGGTATTTTGTTGATTTGCATGTTGAATTGAATGGTCCTCCTCAATAACAGAAACGGTAATTGAGGCAGGTTCCGACCCGTTTGCCACTCGGCTTTCAAGGATAATAAATTTATCACCGTAGGTATGAATGGCTTCAGCGCGGGCTTTGGCTAAGGTATCTCCTGTAAATTTTTTAATGCTCATGATTCGTGCGCTTGAAGTAGATCTGTATGGAGTTCTATTTGATCAAATTTTTTGATTTGGGTATCGATGGTAATGTCGTTGTATGAAAGAACAGTAATGCCTGGAATTACAGAGATCATGAAATCGTATATAGCAGGTCTGAGTACCGGAGAGGTAAGTATAATGGGTTTGTGCCCTGCATTGTTCATTTTTTCAGAGATTTTATTACAGGAAACATACAAACGCTCCACCGTATCGGGAGTAAAGCCGAGTGTGCTTGGATGCAGGTTACCCTGCTGTGCCTGGGTTATCATATGTGATTCAAGGCTGCTTTCGAAAACAGACACTGTAACCGTACTGTCGTCATCTCTGTACTGCTCTGTAATCGTTTCGGATAGTGCACTGCGTACATACTCGGTCAAGACATCGGGGTTCTTCGTCTTGCCATGGAAATCGGCTACCGTTTCCAGGATGCTGTTTAAGTCCCTGATGGGAACTCCTTCCTTTAGCAGTCTTTTCAGGATCTGTTGAATTTCGCCATACCCCATTTTATTAGGGACCAATTCCTCAACAACGGCGGGGGAAATAGCCTTAAGGTTTTCAATTAACTGTTTCACCATCTGCCGGTCCAGCAGCTTATCGGCATTTCGTTTTATAATCTCGATCATATGGGTAGTGATTACAGCACCGGCTTTAATAACAGAAAGCCCTAATTTTTCAGCTTCACCGCGATTTTTCGAGCTTACCCAAACGGCATCCATTCCGAAAGTAGGGTCCTTGGTTTTAACTCCTTTCAGGTCCACCTTCAAATCGGCGGGCAATAGCACAAGGTGATATTCGGGCAACAGGTCACCGTCTCCCTGCTTAATCCCTCTCATTTTTATGATGTACTTGTTGGCGTTCAATTGAACGTTATCCCTGATACGGATAGCGGGAACTAATATGCCAAGGTCCAGAGCAAGCTGTTTTCTGAGAGAGGCCATTCTGTCGAGAAGATCGCCGCCCTGATCGGGGTCTACCAGGGGAATGATACTGTAACCGATTTCAAGCTCGAGGGTATCGATGTGCAGGTAATCTTCAACTTTTTCCTTAGGTTGTGATTCTACCTGCTTCTGCTCTTCAGCCTGAATGGCGGTTTGCTTATGTTGGTTGGTTTTTTGGTATCCTTGATAGAGTAGAAAAGCGGCAACGATCCAAAACGGCAAAGGAGGCATACCGGGCAGGAGCCCAAGAATGAAAATAAAGGTGCCTGAAAGGAACATGACCCTGGGGTTGCCAAAAAGCTGTGCGGTGATCTCAAAACTGAGATTACCTTCGGTGGCCGCCCGGGTGACAATAATGCCGGAAGCGGTTGAGATCAGCAAAGCCGGGATCTGACTTACCAGGCCATCGCCGATGGTAAGCAAAGTATAAAGGGCCGCCGCGTCACCAATGCTTAAACCTTGCTGCGTGGTGCCAATAATAAGCCCTCCGATGATATTGATAAACGTGATCAGCAAACCGGCTATAACGTCTCCTCGGACGAACTTGCTGGCACCGTCCATGGCACCGTAAAAGTCACTTTCCTGTGATATCTCTTCACGCCGTTTTTTTGCCTGATTATCTGTAAGGAGGCCGGCATTCAAATCGGCGTCGATCGCCATTTGCTTACCGGGCATGGCATCCAGTGTAAACCGGGCCGAAACTTCAGCAATACGGCCTGCCCCCTTGGTAATGACCACAAAGTTAATGATGATCAAAACGGAGAAGATGATAATCCCTATCACAAAATTGCCCTGCACCATAAAATTGCCAAAAGCTTCAATAAGGTTGCCGGCGTACCCTTCACTTAATATTAACCTGGTGGAAGCCACGTTAAGCGAGAGCCTGAAAAGGGTCAGGATCAGAAGCATTCCCGGAAAGACAGCAAATTCAAGGGGTTTGAGGGCATAAAAGGCCACAAGCAAAACGATGATCGAAAGCGAGATATTCAGCGCCAGAAAAAAGTCGAGTGTCCAGGTCGGGATCGGAAGGATCATAACCGTCAGGATGACGAGCACACTGGATGAGATCAGGATATCTGTGCGGCCCTTTAAGAATGAACCCCATCCGTTTCGTTTTGGGTTTGAAGCTACCATGTATGGTTGTTTTCCTCTTTCATGCGATAAACGTATGCAAGTATTTCAGCGATAATTTGAAAATGCTCTTCGGGGACCACTTCATCCTCATTGGCAGATGCATAAAGTGCACGGGCCACGGCTGGGTTCTCGATTATCGGGACTTCGTATTCAATGGCAAAGCTTCTTATTTTTAACGCTCTTTGCCTCATTCCTTTTGCTTTTACAACAGGTGCGGTGTCGCTGTCAGGGTTGTATTGAAGTGCCACGGCATAATGAGTAGGGTTCGTAATCACTACATCCGAAGAGAGGACCGCATGGTCAAGTCGCTTCTTTTGGGATAATCCTACAGCCTTTTCGCGGCGCTTGCTCTTCATATGCGGGTCCCCCTCTGATTGCTTAAATTCATCACGGACTTCCTGCTTGGTCATCCTCAAGTCTTTTCTGTGCTTGAACCTTGTATAGATTGCATCTGCAATGGCAAGAATAACAAGGGCAGACAGGATCCGGACCATCATCAGGAGAATGATCCTTCCGGCTTCACTCAAGGAGGTAGACACAGGCAGGACCATCATTGACGAAAATACTTCAATCTCTCTGCTCAGGGTAATGTAAATGATCATACCGACCAGAATTACTTTACTTAACCCTTTCACCAACTCTGCGAGCCCCTGAATTGAGAATATCTTTTTGAACCCCTTTTTGGGACTGAGGCGGTCAGGCTTTGCTTCAAGTACTTTGGGTGCCAGTATGACCCCTGTTTGAACTACGTTGGAAAAAAGAGCAATAACCACTAATACGATCAAGGTAGGCATTAACAATGTCAAGCCTCTGCCCACAGCGGCCCCCAGCACTCTGGTGGCATTTTCCCGATCATTGAAGGTTTGGTCAAGGTTGGAGTATAGCTCCCGAAGCAGAAATTCAAATTGACTATACATCCATTGACCCGAATACAGGATGATGATCACAGCGGCAACCATGAGCAGGACGGAAGAAACCTCTTGGCTTTTTGCTACATTGCCTTCATCCTTCGCTTTTTTCAAACGCTGGGGTGTGGGCTCTTCTGTTTTATCCTGATCATCTTTCTCTGCCATGCCTGGATATACTCAAAAAGAGTACCAGTATTCAGATGACTGAAATTGTGATTTAATACAGGGTTCGCGTGCCCCGATACTTTAATTTCTTTCCGCGCTGCGGTAAATGTTTCCGTTATTCGTACCGTCTGATTCCAGGTCTTCAGCTTGGGTCTGCTAGAAGAAAGGGAGAATAAAACATACTGCATCTACAATACAACACAGTTTTTTAATAGCTAAGCTGTGGGCCTAAAAGTTTATCGTTAAAAATGGCACGGGATTTGAACAATAGTTTGTAAATAAAAAAACCTATTATGATTGATCGATTAACACATTCAATGCAGTCCCTTCAGCGGCTTATGCAATCGCAAGAAGTGACGGCCAATAATTTGGCTAACCTGAATACTCCGGGGTATAAAGCTGACAAGCTTTTTTATCACTCCTTTATGGAGCAGATTGAAGGGGAAACGGTTACAAAAGTAATGCCCGGACAAACCATTAATATGGAACAGGGGCATTTTGAATCCACTACGAATCCGTATGACCTGGCCATTGAGGGCAATGGCTTCTTTCAGGTAGAGCTGGAAGGACAAAATCTATTGACCCGTAACGGCAGGTTCCGCCTGGATGCAGATGGTTACATGGTAAACGAGCAAGGCGCTTATGTCCGTGGCGGTAATGGAATAGTTCATATTCCTCCAATGACTCACACCAATATGGCCGATAATGAAGTGGATGTTGAGATAATGAAAGACGGTACCATCATGCTCAACGGTTTGGTCCATGATAAAATTAATCTTATGACCGTCGATAGGGTTGAACAACTGGAGCGCCATTCAACCGGATATTTTACGGTACCGACAAATGTTGACCTTTATGCTGATGAAGAAAGCTCCATGTTGCAAGGTTATTATGAAGCCGGGAATGTAGACCCATTGAATGAACTAATGGCCATGATAACCAATGCCACAATGTTTGAAGCACAGAAAAATGCTATGACCACCACGGATGAGTTGCTTTCCAGGGCGACGAATACCCTTGGTAAATTTTAACCCCATAATCTATAATAATGCCAACAAGAGCCTTAAGCACAGCGGCCCTCGGGATGAGCGGCCAGCAAAAAAGAGTAGATAACATATCCAACAACCTTGCCAATGTTAGCACAACAGGGTTCAAGAGTAGTGATATAGCTTTTCAAGATTTGTTTTATCAAAATGTAGAGGTTTCAAAAAGGGGGAGCTCAATCAATGAACAGTCGCGGTCCACATCACAGCTACAGATCGGTCATGGGTCCAAACCTGTAGCAACGATACGCAATTTTAGTCAGGGTGCACCGACAGAAACCGGTAATTCGTTAGATCTGGCTATTAATGGATCAGGGTTTTTACAGGTTGAAATGCCTGACGGCTCCACGGCCTATACCAGAGACGGTAATCTTACTATGGATTCATCGGGTAGGGTGATAACACAAACCGGTTTGCCTTTGGCCGATTTTATCGAGGTCCCTGAGAATGTAGAGGGGTTAAATATATCTAAAGAAGGATTAGTCACAGCGCAATTAAATGGTGACGGCGGAGTGATGGACCTGGGGCAGATTGAGCTAGCCAAGTTCATTAACGAATCCGGCTTGTCGGCTATGGGAGACAATCTGTTTTCTCAAACCGAAGCATCCGGTATGCCGTTATACGGACTCCCCGGCAATAATGGGCTCGGGACCATTGAGCAAGGTTTCCTGGAAGGTTCAAATGTAGAAGTTGTTTCTGAAATGGTAGATCTGATCCAGGCACAGCGTGCCTATGAAACTAACTCAAAGATGGTCCAGACTGCTGAGGATATGATGGCGATGACCAATTCCATTAAACGTTAATCAAACTTATAATATGACATGAAACACATCCTCGTCATGGCCCTAATGTACTTTTCAACAGGTGCAGTAAATTTGTCGTTTGCCGTTGAGGATAGGCTGATCGAGGCTGCCGAAGAACAACTGTCAGCACAATTTCCTCAAGCAACGTTCGCGGTGGAGGTTCGCTGGCTACCTTCCCGGTTGCATGAGCTACTGGTCTCACAGCAGATTGATCGGCTGAGATTTCCGGGCCATGAAATACCAAAAGGGTTGGTGACTACAAAAGTTTTGTCGGGCAGGGAAACATACACCATCCAGTTATTTGTGCAAACCCGGATTGAGATACCTGTGCTTAATCAAACAGCCGAGCGGGGAGACGTCATTACAAAAGAAATGATCTCTCATGAAAAAATCGATATCACCCATTATAAAAGATTACCAATAAGTCAGATCAGGTATGGAGAGCAAATGCCCAGAAGAGCACTGAAACAGGGAGTGCCTCTTTATGATACCGACTTAATCCTAAAACCTGCTTTAGGTCCGGGAGATCAAGTGGTTATGAAGTACAGCGTGAATGGCTTCGTTATTGAAATCAATTGTGAGACCCGTCAAGCAGGTGCCACGGGAGAACTTATCACTATACATTGTAGTGACTCTGGAAAAAGATATCAGGCAATAGTCTTAAAAGAAGGGAATGTAGAATGGCGAAGAACTTTATAAAAGGAAAGCTGATCATATTGTTTGTAATTTTATTGTGGGCTAATGTATCCTTTGCTCAACAATCCCTCTATTCAGATGTAAAAGCCCATAGGCCCGGTGATGTGATCACGGTTATAATGACAGAAAATATCCGGGGGACCTCAAGGAGTGATTCACGAACCCAGTCCAATACGGATGGCAGTGCCAGTAGTGGTATTTCCGGTTCAATGCTGCCGATAGAAGCTACCTTTGGAGCTGATGCCAGTATGGATTACAATTCAGATGAACGGGGCCAGGCAAGCCAAAGTCAACTCTTAAGTGGTACGCTGAGTGTGCGTATCGAAGAAGTTGATGAAGGCGGTAATTATTTTATAACAGGCAACCGTCGGACTGAAGTTAGCGGTGAAATTTACAAAATGGATATCTCAGGCTATATCCGCCCAGAAGATATTAATGATGCCAATGAGGTGCTGTCTTTTCGTATCGCTAATGCCGAGATCGTTTATCAGAGTGAAGGTGGTATAGCTGAAGAAAGTCGGAAACGCGGTTTTAAACGAAGAATATTATGGGGCATCATGGGCATTGGAACTGGCGTAGCCGCGATTTTAACCATTAACAGATAAATATAATGGAAAAGAAATTTTTATTATCCATTTTTCTGTGCCTTCTCGTGGCACAGTTGGCTGAAGGCCAGACCCGCCTGAGTGATCTTGTGGAGATCAATCAGGCTAATGAGATCGAGTTGATTGGATATGGTTTGGTTGCAGGATTAGACCGTACGGGAGATCGGGCCATAAGTCGCAGAGGCTCAGCTTTCACGGTTCAATCGGTAGCCAGTATGTTGCGAAACTTCAACATAAATGTGGACTCGGAGTACCTGAGAACACGTAATGTTGCGGCGGTAATTGTTACAGCAAAAATTGGCCCTTATCATGCACCCGGCAGTGATCTTGACATTACCGTTTCATCACTTGGGGATGCAAGCAGCCTTAATGGTGGCGTTCTTTTACAGACCCCCTTGATTCATCCACAAAACGGCCAGGTATATGCTAATGCGCAGGGTTCGCTGGTATTAGGCGGGATAAACAATGAAGTAGCAGGAGCAAGAGTTGGCCGCAACCCCACACTTACAGCTACAATTCCATCTGGCGCAGGCGTAGTAGAAAATGAAATGTACACGCCCAGCCAGGATGAGCCACTTGGACTGATTATCAGGGAACCTAATTTTACGAACGCAACCCGAATTGTGGATGTAATTAATGAAAACTTTGAGGAGCCGCTTGCAAATGCTGAAAATGCAGGCTTTGTAACTGTTGACTGGCCCGATGGTTTTGAAACCACGGGAGATCTTACCTTTTTTACCAGTCTTGTAATGGACCTGGAGATTGAGGTAGATGTGCCGGCACGAGTGGTCATTAATGAGCGAACAGGAACTGTGGTTACCGGGGGTAATGTACTGATCGGGGAAGTTTTAGTATCACATGGCGGGGTCAGTATACGATCACAGGTAAATCCATTTGTTTCTCAGCCGCTTCCATTTACAGCCGGTGAAACGGTAGAAGGTATAGTCACTGATGTTGGGTTTACCGAAGAATCAGCCACAAATATTATCCTTGAACCGAATACACAAATTGTTGATCTGGCTAATTCTTTAGACGAGTTGGGGCTATCACCCAAAGATATAATCTCTATTATGCAGGCCATTGACAGAGCGGGTGCATTAAAGGGACAGTTAATCATCATGTAACCAATAGATGCTATGAATGAAATTACCAATGCCTTCCAAAGGATGCAGATTGATCCCAGTAAGGATATTAAACTATCAAGGCAAAAAGAAGAGGTCGCTTTTGAATTCGAGCGTATTTTTGCTCAGCAAATAGTTCAACAAATGACTAAAGGTTTATTTGAGAGTGCCGATAATAAGGGTGTGATGCAATCCGGTGGTTCCGTATATAAGGATCAAATTGTGGAGACACTATCCAAGGAACTAGCAAAACAAGAACCTTTAGGGGTTTCAGAAATGATCTGGAATTCCTCGAATCAACGGATTGAAAAATAACCCATAACTCCGTTTTTTATGATCTCTGATCAACGCATGACCAAACATTTAGTAGACAGCCTGCAAGACCTGTGTTCAGATTATAAGGAGACAAAAGTTCTTTTGGACGAGCAAATCCGGGCTATTATCAATAATGACCTTAATTGGTTAAATGGATTGATTGATCAGCAAACCCAAAAATATCAAAACATACGACGGGCTGAAGAAGAGTTTAAAGATCATTTAGTCAATTTTTTCCAGGCCTATTACCCGGATATCACACATCCTTCTCTTACCAAACTTGTAGAGGTTATTGAGGAACCAACCGAAGAAATTGACCAGCTCAGAGGCGAACTTCATGAACAAATAGAAAAGACGGAGCGAATACGGCTGCAATTGGTGGATTTATTGACATTCGCTTCTGATCATAATTCTAAAACCATTTCAACATTATCAGAAATCACAAACCGGAATTTTAAAAGTTACAGTTCAAATGGAGAACTTTCCGGCGGTGGCAATCAAAGCCTTGGCATTAACCGAAAAGCATAGATTATGAGAAGCATATTCGAAATTTCAACCCGTGGAATATTAAGTGCCCGTACGGCTACGGAAGTGACTTCCAATAACATTGCCAATGCCAATACTCCCGGTTACTCCCGTCAATCGCCGGTGATTAATGAAAATGTGCTGTCTACAGTACGTGACAGTAAGGGGCTGGGAGTTAATATAAGCCATGTCCAAAGACTTAGGAATGAACAACTTGATTTGCAGCTAAACCGACAAGAAAGTGATATTGGCGAACTTTCAGAAAAAGCGGCAATGTATCGGTTAATGGAAACGACACTGGTCTCTGCTGAAGGGGCTGGCCTGGATAGTATGATAGGTGGTTTTTTTGATGCCTTTTCAAACCTGTCCACTAATCCGCAGGATATGAACCTGAGAAATATTGTTATCTCCCAATCAGAGATGATGGCGGAAACCTTCCGGGACCTGGATAGCGATATTCAGTCGTATAGTTCGCAGGCATTGGAGAACACAAATAATAAGGTTAACCGGGTCAACGAACTACTGAATAACATTGCCTCGCTTAATCATGAGGTAGCGAGGTCGCGCTCTGCCAAACAACCGAATAACAATGCATTAGACAGACAGACACAGACGCTGAATGAATTAGCTAAAATGGTTGAATTTGACTCGTTGACCAAAAATGACGGATCTGTCGAAATCCGTATTGGAGGTATTGCGGTAGTTAGCGGGCAAGAGGCTTCATCGTTGAAGACGGAGGTAGATCAAACCAATGATATAATAAGGCTACGATTACCGGGTGGGAAATTAGTTGATGCTGCCAAAGGCGAGCTTGCCGCAAATATTTACATGTTTGAAGAAGGCGTCCCTGAGGCCAGGGAGCAATTAAACGACATCGCAACATCGCTTATCAATAGCGTAAATGATATTCACAGCAACGGTTACGGGACATCTGACGATGTAACCAACCGAGACTTCTTCGATTCCACTTCCTCCAATGCTTCGAATATAGCTATTAATCCTGATCTGGTAAATGAACCCGGTAATATTGCAGCCTCTTCTGAGTTAGGTGAGGCCGGTAATAATGATATTGCCCTGGAAATAGTAGGCTTACAAAGTGAGCGATTTGTGAACAATCAAACTATTGCTAATCAGGCAGTGAATTTAATGAGTTTAGCGGGATCAAAGTTAAACGAAATAGAACCCAAACTTGAAACGGGTGAATCAACAAAAGTTTTTTTAATAAATCGACAGGAGCAGATTGCCGGTGTCAGTGTTGATGAAGAGCTTAGTAACCTGATCCGGTTCCAAAACTCATTCCAGGCATCGGCCAGGGTACTTGAGACAGGCCGGCAGATGTTTGACACACTACTTTCCATTGCATAATACAAAAATATGAAAATTACTGAAACTATTGCAACAAGTGCCTTTAGAAAGCAAATGATATCCACTCGCTCTGAAATGGTAAAGTATAATGATCAGATTGCCACAGGCAAAAGGGTCACCAAAGCTTCAGATGATTCGATGGCATTCATATCAGGTAAAGGTTTTGAGAACCTGATCCGACGAAATGAACAGTATCAATTAAATGCCGGTAATGGGTTATTCCAGGCCAGGACGTCTCAGCAGGCCCTGGATGAAATGCAGGATATATTAATCTCCATGAAGACATTAACCACCGGTACAGCAAACGATAACAAGAATGCCGAAGATCGCATAGATGCCGCAAGGCAAGTTGAATCGATGAGAGATGAATTGATTGGCCTTGCAAATGTGCAGTTCAACGACCTTTATCTTTTCGGCGGCACGAATTCCGATGTGCCACCCTTTACTATAGATGATACAGCCCCAGGCGGAGTTGCAGGCACCAGTAACGACACGGCGTTAAAGGTAAGCGTTGGGGAAGGCTCTACCATTGAAACCTCTGTGACCGGAGTTGAACTAAGGGGAGGGGGTGCAGGCAGCAATGATCTTTTTGAAGTTATTGAACAGACCATTAACGCAATGGATAATAATGATAGTGAAGGAATTAGTAACTCCATTGACAAACTTGCTGATAATCTCGACCATATTGTCAGCCTTTCAACAAAGATAGCCAATAGTGTGAACAGAATGGAATTTGCTAATGAAAAGATTGACTCGACACTGATGGACCAAAATAGCGAACTTAGCCGCCTGACAGAAGCTGATGTAGTAGAATCCATGATGAACTTTCAGAGTGCTCAAACATCCTACGAAACCGTATTAGCTGTACAGTCTAAAATGATGCAAACTTCCCTGTTGAACTTTCTCAGGTAAACAGGCAAGGTTGTTTAAGAACTTGTTGTCCCAAGAGGGGACTATATGGGAGGTGTATCTTTGATATACCTCCCGTCGGTTCCCTGTTACCCCTCCTGTATTATATATAACGCTTAAAATATGGCAAATATAGATCAGTTAGCACTTCTCTATGTTAAGGATCATAAAAAAGATGCGTGTCCTGGCTTGAGAGAGTTAGTGAAAAAGTTCAGGCAGGTTATAACGGTCCATAAGTCCAATATGACTCCCACTCTTGAGTCTGATATAACAATTCCCTTCTCATCGGATTTTGATCTCGTAGCAGGTTTAAATAAGGCTTATCACTCTGTCGGCACAAATTGGGTTTTTCTATTATGGTCAGATGAGGATGTTAAGTTATCTGAGCTCGAAAAACTGGACCTAAATACAAAATATTGTTATCCAGGATTAATTTACAGTAATATTGAAGATGGACGGTACAACCATGATATAAGGTTGATACCCGTAATAAAAACATCGGGTTTAGTATTTAACGGTTCCACAATTCCAGACCTAACGGAATTTATTCATGATAATAAGCTCTGCGTATCCGGTAAAAAAATATCTATAAGTAAAGAAGCAAACTTTGCCAAGGTTGAAAAGCTGAGTTATATCGCCAATAAAGAAAATTGCTCCTTACTTATGGATTGGTATTGGAAAGGTGTCTACCATACCGATCAACGGCAATTTGGATTCGCGGAGAAGGCTTTTAGAAATGCATTGAAGGAAGATAGGCTTTTGAGCTTTTATCACCTTTCCGCTTTAAATGGCTTGGCTAATGCACAAGTAGAGCTTAATAAGCTAAAAGCGGCTGAGAAAACGGTCAGCCGAACTTTAGAATTTGAAATATTTCAGTTTGCACCGTATCTAATTCAGCACAAAATTCATTGGTTGCGGGGGGAGTGGAGATGTGCCTATGAGTTGATGAAGAAATATTTAGTATTTTACCAGCATGGAACACGTGCAAATATGGATTTCTTTCTTGATCTTGCACAAGCACATTTCCTTATGGCAGAGCTGTCATTGGTATTAAAGAACAGGGAAAATGCTTTTAAACACTTTAAGCAGTTTTATGTTCTGAATAACGGCAATGTGAGTTATAATGTCATCGAAAAACTCTTTATCTATTCCATTGAACTCGAAAAGAAGAATGAAGCCCTGTTGTACTTTAATAAAATGTTTTCCGAAATAATATCGGAACATATGAGTGAAAGCGATACAACCCTGGTACTCGAAGCTGTTTCTTTATTTGAGATGAGAGGATGGGACCAGATAGCTTGTGAAGTGTACGAAAAATTGTTCAAGATTCACCCCCACAACCAATCAATAGCGCACCGACGGTTAATTACCCTAATGAGAAGCAATCAAATGGAGAAAGCAAAGCAGGTTGCGGCCCAGTTAACAGCAGGTGGTTAATATTGCCCTGCTCCGTCAATACTTCCAGCGCCGGCCGATCGTAAACCCTACGGCTGTTTACCAATCCGGTTAAGACTGCAGGCATAATTACGATGATAAGCGCTATGATTATCAAAGTAAAATCAGGAATGAAGGTTACCTCGAATACGAAGTAGGCCAATATCTATGTAGCAAGCAGCGAAAGTACGAATCCGGTTGTCGCCGCCATTATGCCCAAAAACAGGTACTCGATTACCATGATTTTTTGGGCCTGCTTCTTTGAGGCGCCTATTGTTCTCAACAGCACACTTTCTTTTATCCCCTGGAACCGTCAGCCTTAATGATTAATGTTGATTTATTAAC
>JBBDMV010000114.1:0-2881 GCA_040878115.1 Balneolales bacterium
GACGTGGTTACCTGGTGGGAATAGTGCTGTATTAAGAACTTTGAATTCGTATCCTGATTACGGCTTCTTCGATGAAATGCTATTGTATTTGAGGAAGTACTCGAAAAACAGGTAAATTTGTTCGTTTGATTCCGGGTTTGGAGAATGCTCGGGACGGTTCGTCATCGCTACCCGGTTTTCATAGCCCAGTAAATTGTTTACCGCTATTGAATGGTTTAACGGTATCCAGCGCTCGATGGGATCCTCAGAACCACCTGAAACCAGGAATGGGCGCGGCGCCATAAGCGCGTGCAATTCATGGAGGTCATAACCTCCGTCAACAAGCTCTGGATACAAACCTTGCGCCGGATTCTCTTCATCGGGAACTCCCCGTTCGCGCCAGGGTTGCGGATGATAGCCTAAATACCACGGTTCCCAATAGTTCACGCTAGGTCGTGACTCTTCGAATACAATGCCGGGGTCTGACCAGACCGCACATGCAAATTTATCATATAAGCTGGATGCGAACATCGCCCATTTGCCGCCGAAAGAATGCCCTACAATACCGATACGGTCTGCATCAACTTCCGGCATATCGGCAAGCAGATTATAAGAATTGGCGGCCGCGTAGCCCAGCATAGAAAGGGGTTCAACTTCCGCATTTTCTATATCAGGATAGTATAAGGAGTATGTTCTTGCCTCTGTGGCTTGGGTAGTACCAATCGATAGGGTCACAAAGCCTCTTTTTGCCAGCTGGTAAGCATAATCACGATTCTCTACCCCTAGCCCGACAGCTGTTTCCGGCTCGTAATATACACTGATGACCGCTGGTTTTTCTTCATCACCATCAGGTATTAACAAATAACCCTCCGTTTTTTCATTTGGGGTCCAATAAAACTCTATACGGTGCTGTGTAAAATTCTCCCGGCGTGTAGTTTCAAGTATTTCCATTTCATGGTCATCCATGAATGGCGGCCATGCGCCCATCATCTCATGCCAGCGGCCCCGTATCTCTTCCCGCCTTTCCTGCCAATCCTGTGGTGTGTTTACAGATCGTCCGTCATAAAACTTTAATGGTGTTCGATATTTACCGTATACGCCTTCAAACTCTTCAGGCGGTGCAAAGAAAGGTTCGATTTCTTCCCAAATAGATGGTGTTTCAACCTCTGGCCCTTCTGTATTTATTTCATTCTTGCTGATTGAAGCAACCGAAGTTACTAAAAATAGTGATAATGGTATTATTAGGTAAGTATAAAACATATAGAAGTACTTCCTTTTAAGTTTAAATATTATGTCTCTTCAAAATTATCATTAATAAGCGTAACCAACCACTCGCAATCTTCCGTTTTTTTATTACTACAAGCCCTTTGGATTATAGCTAATTTTTGTTATGAGATCAAATGAAGTGTAAAGAATTGGGGTGAGACAAAATAGTACTTGCATACCATCAACTGGCCCTAATCTTTCGGAAATTATTGATGCTGGCTTTTAAGGCTTCCAGCGGGGGTACCCCTTCAATCTCATACTCCAGTATATACCACTCGATGCCACCCACTTCTTCAGACGCATCTATAATACCGGCCCAGTCAAGTTCATCCTCACCGACA
The DNA here is from genome assembly GCA_040878115.1 of Balneolales bacterium. GTDB lineage: Bacteria > Bacteroidota > Rhodothermia > Balneolales > Natronogracilivirgulaceae > JBBDMU01. The sequence continues at coordinate 1,587 of JBBDMV010000114.1, forward strand.
ACCGCATCTTCATTCACCGAGGAATAAGCCTTCGCGTGAAGGGTAACCGATCGGCCAGGATAGCGACGTATAAGTTCCACGGAATCCTGCCCCATACCCGCCGCGTGACCGGTATCCAGTTGCATGATGAAACGCTCGTCCGTGTTCTGAGCGAGGATGTCCCAAAGATATTCGTCACCGAACATCTCGAAGATGTAATCATGGTTGTGATACCCCAGCCGCATCCCATGAGGTTCGAGGCGCTCTGCAACCTGGTTATATTTTTCTATTGTCCGGAGAAATGTTTCGCGCGAATCACGGTCCTCCTCAGGTATCCAGCGGATGATAAAGTATTCATTCCCAAGAGCTTTATTAAATGCTACGGTTTCTTCAAACGCGTCACCACGTAGTACATCCAGGGTAACGTGTGTTCCGCAACAGCTGAGCCCATTGTCATCAAGGATCCCCTTCAATTCGACTGCCGACAGGTCGAAGTAATCAGCAAACTCTACGCCCTTAAAACCCATCTGTGCGATCTTCGCAATCGTTCCCTGGAAATCCTCTTCAAGTTCATGGCGGACAGAATAGAGCTGTACACCCAATGAAGTACTTCCTGATGGGCCCCTTAATGAGGAAAACGCAAGTCCTCCAAAAGAAGCCGCAGCCATTGTGCTGGAAGACAATTTAATGAAGTCTCGTCTTGAAAAGTTTTTCATATAAACAGATTATATTTATGTAAAGATGTTAAATGAGGATAGTTACTTAAAATATCACGCCAGAAATACATTTCATTATGTACCTTTTTTAAAGAAAAAATTACTTAACCATAATTTTCCAATATGTAAATACTACGATTATTACTGAAGTAACATCCATATCCGCCATTCCTATAGTAATTCTTAATATACTTTTAAATACAAGAAAGTTCACTTCTCAAATTGGCAATGGTACCACATGTTTTTATTTATTTTACATAATATTAAAATAAGGCACCGAAACAAACAACCCATCAAAAGCTAAGCGTACAAATCACTCACCATTAACTAAAAACCTGAGTTCGGTTAAAAAATGAATTTATTAAGGCCAGGCAATATACGTTTAACCCTTTCAGGGTTGCTTACTAGTTATCATTGCACGAGGCTGTATCAAAAGGTCTAAAACTGCTCCGCGTGGCGTCCACGCCTCGCGAGGAATGCACTCATACAGCACGAGTGCACACCCGGCAAGCGTGGACGCTTGCCTCAGCAGTCTTTTGAAGAAACCCCCTATGGATATTAAAGCCTTTCAGGCTTAGGCTGAGAGATCATTTCGTTCTG
>JBBDMV010000115.1:0-15749 GCA_040878115.1 Balneolales bacterium
CGAAGGCGGACGCACCGTAGGCGCCGGTGTTGTAAGTAAAATCACAGATTAAGAACCGGAATGGCTACACAACAAAAAATAAGAATAAAGCTGAAATCATACGATCATAAACTGATCGATAAATCAGCTGAAAAAATCATTAAAACAGTTAAGTCTACGGGCGCGGTAGTTTCAGGACCCATTCCGCTGCCTACTGACAAGACCATTTACACAGTGAACCAATCACCGCATGTAAACAAAAAGTCCAGGGAACAATTTGAGTCAAGAGCTCATAAAAGATTGGTTGATATTTTATCAACCGGTTCCCAGACCGTTGATGCGCTGATGAAGCTTGAGCTTCCTTCCGGTGTAGATGTTGAAATAAAGGTTTAATCCCAGGAATCAAGCGACAATGAGTGGATTATTAGGTAAAAAAATAGGAATGACCAGCGTCTTCGACGAAGCGGGACGGCATGTGCCGGTAACCGTGATTGAAGTTGAGCCATGCGTGATTACGCAACTTAAAACAATTGAGACAGATGGTTATAACGCCGTGCAACTTGCATCGCAAGACAAGAAAAAGAAGAATGTCAGCAAAGCATTAATTGGACATTTTGCCAAAGCTAACACCGACCCTAAAAGGTTAGTGAAAGAAATCAGGGACTATGCTCCCGAAGGCATGAAGGTTGGCGATTCACTCAAGGTTGATGATGTCTTTTCCGAAAACACTTTCGTGGACGTTGTTTCTAAATCCAAAGGTAAAGGCTTTCAGGGCGTTATTAAGCGACATGGTTTTCATGGAGTTGGCGGACAGACACACGGTCAGAAAGATCGTGAAAGGGCACCAGGAGCTATTGGTAATGCTTCAGACCCATCCCGTGTTTTCAAAGGGATAAAGATGGGCGGACGCATGGGCAATGAACAAGTTAAAATTAAAAACCTGAGGGTTGTTAAAATCATCGGTGATTCCAATTTATTACTTGTTAGCGGACCGGTTCCGGGCCCTAAAGGTAGAGCACTTGAAATACATAACTCCTGATTAAGTTCTAATGCAATTAAAAATATTTAAAACGGACGGATCAGACAGCGGTAAAAAAGCAACCTTGAGTGATGATGTTTTTAAGGTTGAACCGAATGATGTTCTGATTTATGAAGATGTTCGGTCATATCTGTCAAATCAACGCCAGGGTACAGCCAAAACGAAGGAACGTGCTGAAGTTCGAGGTGGTGGTAGCAAGGCTTACCGTCAAAAAGGTACCGGAAATGCTCGTCGCGGAACGATGAGATCCCCGTTACTTAAAGGCGGTGGGACAGTATTCGGACCGCGTCCACGTACTTACACTGTCAAGCTGAACAAAAAGATGCATCAACTTGCCAGGAAATCAGCATTAAGTTATAAGGCTACGGATAAGGCTATATTTGTTATTGAGGATTTCTCATTTGATGAGCCTAAGACAAAGAAAGTGATTGAAATCATTAATGCGCTGAAGCTTGATAACAAGAAAGTGCTTTTGTTGACGCCTGAGAATAATCAGGTTTTGTACAAATCTGCCGGAAATCTTAAGAAGGTACGAATACTTGAAGCCGGGAAGCCTTCTACATATGAAATCATGAATGCTGATTATGTGGTGTTCCAAAAAAGCGCGATCAAGGTACTTGAAAATAACTTTAAACCTAAAGCCGAAAAAGCTGAGGCATGAATAACGTATTAATAAAACCACTGGTGACCGAAAAATTAACCGTCATTCAGGAAAAACTAAACCAATATGCTTTTGAGGTTGCTTTTAAAGCTACCAAGAATGATGTAAAAAAAGCAGTTGAGGAGAAATATCCTGAAGTTACGGTTATTAAAGTAAGAACACTGATCATGCCTGGTAAGCCAAAAGGCAGGCACACAAAAAGTGGCTTTCTCAGTGGTCGGTCCAGGCAGGTTAAAAAGGCTCTCATAAGCTTAAAAGCCGGCCAGGAAATTGACTTTTTCAGTGAAATATAAGAATTAATTACTCATGGCAACACGTAAGTTAAAACCAAATACACCGGGTACCCGGCATAGGATCGCACCAAGGTTTGATGACGTTACTACTGATCAGCCCGAACGTTCGTTACTTGTTAGTTTATACAGCAGCGGTGGACGAAATAACACGGGCAGAATGACAGTTCGCCACCGTGGCGGTGGTCATAAAAGAAAATATCGTCTTATTGACTTTAAACGTAATAAGAAAGATGTACCTGCACTGGTTAAAACCATAGAGTATGATCCTAACAGAACAGCTCGTATAGCACTATTGGCCTATGCTGACGGTGAGAAAAGATATATTATCGCACCGGACAAACTTCAGGTAGGAGACAAGGTACTTAATGGAGACCATGTTGCACCAGAGCGTGGCAATTGCATGATGCTAAAAAACATGCCATTGGGTTCCACGGTCCATAATATTGAACTAAACCCAGGTAAAGGCGGTCAGATCGTTCGAAGTGCGGGAGCTAGTGCTCAGCTTATTGCTAAAACCGATAAATATGTTACCCTTAAATTGCCTTCAAGCGAAGTCCGAATGGTACTTGGTACCTGCGTGGCAACTATTGGTGTAGTTAGTAATACGGATCATTTTAACGTTATACTGGGTAAAGCCGGCAGAAATCGTTGGAAGGGTAGAAGGCCAAGTGTTCGTGGTGTTGTTATGAATCCGGTTGATCACCCAATGGGTGGTGGAGAAGGAAAATCATCCGGAGGTCATCCCAGATCACCATGGGGCCAGGCCGCTAAAGGCCTCAAAACAAGAAAGCGTAAAAAACTTTCATCTAAGTTCATTGTCCGCAGAAGAAATCAAAAACAATAAAACGGTATGCCAAGATCTTTAAAAAAAGGGCCATTTGTACATTACAAACTTCAAAAGAAGGTAGATAAGGCCAATAGTACAAGTTCAAAAAAGGTCATCAAAACCTGGTCAAGAAGCTCATTGATCACACCGGATTTTGTTGGTCTTACACTGGCCGTCCATAATGGAAAACAATTTATACCTGTGTATGTTACGGAAAACATGGTAGGTCATAAGCTGGGGGAATTTTCACCTACGCGTATTTTTAAAGGCCATCCTATTAAAAAAGGCTAAATAAATGGATAAAACAGTGGAATTAGTAGAAATAGAGGCGAAAGCCACACAAAAGCATTTAAGGATCTCAGCTCGTAAAGCACGACTTGTTGTCGATCTTGTGCGCGGTGAAAATGTTGAGAAGGCTCTTAACCGCTTGGCTTACACAGAAAAAGCAGCGGCTTCTTTTGTAGCCAAAGTAATTAAATCTGCGGCGGCTAACCTTAGAGACAGAAATGAAGAAGAAGATCTTGATAACGAAGATCTATTTGTAAAAGCTATTTTTGTAGATGAGGGTGTAACGCTAAAAAGGATTCAACCTGCTCCTATGGGCCGGGCTCATCCTATTAGAAAAAGAACCAGCCATATTACAGCAATTGTGGCCAGGGAAGAAATCAAAGAACAAGATTTACACGAAGACGAAGAGGTATAATTTGGGACAAAAAGTTAATCCAATAGGATTTCGCTTAGGTGTAGTTAAAGGCTGGGATTCAAACTGGTTCTCAGAAGATAATGTAGCTGAGAACATTCTTGAAGATTTCAAGTTACGTTCATACATCAATGCGCGATTGCGCAACGGTGGAATTTCTAAAGTAGTTATTGAGCGTACTCCAAAGCGGGTTTTGCTCACGTTGCTCACAAGCCGACCAGGTGTTATTATTGGTAAAGGTGGTGAACAAGTTGAGTTACTTCGTGAAGAACTCAAAAAGATTACCCACAAGGAAGTTCAGATTAACATCAGTGAAATTAAACGTCCTGAAGTTGACGCCAGCCTTGTAGGGCAGAATATCGCACAGCAACTTATTGCACGAATATCATTCAGACGAGCTATGAAAACATCGCTCTCTGCTGCAATGAGAATGGGTGCGAAAGGTATAAAGATTAAATGTTCCGGCCGTTTGGGTGGTGCAGAAATGGCCCGTACTGAACAATACAGGGAAGGCCGTGTACCTCTTCATACTATCCGGGCGGATATTGACTATGCTAACACCACGGCCAATACCATATACGGTTCCATTGGTATCTCTGTTTGGATATTTAAGGGTGAGCTTATCGGTGATGTTGATTTAACACCCGCTGCACTCGCTACACGAGATGAAGGGCAACAAGCTCCAGGACAACAAAAACGTCGTCCCAGACGCGGTGAAAAAGGCGGTCAACGTGATCGACGTCCACGCAGGTAAAAGCTGAAATATTAACTTTTGTAATCGTTTCTGATCAATGTTAGAACCAAAACGCTTTAAACGCAGAAAAGTCCAGACCGGACGAATAAAAGGCAATGCCGGAAGAGGTCATCAACTTGCCTTTGGTGATTTCGGCTTAAAGGCATTAGAACCCAAATTTATTACAGCAAGACAAATTGAAGCTTGCCGTGTTGCTATTGCACGAAAACTGCAGCGTGAAGGGCAAACCTGGATTCGAATATTTCCGGACAAACCTATTACCAAAAAAGCTGCTGAAACTCGCATGGGTAGTGGTAAAGGTGCCTTAGACCATTTCGTTGCTGTAGTTGAACCAGGTCGAATAATGTTCGAACTTACTGGTGTTCCTAAGGAACTTGCACGTGATGCTATCCGACTGGCCCAACATAAATTGCCTATTAAAACCAAATTTGTAGCACGACGTAATTACGAAGGACCATAAGGAAGAAGATATGAAAGCAAATGAATTAAGAGATCTTTCAATATCCGAGCTGAAAGCTCGAATTGATGATATAAATAATGAAGTCAGCCAGCTTAACTTTAACAAGGCTGTTGCCGGTCAGGTAGAAAACCCTGCGCAAATGAGAGCTCGCCGACGTGAGTTAGCCAGGCTCAAAACGATTATACATGAAAAAACGGGTGACAAAGTAAGCCAAGAGGAAACAGAAGATAATGAGTGAAGAAATCGTAAGAAATCAGAGGAAGCAGCGAGTAGGCCTGGTGGTTAGTGACCGAATGCAAAAAACCATAACGGTAGCTGTTGACCGGCAGATTAAACACCCTATTTATGGTAAATTCATCACCAAAACAACCAAGTACATGGCCCATGATGAAGCCGGTGACGCAAAAATCGGTGACAAAGTGCAGATCATAGAAACACGACCGCTCTCCAGGCATAAACGTTGGAGATTGGTTGAAGTACTGGAAAGAGCCAAGTAAAGCGTAGGATATAAAAAAATGGTACAGACACAGTCTATATTAACCGTAGCCGATAATAGCGGCGCAAAAAAAATTATGTGTATCAAAGTCTTAGGTGACTCAAAAAGAAGATATGCAAGAATTGGCGATCTCGTTGTTTGCTCAGTAAAAACTGCCATCCCGGGCGGTACGGTGAAAAAAGGGGATGTTGTAAAAGCTGTTGTGGTGAGAACCAAAAAAGAAGTGCGCCGGGTTGATGGCAGCTATATTCGTTTTGATGAAAATGCCGCCGTAGTTATTAATAATGAATCGGAACCCGTGGGCACACGAATATTTGGACCTATTGCCCGGGAACTCAGGGAGAAAAACTTCATGAGAATTGTCTCCCTGGCACCCGAAGTATTGTAAAACGAGATCAGATATGCCTAGAACAAAAAACAAACAAAAAAAGCTTCACGTTAAGAAAAATGACCAGGTAGAAGTACTTACCGGTAACGATAAGGGCAAACGAGGTAAGGTTCTGATGGTTTTTCCAGGTAAGGAACGTGTGCTTGTTGAAGGAATAAACATGCGTACAAAGCATCAAAAACCTACCCAGGAGAACCCTCAAGGTGGCCGGCCACAACAGGAAATGCCTATTCATGTATCTAATGTCCTGCCGGTTGATCCAGGTAGCGATGAGGCAACCAGAATCGGAAGAAAAAGGATTACTGAAAGCGGAAAAGAAAGATGGGTTCGCTTTGCGAAGGTGAGCGGTGAAACGTTGGATAAATAAGTAATTAGACAAACAAATGGCTGAAGCAAGACTTTATACACAATACAAAGAAGAGATTCTTTCAAAGCTGCAAAAAGAATTTAATTTAAAAAACAAGATGGCTGTGCCCAAACTTGTTAAGATCAGTATCAATTGCGGTGTTGGAGAAGCAGTAGCTGACCGGAAACGACTCGATGATATAACCAATAATATTGGTTTGATTACAGGACAAAAACCGGTATTGACAAAAGCGCGAAAATCTATAGCTAACTTTAAGCTCAGACAAGGGATGCCAATCGGCTGCAAGGTCACCCTGAGAAAGAAAATTATGTTTGAATTTCTTGATCGGTTAATTAACCTTTCTCTTCCGAGAACGCGTGACTTTCAGGGGGTACCGGATAAAGGATTTGACGGGCGTGGAAATTATACTATGGGTATTACTGAACATGCGATATTTCCTGAAATTGATACCGATAAACTAGATCGTCTGCATGGCATGGATATTACATTCGTCACAACGGCTGAAACAGATGAACAAGCTTACAGCCTTTTAAAATACTTTGGAATGCCTTTTAAGAATCGTAAAATGGAAGAAGCATAAATATGGCAAAGAAATCCTGGATAGTACGCAACGAGAAGCGGAAAAGAACAGTAGAAAAATTCGCGGAACGCAGAAAAGAACTTAAAGAAAAGGGCGATTATGAAGCTCTTCAAAAATTACCACGAGATTCCAGCCCTACAAGGGTTAAAAAAAGATGTTCCATAACAGGACGATCTCGTGGGATGGTAAGTGAGTTTGGCGTATCGCGTATCATTTTTAGAGAGTTGGCACTTGCCGGTAAGATTCCCGGGGTTAAGAAAGCCAGCTGGTAATTAAAGGAAATAATTAATCATGACTGATCCAATAGCAGACTACCTAACCAGAATTCGAAATGCCCAACGGGCAGGTCACAGACGCGTGGATATCCCCGCATCAAAGATCAAAAGATCTATGACCAAGATTCTGTTAGATAAAGGTTTTATACAACGATACCTGGATATCGATGATGGCAAGCAAGGTTTAATCAGAGTATTTTTAAAATACGATCATTATGGCCAGCCTGTTATCAAACTGATGAAAAGAATATCAAAACCAGGCTTGCGCAACTATTGCCAGGCTGAGGATATTCCTCGCGTGTTAAACGGACTTGGAATTGCAATCCTGACAACATCACAGGGTGTTATGACCGACAAAGAAGCACGAAAGCTTCAGGTTGGCGGTGAAGTATTGTGTCACATTTACTAAATAATATTTGAACAATGTCACGTATTGGAAAATTACCGGTACAAATAACCAACGGCGTAGAATGTAAAGTACATGCCGATAATCTTGTTACAGTAAAAGGTTCTAAAGGAGAACATTCGCTGAAAATAGATCAAAGTCTTAGCATACAGCAAACAGACGGTGAGCTTATTGTTAGTCGAAGTTCTGAAAACAAGAGAGTCAAAGCACTTCACGGTCTTTACCGTGTATTGATTCAAAATATGGTTACCGGGGTAAGCGAAGGATTTAAGAAAGAACTTGAAATAATCGGGGTTGGCTATAGAGCTAACCTAAGCGGTGATATTTTAGAACTATCATTAGGATATTCACATCCATTTTATTTTGTGGCACCTCCAGGTATTAATCTGGAAGTAGACACGAAATCAGGTAAAAACCCCAGGGTGATTGTTAGTGGAAGTGATAAGGAAATGGTTGGTCAGGTTGCCGCCAAGATCCGGTCACTGCGCAAGCCTGAACCTTATAAAGGTAAAGGTGTACGTTATCTTAATGAACAAGTTCGAAGAAAAGCCGGTAAATCTGCAGGTAAATAAAAATAATAGTAATGACTAAAAACCTAAAACAAAAACGCAGAGCACGTATTCATCGTCGTATCAGATCTAACGTAATCGGCACTGAAGTTAGGCCGCGTTTATCTATCTACAAAAGTTCTAAACATATTTACACGCAACTGATTGATGATGCTAATGGTAACACGTTAGCTTCCACATCCACCCGTAATGCGGACCTACAGGATTCTTTTAAAGGAAAAAAACCAGTAGAGAAAGCTGAAATACTTGGAAGGCTTCTGGGTGAAAAGGCACTTGAGAATAAAATTGAACGTATCAGTTTTGATAGAAGCGGTTATGCTTATCATGGTATCATCTCAGCTATTGCTAGTGGCGCTCGTGAAGCAGGATTGAAATTTTAAAAACTACCTTAGATTATGCCAAAGTTTAGAAGAAAAAGATATAATATTAAAGCCAGTGAGTTAAATCTCGAAGAGCGCCTTGTTCATATTAACAGGGTTGCCAAAGTGGTAAAAGGCGGTCGCCGATTCAGCTTCAATTCCATTGTTGTTGTCGGAAACAGAGACGGTATCGTTGGTAATGGAATGGGGCAGGCTAATGAAGTTGCCGATGCTATCCAAAAAGGTATTGATAACGCTAAGAAAAACCTTATAAGAGTACCCGTTACCAAAGATGGAAGTATTCCACATCCTATCATTGGTAAATGCGGAGCCGGTGAGGTTCTTTTAAGGCCAGCTTCTGCAGGTACTGGTGTAATTGCCGGTGGACCTGTAAAAGCTGTATTGGAAAATGCCGGTATCAAAAACGTACTTTCGAAATCATTGGGTTCAGCTAATCCTCATAATATGGTTAAAGCTACTATGGATGCTCTTCGAAATCTGCAAGATCCAATGGAAATAGCACAAAGAAGAGGCGTACCTCTTAAAAAAGTTTTTGAATCCTGAACCTGAAAAAGATCTATCCATAGGATAATTCATGAAATTACATAGTCTAAAAGCACCAATAGGAAACAAGAAGACCCGCAAAAGAGTGGGACGCGGTGAAGGTTCCGGCCTGGGTAAAGAATCGGGACGAGGACACAATGGTCAATTGGCCAGAAGTGGCTCATCTGTTAAAGCCGGGTTTGAAGGCGGGCAGATGCCATTACAGAGGAGGCTTCCTAAGTTTGGGTTTAAAAACCCAAACCATAAATCATATGTAACCTTGAACCTGGATGTACTCAATGAATTCAGAGAAAGTGGTAAGTTAAAAGAAACTATTACGCTTAAAGATCTCATTGCTACAGGCCTTGTTGGAAAAAATGAACTGGTAAAAATATTAGGCAGGGGAGAAGTTGAGAAAGTCTATACCATAGAAGCACACGGTTTCAGCAAAACGGCTGCCGATAAGATCGAAAAAGCCGGCGGAAGCGTAACCAAAATCGATAAATAGCATATTCAGCTACCCTATTTCGAATGAGTCTATTACAGAATTTTCAAAACATATTTAAAATTGAAGAGCTCAAGAACAGGATTCTCTATGTAGTAGGGATCCTTCTTGTTTACCGGCTTGGTTCATTTATAACCATGCCCGGAGTTGACGCCGCTCAATTAACGCAAAGCACTGGCGGAGCAACAGACCTGCTAGGCTTATTTGACCTTTTTGTGGGTGGTGCATTTTCCCGAGCTGGTGTGTTTGCTCTCGGTATAATGCCCTACATTACAGCATCGATTATTATACAATTGATGGGTGCCGTAGTTCCATATTTCCAAAAACTTCAGCGTGAAGGCGAGGAAGGACGAAGAAAAATCAACCAGCTAACGCGTTACGGTACTGTTTTGATAACTTTGGTACAATCTGTAGGATTTTGTATCAATCTCATGTCAACTTCACCCGAAGCCATTGTAGTTGGTAATGCCACATTCATTGCTACCGGTATGATCGTATTGACGGCAGGTACCATTTTTGTGATGTGGCTTGGTGAACGTATTACCGAACGCGGAATCGGCAACGGGATTTCATTGCTGATTATGATCGGTATTATTGCAGCACTTCCAACAGCGTTGATGAATGAAGTAACAACCAAGAACAACCTTATTATTGTCTTGTTTGAGATAGGTATTCTGGTATTAGTCACGGCTTCTGTAGTGTTGTTAACTCAGGGTCAGAGAAGAATACCCGTACAGTATGCAAAACGGGTGGTTGGCCGTAAAGTTTACGGTGGAACAACCCAATATCTGCCGCTTCGCGTAAATGCAGCAGGTGTTATGCCAATTATTTTTGCTCAGTCAATAATGTTCATACCAAGTACGTTTGGAACATTTTTCCCTGGTAATGAAACCGTACAAATGCTCACGGCATGGTCGAATGACTTTACTGGAACGGCTTATTCAATTGTATTTGCAATTATTGTTGTCTTCTTCACCTTCTTTTATACAGCTATTGTCATTAATCCAAAGGAAATGGCTGATACGATGAAGAGGCAGGGTGGTTTTATACCGGGTGTAAGGCCAGGTAAACAAACGGTGGAGTTTATCGATAATATATTATCAAGGATAACGTTGCCCGGCTCTATATTTCTTGCGTTCGTAGCCATTATGCCGGCATTTGCCGCTAATTTTGGAGTAACAGCAGGATTTGCGATGTTCTATGGAGGTACCAGCTTGTTAATTATTGTTGGTGTCGCACTCGATACGCTTCAACAAATTGAAAGTCATCTGATGATGCGTCATTATGATGGATTTATGAAAACAGGCCGTGTTAAAGGCCGGCGCAGGATGTAATGATATACCTAAAAAGTGAAAGTGAAATAAAAGCTATGCGTGAGAGCGCGCAGCTTGTGTCCAGAACGTTAGCTGAAGTTGCCCGGCATTTAAAGCCTGGAACAACTACGGCAAAATTAGATAGTATCGCTGAAGAATATATAAAAAAGCATAATGCTAAGCCGGCTTTTAAAGGCTATGGACCAGCATCAAATCCATTTCCTGGTACCTTGTGTACTTCTGTAAATGAACAAGTGGTGCATGGTTTTCCTAATAATGTTAAGCTAGAAGAAGGGGATATTGTTTCCATTGATTGTGGAGTAAACTTAAACGGCTATTTTGGAGATCATGCTTACACATTTATAGTTGGCGAAGCTGACGAAGAAACCATGCAATTGTTAAGAACTACAATGGAATCGCTTTATCATGGTATTGGTAAAGCCATACATGGTAACAAAGTTGGAGACATAGGCAATGTTATTCAAACTCACTGCGAGGATGCCGGATATGGAGTAGTAAGAGATTTAGTTGGCCATGGTATAGGTCGCTCCATGCATGAAGAGCCATCTATCCCTAATTATGGGAAAAGTGGGAAAGGGGTGAGATTACGATCTGGCATGACCTTGGCCATAGAGCCCATGATTACACATGGAACCTGGAAAGTGGATACTTTAGATGATGGATGGACTATTGTAACATCTGATAGAAAAAAATCTGCTCACTATGAACATGATGTAGTTGTAAGAGAAGGTAATGCTGAAATTTTAAGTACTTTTGAGTATATTGAGGAGATAACCAAAATCCGAATTGATAACGTAGCAATAAATGGCTAAACAGGAACCGATAAAGCAAGAAGGAACTATACTCGAAGCTTTGCCAAATGCACAGTTTCGGGTAGAACTTGAAAATGGTCATGAATTATTAGCTCATGTTTCGGGAAAAATGAGAATGTTCTATATAAAAATTCTCCCTGGAGATAAGGTCACGGTTGAAATGTCTCCATATGATTTAAGCAAAGGTAGAATCACGTACAGGTATAAATAAGATATTATGAAAACGAAAGCATCCGTAAAGAAAAGAGGCGCCGGGGATAAGATTGTTCGTCGTAAAGGCCGTCTTTATGTAATCAATAAAAAGAACCCACGTAATAAAAAACGTCAGGGATAAAGTTTAAGGAACTATGGCTCGTATTGCTGGTATAGATTTACCGAAAGATAAACGCGGAGAAATTGGCCTTACCTATATTTATGGAATAGGTCAAACGCGATCACGTAAAATTCTTGATAGGACCGGGATCGGATATGATACCAAGGTAAGTGAGTGGAGCGAAGATCAAGTCTCTGCCATCCGAAAACTTATTGAAGAGGAGTTCAAGGTTGAAGGTTCTCTAAGATCAGAGGCAACGGCAAGTATCAAACGTCTAATGGATATTGGTGCTTATCGTGGATACCGGCATCGCCGGGGCTTGCCTGTGAGAGGACAGCGTACAAAAACAAACGCCCGGACGCGCAAAGGGAAAAGACGTGCGATTACAGGTAAGAAAAAAGCACCCAGAAAATAGAAAATAAGTAATGGCTAAAAAGCAAACCAAAACAACGACATCATCCGCCCGTAAAAAGAAAAAAGTATTAAGTGATTCTAACGGCATGGTTTATGTTAAAGCTACCTTTAATAATGTAATTGTTACAATCACTGACTCTTCCGGTAATGTTATATCATGGTCATCTTCCGGAAAAGAAGGATTTAAGGGATCACGCAAAAATACACCTTATGCGGCTCAGCTTAGTTCACAAACCGCTGCAAAGACTGCCTATGATATCGGTCTTAGAAAAGTAGATGTTTTTGTAAAAGGTCCCGGGTCAGGAAGAGAAGCTGCCATAAGGGCGTTAGCCTCATCCGGACTTGAAATTGAATTGATCAAAGATATGACACCTGTACCTCATAATGGTTGCAGGCCGCCAAAAAGACGTAGAGTTTAACAAATAGAGATAATATTACATGGCAAGATATACTGGACCCAAGCAGAAAAAGGCAAGAAGGTTTAAAGAACCAATTTTTGGACCTAGTCAAGCACTTGAAAGAAAGCCTTATGGCCCTGGTCAGCATGGCCGTAATAGACGTATGAAAAAATCTGAGTATGCTATTCAGTTGGATGAAAAGCAGAAAGCAAGATATACATACGGTCTGTTGGAAAAACAATTCAGGAACACTTTTATAAAAGCTAATGCCAAAGAAGGTGTTACCGGTGAGAATCTTCTGAAGTTTTTGGAGGCCCGACTTGATAATACTGTATTCCGAATGGGTTTTGCAGCCACAAGGCGGCAGGCGCGTCAATTGGTAAACCATAGCCATATCGTAGTAAATGGTGAGGTTGTAAATATACCTTCTTTCACTTTGCGAACCGGTGATATTGTGTCAATTAGACCAAAATCAAGGAACTTTAGCATTATTGATGACGCCGTCAATAATGCTCCAAAGCGTAAGCACAACTGGCTTGAAGTTGATAAAAAATCATTGTCCGGGAAATTCTTGCAATTACCCGACATGGAAGAAATACCTGAAAATATTAACGTCCAGCTTATTGTCGAGCTTTATTCTAAGTAACGTAGTACGAAAAAACAGAAATTCAAACATTAACGTGTGGATTAATGAGTAGCAATAATCTTCAAATGCCGGACAGCCTGGTAGTGGATGAAGCAACAGAAACCTTTGGTAAATTTGTTCTTCAGCCACTTGAACGTGGTTATGGAGTAACCATCGGTAATTCATTTAGAAGGGTATTACTCTCTTCTCTGCCTGGAATTGCCATCACAGCTGTAAAAATTCAAGGTGTACAACACGAATACTCAAGTATTCCTGGAGTAGCCGAGGATGTTTACGATCTTATCCTGAATCTAAAAGAAGTACGATTTAAGCAGGTTGAGCAAAGTGGTGGTGTGATCAATATCTCCAAAAAGGGCCCTGGTGTTATAACCGCGGCTGACATTAATGAAGCTACGGAAGAATACACCGTGCTCAACACCGACCTGGTTATTGCAACCCTTGCCGATGATGCCGACGTTCAAATCGAACTTCGTCTTGGCAGAGGAAAAGGTTACGTAACATCTGAGGAAAATACCGTTGAAGATGAGACTGATATTAATGTAATATCAATTGATGCTATATTTACTCCAGTTAAGTCTGTTAAATTTGATGTTAACAACGTTCGCGTTGGTCAACGCACAGATTACGAGAAACTTACCATGGAAGTAACTACCGATGGTTCTGTGAATCCTAAAGAAGCCTTTACAATAGCGGGTAAGATTCTTAAAGATCACATTGAGAAATTCATCACTGAGCAAATTGATGAACCATTTGCACCCAAACAGGATGAAGTTGATGCTGAAAAGATACGAATCGGCATGCTTCTAAAAACAAGCATCGAAGATCTCAACCTGAGTGTTCGGGCATACAATTGCCTTAAATCAGCCAATATTAATTCTATTAGTGAATTGGTTGAAAAAGACGAATCAGAATTACTCAAGTTCCGTAACTTTGGACGCAAATCTCTTACTGAGTTACTGGAAGTAATAGAAGAGAAGAACCTTCATTTTGGTATGGATGTGTCTAAATACCTGGACAATTAAAATATATTTTAAAAAATGCGTCATTTAGTTAAAGGCAGAAAATTAGGGCGGACAACAAGTCACCGTAAGGCAACTATGAAGGCCCTTTCGGTGGCTCTGATTCAACATGAAAGAATTACTACAACTTTGGCAAAAGCCAAAGAGTTACGTCTGCATATAGAACCTCTTATTACACGGTCTAAAAAAGATACCATGCACAACAGGCGCCTGGTATTTTCTACTTTACGCGATAAAAGTGCTGTAACGAAGCTTTTTGATGAGATCGGTGAATTGGTTGCTGATCGCCCCGGTGGTTATACCAGGGTTATAAAATTAGGCAAGCGTGCAGGTGATAATGCTGATATGGCCATAATCGAACTAGTCGATTACAACGACGAGCAACCTGAAACAAAGGGTAAGAAGAAAAAACGTACCCGACGTGCCGGACGTGGTAAATCAACTGAATCTGACGCTAAACAGCAAACTGAAGGCAAAGTGACCGAAGGTAAAGCTGTGGAAACCAAAGATAATGCTGATACCAGGGAAACAGCTGAGCCAAAAGAAGAGGCTTTCCAGGCAGATGAACCTAAAGCCGAAGCTTCTGCAAAAAAAGATGAAAATGAAAAAGAAGATAGTTCTGAAAAGGACGATTTATTAGAAGGTAAAAAGTAAAAGCACTTTACTGAATGATTTCGGGTGTTTGTAAATGATGACAAACAGAGGACTTCTTCAGTTCTCTGTTTAATCATCTGAACTAAAGGCCAGTAAACATTAATTCTTTTTTTATTTCGAAATCAACTGATCTCTAGTAAGCCTAATAACCTGATTTAAGCTTTCAAATTTAGCATAGGAATTGATCATATAGATCAGCATCACGTAGTGATGATCCACCGATTAATACCATTCCCTGTATTCCCCCACGGTATTTTCGGTGAAGTTTAAGTGAATTTATTAGGGACCAATTATTTATTTGATGTGATGATTAATACATAATGTGCCGTAATTAGCACAGTCAATTTTATGTCTACCCTGACTGACTACGGACCTTATAATCTTCTGTATCACCCCATACCGTTATTTGGGAAATAATAAATGCGAGGAGAAAGTTGCTACATTCGCATTCTGTTCTCTCACATGTCACGATTTTTGTTTCGTCTGCATGACCAGACTAGCATAAGAACACGCATTCGGGGAGACGTATCAGCCTTTGCTCATGTATTGTCTCTGAATCAGGTGAAAACCTTTAAGAGTCTAAAAGGCGTAGAAGCGTGCATATGATTATCTGGGTTTCTAACCATTAATTTATGAGCGGAGACGACGGAATTATTCTGCTATAAGACGAGTAATGTGTGCTGTGTCTATCCACGAACTATTCAGATATTCTTGTCAAGATTTATGACATTATTGAAAAATTTATGAATAAACATACTAACCGTGGTTGCAAAATCGTATTACAAAGCTGTAACATAAACGGCTTCGGATTAAGTGATATTAGAAGATGGTGGAAGCAAATAAAGCCATAAGAATTAGCATATAAGGTACAATAATAATATTTGCGGACTGTATTAAAAAGGCGCTGGAAAGAAGAGATAATATTTGACAAGAAGAAGGTTTTGGGCGTATATTGGTAG
>JBBDMV010000116.1:0-2823 GCA_040878115.1 Balneolales bacterium
GGTTTCCGCGATGCGGGTGCATCATGTAGAGACGCAAAATCTTGCGTCTCTACGGGTGGATTAAACCAACCCTGTCTGAATAAACCAGCAAACGCGATTTCATCAATCGGTAATATGTAAACGGTTTCGGTGATGCGGCTGGGTTTGGCCGGGGTGAGGTGGTTGTAGCCATGAAATAGGATGCTTTTTTTCATTGGCGTTTATAAAGCTTATTTTATGTTCTAAACGATTACACAAGAAACCTATGAAGCCTGAACCCGAAAATAGGATTGATCCCAAAGCCATCACCGCCTGGCGAATAAACGGTGGCTTTTCATCCCTAACCTATTGGATTATCCCAATTGTTTATGGCAGTATGGCCTGGGAGGGTGATTGGCCATTTTGGCCTTTTTACCCATTATCGGCTTTAGTGATCATTAATACATTGCTTCAATTCACGCTCGTGCCATTAATACTTTGGAGACGGTGGAGATATGCGATTAATGAAAATGAGATCGATCTCAAGCGGGGCCTTTTTATTGTTCGCCGCACGTTAATTCCTGTAAAGCGAGTTCAGCATGTGGATACCAGCCAGGGACCGGTTTACAGGAAATTGGAACTGGCTGCAGTGAGCATCTTCACGGCAGGAAGCACCCACGAAATACCCGCACTTTCTGAAGAAACGGCCGATGAAGTTAGAAGCCTGATCTCAAAATTTGCAAGAGAAGCTCAGGAAGATGTCTGAACCCAAAAGACAACATCCGGTGGCGGCCATTTCTATTGTAATCGACATCTTAAAAGAGTATCTGGTACCTTTCGTGGTAATCGTGATCCTGGGAGGGCGTACCGATGATGCGCAAACCTATTATTTAATGGGTGCCGTTGTATTAATTATAAGCTTATTGATTGGTGGCGTATTATCATGGCTTCGTTACACCTACAGGATTGAAGATGGTGAACTTAAAATCGAATATGGTGTACTCGTTCGAAAGCGCCACTTTGTCCGGCGAGACCGCATTCAGGTCATTGACATTTCATCCGGGTTAATTCAGCGCCTGTTTGGTTTGGTGAGCGTGGAGGTGCGGACTGCCGGACAAAGTACATCCGAGGCTACTATAAGCGCCGTTACCCGGGATGAGGCTGAGCATATTAAAAGCCTTATGAGCAACAAGGATTATGATGAAGTAAAAACCGAAGGGCCTGTCAGTGAGCTTCATCTGAATAAAATGGACCTGCTTATCGCCGCGTCAACGGCCGGAAGCTTTGGCGTCGCCCTGTCTATTATTGGCACGATCACCTCGCAGATGAACCAGTTTATCACAGAGACCGATATTTACAATTATTTAGAAGGCCTGGACATTCCGGGGACGAGCTTTGTCATCATGATCATTTTGGCGATGATCGCGATAGCCTGGCTGCTGTCTCTCGTTGGTACCATCGTCAAGTATTCAGGATTCTCACTGGCCCGTAGAAAAGACGAATTGATCATTACCAGGGGGCTGTTTGAAAAAAAGCAATTAACCATTCCATATCATAGAATCCAGGCGGTTCGGGTCGTGGAAGGTATCTTACGCCAACCCTTCGGTTACGCCAGTGTTTATGTAGACAGCGCCGGCTATGGTGATGAGGCAGGTACATCCACCATTTTATTTCCGTTGATAAAAAAGGATCGCCTGAAAGATTTCATCCAAAATAATATACCTGATTATTACATAGATCTTCCCTCTGTTTCATCTCCGCCAAGATCGATCAGGCGTTATCTGGTAAGAGCGATGGTGCCGGCACTGGCAATGGTTATCCTTATAAGTCTGATTTTTACATACGGCTATATTTCTGTTCTTCTTTTACCGCTGGCAGCCTGGCTTGGTATGAAAAGATATCGTGATGCCGGGGCGGGTTTTGTGAATAACATTTTTATCCTACGTTTCCGAAGTTTGGCCAGAACTACAGCCATCATCAAAAAGAAATTTGTACAAGCTGCAGACACGCGGAGCAGTTATTTTCAGCGTAGAAAAGAACTCTTAAGCTTTATGATTACCGTTGCTTCAGGGAAAACAGGAGCAACGTTTAGTGTAAAAGAATTAGATCAAAAAACGGGAAATGAGCTATTCGCACGTGCTTCTTCCATTACATCCGAGGATAATTTCACGGAAAGTGATAAGGATAGATTACCGGGATGGTGAACCACACGCTCCCGTTAAGCGTCTGCGCTTAACGAAAGATCAACGCCCAGGAGGGTTATACTCTCCTATGTAGGTTCAAAGATCATAGGATCCATATTCCCAAGAGGTCATTCTTACACCGGCGCGACTGAGTGCAAGTTCGGCAAGCGCAGACGCTTGCCGGAGCGGATGCTAGGGTTAAATAAAGCATATTTCCTATTCCTTCATCCCATCACGGTCTTGAACTGTGATTTCTATGATTTATGTGATGGCCATGATTAAAAAATCACAGTCCATCATACTAATCAAATAAATCACAGTTCTTACTCATGCACGTTCAAGAACCAAAGCATTTATATCACCAGGAGATCATTCTTACACCGGCCCGACTGAGTGCAAGTTCGGCAAGCGCAGACGCTTGCCGGAGCGGATGCTAGGGTTAAATAAAGCATATTTCCTATTCCTTCATCCCATCACGGTCTTGAACTGTGATTTCTATGATTTATGTGATGGCCATGATTAAAAAATCAACAGTCCATCATACTAATCAAATAAATCACAGTTCTCACCAGTGTACGTTTAAAGACCTGAGCATCCATATCACCAGGAGATCATATTACACCGGCCCGACTGAGTGCAAGTTCGGCAAGCGCAGACGCTTGCCGGAGCGGATGCTAGGGTT
>JBBDMV010000117.1:0-15626 GCA_040878115.1 Balneolales bacterium
GATGCGGGTGCATCATGTAGAGACGCAAAATCTTGCGTCTCTACGGTGGGTTAAATCAACTATGTCTGGGCAGGGTTATTTATTCAGCATGGGGAACAGCTGCCGAATTTCATCATCCGTGGGTTGATGTCCGTATTCTGCTATTTCGAAAGATTCCATTCTTCTTATCTTTTGGGTATTTTCCGGGCGATACCATTTCTTCATGGAGCTTTTTATATCCTCGGAAAGATGGCTCGTGTGAGCGTTATAGGTATTCAGCCAATTCACCAGCCACTCCCGATGTTCAGCGGGGTTATTAGGAACATCTTCTAAAATACAGGAAACCTTGGGCAACCATTCAAAAAATTGTGAACCATGGGCCGCCAGCGCTGATATTTTTTTCTCAAAAGTGGTTTCAATATCAACTACGATATCCGGGCTGAAGGGATTTGGTTTTTTGAAACCATCTTCCATATAAAGGAATACGGGATTCTTTTCCAGGTGGGGAACATCGGGCACCACATTTGGGACGACAACCAAGTAGGCAGAATCCATCACCAATACCCCTGCATATCGATGATCAGGATGATAATCATTAGGACGCAGGCCTATGACGACATCAGCCTGCCAGTTTCGGATCTCTCTGATAACCTGATGACGATTATCAAGACTTGGAATTAGTTCTGCGTCATGGTTATCAAGTATTACATATTCATCAATACCGAGTCTGCGTGCCGCTTCTTCAGATTCCGCTTTACGTCTTTTAGCCAAAGCTTCGCCACCTTGAATATGATGTCCGGCATCTCCATTGGTTAACGATACAAATTTTACAGCATGCCCCATTTCCGCAAATTTAGCAGCTGTTCCACCCATTTTCACTTCCGCATCATCAGGATGCGCAAAAACAGCTATGATCCTGAGGGTTTTATCTTTGTTTATTAGTAGGTTTTCGTTCATATTTAAAAGAGTGTTTAGAAGATTATATTCTTTTGAGATCTCTTAGACTATAGTTAATTATTAAAATAAAGAAAACTTCATGTTTTAAAAAATGCAGCAGATATAGGAACATATAGCAATTTCTATGAAGTGATTGTTTTGGGGGGGGGAGGCAAGAGAAGCTGTGCATGTTATCATTTCTCAAAAAAAGGCTCGATAATATATCGGCCATGAGCAGTTTACAACTTCTTATGGCAAATATCCCTGTCTGTACGGGTCCGGCACATACAATATAATCCCATCCATTTTGTAATTGCATTAATTGACAATTGAATTTTATTTCACTTTATTGACGATATTAAAAAATTACCCCAGACGAATTTCTCTGGTCGAAATATTAGTTTAAACACAGAATAAACTTAAGTTCTGATATCACAGTACAGCCAACTATAGGTATAGCTGCTGCAATGGATGTACCTTAAAGTATTATTAACAGGTTATTAAAACTGAAAAACTAGAAAACCATGAATCAAAAAAAACAGAGTCGCCGTAATTTTATATCCAACATTGCTCTGGGAACGGTGGGAACTTTTGGAGCAAGCAGTATTCTTGCCAGTTGTGCAAGCTCTGACTCATTCAGGAAATTATCCACTGATACACACCTTTCCTTATTAGAGCAGGCACCTGACGGTAAGGTCCTAAAAGCGGGGTTGGTTGGTTGCGGTGGCCGGGGTGCAGGAGCTGCAGCAAATTTTGTAGATGCCGGACCCAACCTGGAAATCGTAGCTTTGGGAGATGTTTTCCAGGACCAACTGGATAAATGCAGAAAAACCTTAAAAGCGGCAAGGGATATAGAAATTGCAGATGAAAATTGTTTTGTAGGATTTGACAATTATCAAAAAGTAATTGATGCCGGGGTTGATGTTGTACTGTTTGCCACCCCACCGCATTTTCGCCCTATACATGTGAAAGCTGCAATTGAAGCCGGTAAGCATGTATTTCAGGAAAAACCTGTTGCTGTGGACCCCGTTGGCTCTCGTGTTATGGCTGAAACCACCGAGAAAGCTAAAGAAAAAAACCTTTGCATGGTCAGCGGTACGCTAAGAAGATATCAGAAAGACTATGCGGAAACACAAAGAAGAGTGGCCAATGGTGAAATTGGTGAAGTTATAGGAGCCAATATCATCAGGAATGGGGGTGCCTTATGGTGGATAGAACGAAAGCCGGAATGGTCGGACATGGAGTACATGCTTCGTAATTGGGGTAATTTCAATTGGCTGTCCGGCGACCACATTGCGGAGAATTATGTACACGAAATTGATGTTATGAGCTGGCATGTTGGGGGGCACCCTATAAAAGCAAATGGCTATGGCTCCAGGCTCCAGAGAATCTCCGGTGACCAGTTTGATAATTTTAGTATTGCATATGATTACGGAAATGGGAAAAAAGTTCATTGTGCCACCCGGCAAGTAAATGGGTGTAGTAATGGAAGGAAAGAATATATAACTGGTACAAAAGGATATGCGGATGCAAGCGGCTCTTTGTATAACTATAAAGATGAGCTAATATGGGAATATCCAACCCCTGGTGAAAATGATGCCGATCAAACATGGAGAGTAAATGATCCTTATGTACAGGAACATGTTGAATTGGTTAATGCCATAAGGACCGGAAATTATATCAATGATTCTGATGAGCAGATAAAATCTACTCGTATTGCCATTATGGGGCGAATGTCCGCATATACCGGAAAAGAGGTTACCTGGGAAGAAGTTTTAAATTCAGAACTTAAACTGGGTACGGACAGGTATCAATTTGGAAGTGTTACCGGGATCCCTGAAAAAGCGCCGGTGGTTGGCGTTGCGCCAGCTTCTGTTGATCGATATTCGTGAAATGCAAGATAGAGGAAATCTATGCTTTTGAAATTGGAAAATTATTAAGAATAAGCCAGCCCGCCACAATTGAGGGGGCTGGCTTATCATCTAATTGTCCATAAGATCATTTGATAGGAACAATTTTCCCAGTCTGTACAGACTCATCGCATGCAAGAACAATTCGGAGAGTTTGAACAGCTACTTTCAGGTGATCGGTCATGTCAATATCTTCTTCTAAGACTTTTAGAAAATACTTCTGTTCCAGATAACAAAGTTCATCGTGATCGGGCCCGTGTTCTATATCAATGATCTCATCATCCTTAACAAGCTGGCCATTTTCGTCCATGTCTGAATGATGGCGCAACAGTTTGTCCACAATTCCGTGATCTTCAATATCGGCTGATGTCCCTCTGGGCTTGCCAAAGGTGTTTTTGTGAATACTGACGCTCCCTTTGGGCCCGATTGCATCTTTGAAAGAATATGCATTCTCGCTCATCATGGGTCCCCATCCGGATTCATACCATCCCGCGGAACCGTCATCAAAAACAACCTGGAGCTGACCATAGTTATACATGCCTGGGTTTAAGTCATTAGATAATCTTGCGCCTATAGCATGTACCTGCACAGGGTTTGCCTGTGTCATTTGACACATCATATCTACATAATGGACCCCGCAATCAACAATAGGAGACATAGCATCCATTAAGTTTTTATGGACCTGCCATTCTTTACCGGTACTTTGCTGGTTAAGGTTCATTCGCATAACAAGAGGTTTGCCCAGTTTTTGCCCTTCTTCAACAAACCTGATCCAACCCGGATGGTGCCTGGCAATGTAACCTACAAGTACTTTTTTATTGGCTTTTTTTGCGGCATCTACTACAGCTTCAGCATCTTCTATGGTTTCAGCCAGAGGTTTTTCCACAAACACATGGCTTCCGGCCTCTAATGCTTTTATCGTATATTCTGCATGGGTTCCAGGGTAAGTATTGATGGAAACGGCATCAGGCTGTGTTTCTTTTAAAGCGTCTTCGAAATTATCAAATGTAGGTAGTCCACCAAGTTCAGCAGACAATCGGTCCCTTTTTTCAGGTCCTCTGCTAACAAGTCCAACGATATTAAATCCGTCAAGTCTGTTATAAGCTCTTGCATGGGATGTACCCATGTTTCCACATCCAACAACCAGTATATCAATTTTTTCTTTATTCATGTTCAGCAATTAGTTTTAATTTTAATTTAACTCAAACAAATCGTGAGCTTTATGTTTCCATTTTTCATTTAAAATGGCTAATGAGTGAGCCTTCTATTCCTTTATCTAAATAAACAGTATCAGAAATCCTATTTATCCGAAAGTTCTATTTTATATAGCGCAATTCTAAGGTAGGAGTAAATATAAAGTTTTTATTACAACACGAAAACAAATAACATCTTTTAATTAGTTACGATTTGCAACAAATTCGAAAATAATATTAATTTTATTTTTTATTATAAAATTAATAAAAATAATGAGATCACTGGAATTTTAGTATTCCCTGATTATTTAAGTTTACTTATTAAAGTTGATTATTAACTTTTATTTCTTCTTTTTTAAAAAAAGGTTAATGTTTGGAAAAAAATTCAACTGAAATTTAATTACTATTTCACCTATGAAAACAAAACTACTGATAGTCTGCATGCTTATCGGTTTTTCAACAACCGCTATGGCACAGTCTGGAAACATTGAGGGAACCGTTATTGACTCAGAAACTGAGGAAACGCTTCCCGGAGTTAACATTCAGGTCCAGGGTAGTACCACAGGTACGACTACTGGAATGGATGGTTCGTATAATATTTCAGTAGATGGACCGGGTGCGGTATTGGTCTTTTCCTACGTTGGATACACGTCAAGGGAAGTAAGTGTTACTTCGGACCATCTTGAAGATGGCCTGGATATTAGTTTAAGTGAAAACCTGGCCTTGCTGGAAGAAATGGTTGTTGTAGGTTATGGTACTCAGCGTAGATCTGATATCTCCGGAGCGGTCAGTACGGTTCCAGCTGAAGAGATCCAGCGTAGAGCTGTGGGCAATACGGCCCTTGCATTGCAAGGCACATCCCCTGGCCTTACCATTCAGAACCAGGGCGGACAACCCGGCGAAGAGAATGCTGTGATAAGAATTCGTGGCACCGGAACCCTTAACAATGCAAACCCTTTAGTTTTAGTTGATGGTGTTGAGCAATCCCTTTCTACGGTTGCGTCATCGAATATTGAGGATATAACGATATTAAAAGATGCTGCTTCTGCTGCAATTTATGGTTCACGTGCTGCAAACGGGGTTATTCTTATAACTACAAAACGTGGTGTCGAGTCGGGGGTGACGGTTAATTATAATACCTATGCTTCCGTTCAGAACCAGCTTTTCTGGCCTGAAAGAGCTTCAACGGAAGACTGGATGCTGCTGACGAATGAAGCGGATGTTGCTGCAGGAAGTTCACCAACTTTTAGTGAGGAGTATATGTCTAATGTACTTGCAGGAACAAACCCCATAGAATACCCGTTTGCTGATTTTGAAAGTGGGGTATTCCAGGATAATGCGCTTGAACAAAGTCACGAATTGTCAGTTTCAACAGGTGGAGAAACCGGAAGGATTTATGCCGCTCTCAGTCATCTTGATTCTGAGGGCGTCATGCAGAACTTCGGTAACCAACGAACATCATTTCGGATTAACAGTGATTTATTTGTAAATGACGATCTAACGATAAAGGCAAATCTGCTTTACAGAGACAGGAATGTAACGGGTCCGGGGTTTAATGGCCAACGAATTACTCAGGGAATCCTGCACACGAACAGAAATATGGTGATGAGTTATCCGGATGGCCAGGATGCCACAGGAGACCTTGTTGCCGGACAATGGAATCCATTTGTAATGGCGAATAGCGGCGAGACCACGAGGGAAAGTGCTGATATTGTTGGTACAGCCGGCTTGACCTATCAAATCAATGATGTACTATCACTTGAGGGGGATGTTACCCTTAATAATACTTCAACAAACGAAATGATTTTCAGGGAAACTCGTAATGGCTTCATTGATTACGTAACAGGACAACCTCAAGCGGCAAGTACCTGGTTTGCTACAAATACACTTCAAGAAGGAAGCTATAACCGGGAAGAGTTGAGCCAGCGGGCATTTTTAAACTTTTCCAATTCGTATAATGTGCATAATTTAAGCAGTACTGTTGGTTATGAAGAGATATATACCAAAGCTCAACAGACCTCTGCCGCCCGAAGTGGCTTTTTTAATAACGATCTAAGATCGTTATCCGCCGGAGATGCGGGGAATCAGCGAACTTGCCAGTCATATGATGATGCGGGTAGATATACCGGCTCATGCTTTAGAGAGCAATGGAGAGTGCGTTCATTCTTTGGTAGAGCGAACTATTCGTATGATGACAGGTATTCTGTACAAGCAAATGCCCGGTATGATGGATCTTCCAGGTTCTCATCAGGTAACAAATGGGGGTTCTTCCCTTCTTTCGCAGTAGGATGGACAATATCAAATGAATCTTTCATGCAGGATATAGATGCATTAACCAACCTTAGGGCCAGGGCTTCATGGGGGAAACTGGGTAACGAACGTACGAGTTCAAATGAGCTTTCCGGTATTTTCAACTATTTGAATAATTATAACCTAAATCAATCTTACCAGATAGATGATAATGTAGTACCCGCCGCGTCCATTACCGATGCCGGTAATCCTGATTTTACCTGGGAAACCACGACCATGACCAATCTTGGACTTGATGTAGGTTTACTTGATGACAGAGTTGAGGTTGTAGCGGAACGTTTCTGGAATTATACCAGTGATATTTTGTTGAGCCTTCCTATCCCTTCGTCTGTTGGTGTTAACCCACCAACTCAGAATGCAGGTGAAGTTTCAAATATTGGTTGGGAACTCGGAGTAACATTCCGGAGTCCGCCTACTTCTGGAAATGAGTTCCAATACTCTGTCGGGTTAAGCTTATCTGACGCAGTTAACACGATTGAAAGCCTGAGTGAAGGGGGGCCTTTCTATCCTGATAAATTTACCATCTGGACAGAAGGGGAATCTATCAATTCTCTCAGAGGGTACAGATCACCAGGAATTTACCGCACACAGGAAGACCTGGACAATTACCCCGCAACAATCAATTCTAATGTCGGTATAGGGGATATAATATTTGAAGATTTAAATAAAGACGGTTCCCTTACGGCAGCTATTTATCCGGAGGGTGATGAATATATTATAGCGAACGAAGACCCACGTTATGAGTTTGGCATAAACCTCAGTTCCTCCTACAAAGGTTTTGATTTTTCAATGTTCTGGCAAGGTGTTATGCAGCAATATCATCAGGTTGATGGAGCCTTAAATGAAGGGCCAAACTGGCAAAACTTTATTCCTGCACAAATGGTCCGCGAAAGTTATCACCCCGAGAACAATCCTGATGGAACCTGGCCGGCTGTGTATGCAGGAAGCTCAATTAACCTTCAACAGACAGACTTTTGGCTAGAGGATACCAAATATATCAGACTGAAAAACTTCCAGTTGGGATATGTAATTCCAGTACAAGCGTATGTCAACAACATTAGGGTCTACTTATCAGGTGAAAACATGCTAACCTTTACTCCTACGGAACTGTTTGATCCTGAAATTCCAAGGGGCAGAAGTCAATTTTATCCTCATTCGAAAAAAATTAGTTTTGGCTTAAATGTGACATTTTAATCATTTATAAAGATTATGAGTTTAATTATGAAAAAAAGTAAATTTATTTTTATAGGAATTTTATTGAGTTCCATCTTATTTCACGGATGTGATGGATTGAATATGACCCCAGCCGGGTCCGTGTCAGAAGATGAGTTCTGGCAGCGGGATAGTGATGCGGAAGCCGCTGTGATGGCGGTATACTCACAGTTGGATGACCCTACAATGGTTCGCCAACTGGATGGAGTTACCGATATTGCATATCGGGCTACTTCAGGCCCTGGGACCCTGCATGACGTTGCCGGAGGTAATATAGTAGCATCGAACGATGCGATAACAAGTATCTGGGATCGATATTACAGGGGTGTACGAAGGGCCAACGATGTGATTGCCAAGATTGGCACTACTGAATTTGGTGATCCTGATAAATTGAATCGAATAGAAGCGGAAGCAAGATTCTTGCGTGCTTATTACTACACACAGCTTGCCAGTTTATGGGGTGGCGTACCTTTAATTACCGAACCGATCCCCATTACCGAAGAGGTTGGCAGAACAGACAGAAATGTCATTGTTGATTTTGTAATTGACGAATTGGACGATGTTATCAGTTCTGGTGATCTGCCTCCAAGTGCTGTTGGCAGAGCAACAATGGGCGCTGCTCATGCACTTAAAGCCCGGGTAGCACTTAGGCATGATCGTTGGGCAATAGCAAGAGATGCCTCCAAAGCAGTTATGGATATGGGTATCTATGAACTTTACCCCGACTACGAAGGCTTGCATGAATATGAAGGTGAGAACTCATCGGAAGTAATATTTGACAGGCAATATGCTAGTGATGGAGATACATATAACGCCTTTGCCTATTCAGCTGCTTCTATTGGCGGAAGCTCCATTGTTGAGCCGGTAAATAAATTCTATGAATACTTTGAGTTTAACGGTCCTGGTCCTGATGTAACGGGTGATCCTTATGAAAATATAGATCCAAGGTGGAATTACACCGTTTACTACACTGGTCAGCCGATCGGTAATAGCACGTATGATTCCAGGCCTTCCTCAAATACAGGCGATGCCGTGAACACATCTGAGTTTTCTACACAGCACGGATATAATCTGAAAAAAGGAGTAGATTATGAGAATGACAACGAAAACTCAGGTAATGGTTCTATAAATATGATCCTTATTCGGTACGCAGATGTATTACTCATGTACGCTGAAGCGAAAATTGAGCTGAATGAAATCGATAATACCGTTTATGATGCTATAAATAAAGTACGCGAAAGACCAACCGTTAATATGCCGCCTCTCACTGTGGCTTCACATGGTACACAGGATGAGTTAAGAGAAGCATTAAGAAGAGAGCGTGTTGTTGAGTTGGGATTCGAAGGACTACGTCTGTTTGATATGAACAGATGGGAATTAGGAGCGGAAAAGGAGGGGGAAGTATTCGGTGCTCACTTTTACAATAATGAAGGCGAAGAATATCTTCAATCCATCGGGTTTAGCCGCTCATTCGAAGAAACGGATTATTTGTGGCCCATACCAACATCAGAGATGAACTCAAACAGTTCTATTACTGAAAATAATCCTGGATATAATTAACCAATCAATCTTAATGTCATAAAGTAAGTTATTTAAAATGTCTATGGGATAACATAAAGGAAACCCATAGACATTTATTATTTTTTAAATACTAAATAAAAATCATGAGCATAAATAAGCAAAGTCGTCGTAATTTCATAACTAATTTTGCTCTGGGAGCCGCTGGATCTTTAGGAGCGAACAGCATTTTTGCGAGTGCAAGCGCTAATATATTCAATAAGTTGCCCACCGATCCACACCTTTCCTTATTAGATCAGGCACCTGACGGTAAGGTACTAAAAGCCGGGTTGGTTGGTTGCGGTGGCCGGGGTACAGGAGCTGCAGCAAATTTTCTAGATGCCGGACCCAACCTGGAAATCGTAGCTTTGGGAGATGTTTTCCAGGACCAACTGGATAAATGCAGAAAAACCTTAAAAGCGGCAAGGGATATAGAAATTGCAGATGAAAATTGTTTTGTAGGATTTGACAATTATCAAAAAGTAATTGATGCCGGGGTTGATGTTGTACTGTTTGCCACCCCACCGCATTTTCGCCCTATACATGTGAAAGCTGCAATTGAAGCCGGTAAGCATGTATTTCAGGAAAAACCTGTTGCTGTGGACCCCGTTGGCTCTCGTGTTATGGCTGAAACCACCGAGAAAGCTAAAGAAAAAAACCTTTGCATGGTCAGCGGTACGCTAAGAAGATATCAGAAAGACTATGCGGAAACACAAAGAAGAGTGGCCAATGGTGAAATTGGTGAAGTTATAGGAGCCAATATCATCAGGAATGGGGGTGCCTTATGGTGGATAGAACGAAAGCCGGAATGGTCGGACATGGAGTACATGCTTCGTAATTGGGGTAATTTCAATTGGCTGTCCGGCGACCACATTGCGGAGAATTATGTACACGAAATTGATGTTATGAGCTGGCATGTTGGGGGGCACCCTATAAAAGCAAATGGCTATGGCTCCAGGCTCCAGAGAATCTCCGGTGACCAGTTTGATAATTTTAGTATTGCATATGATTACGGAAATGGGAAAAAAGTTCATTGTGCCACCCGGCAAGTAAATGGGTGTAGTAATGGAAGGAAAGAATATATAACTGGTACAAAAGGATATGCGGATGCAAGCGGCTCTTTGTATAACTATAAAGATGAGCTAATATGGGAATATCCAACCCCTGGTGAAAATGATGCCGATCAAACATGGAGAGTAAATGATCCTTATGTACAGGAACATGTTGAATTGGTTAATGCCATAAGGACCGGAAATTATATCAATGATTCTGATGAGCAGATAAAATCTACTCGTATTGCCATTATGGGGCGAATGTCCGCATATACCGGAAAAGAGGTTACCTGGGAAGAAGTTTTAAATTCAGAACTTAAACTGGGTACGGACAGGTATCAATTTGGAAGTGTTACCGGGATCCCTGAAAAAGCGCCGGTGGTTGGCGTTGCGCCAGCTTCTGTTGATCGATATTCGTGAAATGGCTATGAGATAATATACTTCATCTCATAGCCATTGTGGATTTATCGGCTTAGTTAATAACAGCTAAGCATATATCTGAACCTATTTTACAAAAGCATCTTAATAAAGCGTCTAACACGGATCTTATGGGTATAATAGTAGCTGAATTGACGTAAAATATGTTCAATTAATTTTAATATAGAAATTTTAATCTGATGACAAGAAAAGAATTTGCAAAACAGGCCCTAATGGCCTCAGCTTTGATTAGCGCACCTGCCGGTGCTAATAGTTTGTCAAGAAACCATTCATTCCTACCCGATGATGGCATGCTGTCTTTTAAAAAACTATTCAACGGTAAAGACTTAAGTGGATTTATAGATGTAAATACATCGGAAGATACATGGTGGGTTGAAGATGGGCTGCTTAAATGTACGGGGTTACCAATAGGGGTAATGCGTACAGAGAAGCAATATGAAAATTTCATACTTGATATAGAATGGAGACATATGGAAGAGGGAGGGAATTCAGGTGTGTTTGTTTGGGCTAATGGAACTCCCCACGGGGATTCACCTTTTCCTACAGGAATGGAGGTCCAAATGCTTGATCCAGCATATGCGGCAATCCACGATCGGGCTATAGAGTATGGTC
Source organism: Balneolales bacterium (assembly GCA_040878115.1). GTDB lineage: Bacteria > Bacteroidota > Rhodothermia > Balneolales > Natronogracilivirgulaceae > JBBDMU01. The sequence continues at coordinate 11,200 of JBBDMV010000117.1, forward strand.
ATGGCCACTTGTTTCCGGTAAAGGGACTAGAAGGTACCATCCCCGACAATCCATCTGAGGTTGCATCCGGAAGGAGTTATGCGATTGAAAATAGGGTGAAGAAAAGCGGTGAATGGAACCGCTATCTTATTTCATGTATTGACGGTAGTCTTAAATTGTCCGTTAATGGAAAGTTTGTAAACGGTATTCAATCACCAAAACGGAAAATGGGGTACATATGTCCCGAATCCGAGGGTACTGAAATCCATTTCCGTAAAATAGATATTATGGAATTGCCCGGTGGTGTTATTTCAGAAGATCAAATAGCGCCTCAAGTGAGCTGAAAATAAAGAGTTCATTGAAGGTTATAGAACCAGGTAACCCAGTCAACTATCACCGGGTATAGAAATAGTAGGCAAGAAGCAGTGCCATAAAAAAAATACCAAAGAAAAACCCGATCATGATACCTTTCCAATGCTTGTCTTCCGCGCCGGGCTGCCCTTGCCTTGCCTTTCTTCTTTTGCTGATACGCCGAAGGGTTTCTGTTAAATTGTCAAACATACCTAAGCCGTCATCGACGAACCTGAACAAAAGATAAATGCCTAGAATAAATATGATTGTTGCGATCACGGATATGAAGTTTTAGCAAATGAAAAATCTCTGGTAATATAAGATTCTTTCCATTGATATCTATCCCTCTGTCTTTTTTTCGTCATCATTTGTAGATCACTCTATTCTCCCCAAGCCAAAAATAATAATGCTTCATCAAATAAAAATTAGAGAAAAAGGTTAACGATTTTATTTTCCATCCTATTTGATAAAAGCCAAACGCATATTTGCCTGAACCCAAATGTTCGATTATCTTACTATCTGCCATATATCTAAACATGACGGAAATGAATTCTTACAACCGGTTAGCAACCTTTAAACCTGTTGATGTCGACAGTTGTTTGTATCTGAACCCTGATTATTATATTGGTGAACCACCTTACGAAAAAGGACCGAAACTGGATATCAGGAAACTGGTGGAGGCTGAGTCGGGGGCTTTTCTGGGATTTATTTCCTGCGATTATGATGCCAACTACCCAAAGCCGGTTATGGATCTCGTAAAAAAGGTCAAAAATCACCATCCGGAGATATGCCGGCTTATCGTAGAGAAAACAGAACTACCTTTTCTGGTACAGGTTGAAATGGACTGGAAAATATCAGGCATGGAATACGGGGCAACAAGCATGGCTATTCTAAAATACGATGATGCCGGGGCTGTAAATTAAGTGGTGACCCGTTGTGTGAATATTACAAAAGTAAAGAGTTAACGGATCTCTTCGAGGACACTTTCCCAAATATCAGGATCGACCGGAATCCCATTTTCCAAATTGTACCTGCGGGTGGAAAGGGTATTCTCTCCCGGAAACCTGACTTTAGCTGAACCAAATACAGATGATGACTTAAAGTTTTCGATTATCTCATCTATTTTTTCCTCCGGATAGGAGGTAATCCCCAACTTCGGCAGATAAAAACACAAGAAGAACTGAGAAATACCATACTCTTCCTTATGCTTTCCAATTTCATAAGTAGAATGGCCTTCCGACAATACCGAAACTAAAATATCCAGGACCAACGATAGACCCGCACCTTTCCATAAGCCGGCAGGCAAAGCCAGTTCCTTCTCCATTATTTTTTGCGGGTCCCTGGTTAAATTACCATCCTGGTCAAAACCTCCGTCATATGGTAAAGACTCCTTATTTTTCAAATAAGTATTGATCTTACCGTAGGAGAATTGAGACAAAGCCATATCCAGCACTACGGGGTTTTTCTTTCGGGGTATAGCCACTATCAGTGGATTATTACCCAATTTGGCTTCTTTGCCTCCCCATGCTGGCATATTAGGCTTGGTATTTGTAAAGCAAATACCAAGGCAATCCTTTTCCACGGCCTGCCACCCGAAATTCCCACCGCGCATCCAGTGGTTGGTATTTCTCAGTGTCACGCACCCCATGCCATGAGCTTTCGCTGCACTAATTGCCCTTTTCATGCAAAAGTGAGCATTGAGGTTTCCGGGACCAAGCTTTCCATCCCACCGTTCAAAAGGCCCAAAAGAGCCAGTCTGCTCCGGCTCTGCATTTACATTAATACAGCCCTCTGAAATCATCTGTAAATAATGAGGGAAACGGTTTAATCCATGAGAAGCAACACCATCTAAATTAGCTTTGGCGAAAAGAGTGGCGCTTAAATAAGCTCTTTCCCGGCTGAAGTTCCTTTTCAGGAGTATTTTGTTTAATACTCCAACTAGTTCTTCATAGGGAACTTTTAAATCAACCAATGTAATACTCCGTTTGTCTTTGCCGAGTACTTAATGAAGGGGGAATGGTAGTAAAATAAATCCCCTAAAGCAACCAGGCTCTTTTTCAAATCGGAAGCACCGCAACAAAATCAGCGGAATACTATTGCCCTTACACCAGATCAGTAACTTCCATTTCACAGGTCATTTCCTTCTCGTTTAACAAATGAAGACCAAGAGAGATCTTAAAATAATCTAACCACTCGGGCTCTTCCAGGAACTGGGTCCAAAGGCGTTCGATTTGGTCCGGGTACAGCTTCCCGGCTATATAATCCTCAATATTCTGTTGTGTTTCTGGATTTGGTTGCATAATGTGTGTGATCTTGTTTTCCTTTTCTTATATAGATACACGACAACCGGATTCCTTACGGTAATAAAACAAAGTTTATCAACTTTATAAAAGTTGATAAACCTGCATCTCACCCATCGATGAACACTTCAGTTTCTTTGAACCGGCCCAGTTCATCCGCGAGAAGCCTGTCATTCGACAGTCGAGGCAATTTATTTTGTCCATTGATCTCACCTTTTGATTTAATAAACCGTACTATTCCGCCTCTTTTAATAGGTGTAATGACTAGAGGCTGAAGGATATTTCCGGCAACCAAATCTTTGTAATAAATGTTCAGCTTCTGCATCTCCTGGTCCAGTAACGAGGCAAAAGCGCTGAGGTCGGAAGGCTCATTGGAAAACTCTATAAACCATTCGTGATAAGGCAACCCTTCCTGTGGTGAGATCTGCGGGGCCACTGTGAAATCGGTGATCTCGGCGCCTAATTCGGCTGAGGCTTTAGCCAGGGCCTGTTCCACCTCCCCGGCGATCACATGCTCGCCAAAGGCAGACGTGAAATGTTTTATCCGACCCGATACTACCAGGCGATAAGGATCACGGGAAAGGAACTTCACGGTATCACCGATGCTATACCCCCACAAACCGGCGTTGGTATTCAGAATCATTGCGTAGCTAACTCCTACTTCCACATCCTTCAGAGAAATCCTGGTGGGGTTTTCGTTGAAATACTCATCGGCGGGGATAAACTCAAAGAAAATGCCGCCATCCACGTTCAGCAAAAGCCCTCGTTCGGCCTGCGAATCCTGAAAGGCAATGAAACCCTCGGAAGCCGGATAGATCTCTATGGAATCGGTCTTTTTGCCGATAGTTTTTTCAAAAGATTCCCTGTAAGGCTCGAAATTCACCCCTCCATATATGAAAAGCGAGAAATCGGGGAAGACATCCTTAATGTGTGATTTCCCCGAGACCTCAAGAAGTTTATCAAAATACATCTGCACCCAGGGTGGAATACCACTGATCAGGGTCATTTTCTCGTTCAGGGTTTCTTCAGTGATGGCAGAAACTTTAGCCTCCCAGTCATCAATGCAATTGGTCGGGTAGGAGGGCATTCTGTTTTTTAGAAGGTAAACCGGCACGTGATGGTTCGTGATACCCGATAACCGGCCAACGGGAATGGCCCCTTTTCGGTCAAGCTCAGGGCTGCCCTGCAAGAAAATCATCTTCCCTTTAAGGAAATCCGTGTTGCCAGTCTCGGCAATATAGCAAAGCATGGCATCACGCGTGGAATTGATGTGGGTGGGGAGGGATTCTTTGGTCAGAGGGATGTATTTAACCCCGGAAGTGGTACCTGAGGTCTTGCATAAATAAATAGGCTTCCCCTTCCATAGCACATCGGGCTCACCCTGTATAATCCTGTCGATATAGGGTGAGAGGGCCTCGTAATCCCTCACAGGAACTTGCTTTTTGAAATCCTCGTAATTCTTGATGGATGAAAAGTTGTGGTCCTTTCCGAATGCGGTGGCACCGGCTCCTTTTAGAAGCTTCCTGAACACTCTATCCTGAGCAGTCAAAGGTTCTGATACGGTTTTGCGGACTTTCCTCGCTATGAAATGTGCAAATATCTTTGCAAAAAGTGGTTTAAATGCCATTAACTAAGTCACTATGGCCTGGAATGATAAAATCTACCAAAGGCCAGGGGTTTATGTATTTCTGATCACGTAATAGTTAAGATATCAGAAATATAATAGTCTGCTAAAGTTTATTTAAAATATTTTAAGATAGTGTAAATTTAACCGGATATCATAAAGCATTAAAGTTG
>JBBDMV010000118.1:0-71682 GCA_040878115.1 Balneolales bacterium
CTATGATCTTTAAGCCTGAATAGCCCCGATACCTGATATCGGTCCCGGTACATCAAAAAAGTCTTCGACTTCAGTTGGGATTACCATCCGGGGCAATAGTAACCTCGTATGCCCAACTTGCGCTCTTCAGACTGACGTTGGCTGGATAGGGAGAGAATTATCAACGAGCTTCTTCGTTAAGATATCTGAATGCAGGTTGGAGGGTGGTGATGCAAACAACAACTTTACAAAGTTCACCAATTTACAAAAACTATCTCCATTCGTCGCGGCGGCGCTTGCGCTCTTCGCGGACGCTCTTTTTGTGAGCTTCTCTTTTTTCTTCAGAAGGCTTTGCAAACTGCTGGCGCTCCTTATAATCCATCAAAACACGCGAACGCGTGATCATTTTTTTAAAACGGTTTATTGCCCTATCGATACTTTCGTTATCTTTTACCTTTATGCCGATCATATATCAGAAATTATTCACTTAAAGTTGGTTATTAATCTTCATGCTTGCAGTCCAGAATATAACATTTTTTATTTCAAACCGCTGTCTTTTCAAAAATTTAAATCTTCAGGCCAACCCGGGTGACCGAATTGGCCTTGTAGGTCCTAACGGGGCCGGTAAAACAACATTGCTTCGCCTGATCACCGGAAAGGTCCAACCAGAAGGAGGGCAGGTAACGTGGCCTTCCGATACCACTGTTGGTTACCTTGAGCAGGAGGTACTGGAAGTTAATGTTAACCAAAGTATTAAAAGTGTAGCGATGCTGGCTTTTGAAGAAGCCAACCAGCTCGAAAAAGAAATCGTCAAACTTGGCAACCTAATTGCCGAGACCACAGACTTTCTGTCCGAAGATTATCAGAAGTTGCTGGATAAAATAGAACGCGCCCAGACTCGCTATGATCTTCTGGAAGGCGGCAAGAAAGAAGCGAAAACTGAGGAAATGCTCGAAGGCTTAGGCTTTAATACGGAAGACCTTGATGAACCGGTGGCAAAATTCAGCGGCGGCTGGCGAATGAGGGCCCTGCTGGCGAAGCTTCTTCTGCAGCGCCCTGACATCCTCCTGCTTGATGAGCCGACCAACCACCTTGATATTGATTCTATAGAGTGGCTGGAAAAATACTTGCAGGCTTACCACGGTGCCGTTATCCTGGTCAGCCACGACCAGTTTTTTCTGAACCGCATGGTCAACGGCATTGCTGAGTTGCGAAACAGCAAAATATTTACCTATACCGGCAATTATGACCAGTATCTTATCCAGCGCGAAGAGCAAATTGAGATGCAGGCCAAGGTGTATGAAGCCCAGCAAAAAGAAATTGCCCAAACTGAACGTTTCATTGAACGTTTTAAGGCAAAAGCTACCAAAGCAAAACAGGCGCAAAGCCGGGTAAAAAGCCTTGAAAAACTGGAAAGGGTGGAAGCTCCCGATGATGCCCAGGCCGAAATGAGCTTCCGGTTCGCCGAGCCCCCGCGCTCCGGGAAAGTGGTCCTGGAAATAAAAAACCTGGTCAAAACCTACCCCGGAATAGATAATTCTCCACCGGTACGCGTATTTACCGAAGGTCAGGACCTTGAAATAGAACGCGGTAATAAAATCGCGCTCATCGGTACAAACGGAGCCGGAAAATCTACGCTGGCGAGAATCATTCATGGTAATGAGCCCTTTGACGGCAATATGAAAGAAGGCCACAAAGTACACCAGACCTTCTTCGCTCAGCACCTGGCGGATGTTCTGGAATCCGACCGTACGGTCCTTGATGAAACACTGGCCTCGGCACCGACTGCTGAAGCCCGTTCTAACGCCCGGAACATCCTGGGATGCTTTTTATTCTCCGGTGATGATGTATTTAAGCCGATCTCCGTATTAAGTGGAGGTGAGAGAAGCCGTCTGGCCCTGGCCAAAACCCTTCTTCAGCCCGCCAACTTTTTGATACTTGATGAGCCCACGAACCACCTTGATATACAATCCAAAAACGTGCTTCTTAATGCGCTGAAAGAGTATGAGGGAACTGTGCTGGCCGTAAGCCACGACAGGCACTTCCTGGCTGAATTTGCCTCAACCGTTTGGCGTGTAGAAGATGGCCAGGTTTCCATTTATGATGGTGGCTACGGCTATTACGAGTGGAAACGCAAAGAACAGCTTGAAGAAAAGACCGGCAAATCAAAAGCGGCTGCGTCAAACGTCAAACAGCCGGTAAGCAATGGCAGTAAAAGCTCTCAGGCTAAAACAAAACCGGTTGTTAAAGGACCCAAAACAAAAGAGCAAAAACGTTTGGAAGCACAAATGAGAAATAAATCAGGAGGCAGTGCTTCCGGTGCAAGGAAAAAGGTCCTGGAATACGAGAAGGAACTCGAGAAGCTGGAAGCAAGGAAGGCTGAGCTGGAAAAGCTACTTGCCGATACTGCTTTTTATGACAAGCCCGAGGCTAACAGCTGCATTCGTGAACATGCTGAAATAGAGAAGAAATTATCTGAACTTTTCTCCAAATGGAGTGAGGCAGCAGAGAAGCTTGAGACTATGGAGGGTTGATTTTGTACGCTTTGCTGTTGTTGGTTGTGGGTTGAAGCCTCACATGCTCCGTTAAACGTCCACATGCAATTAACCACCCAAAACGTTCAAAGACCAAAGCATCCATATTACCAGGAGCTTATTACTTACACCGGCCCGACTGGGTGCAAGCTCGCTAAGCGCAGACGCTTAGCTGAGCGGGGTAAGGGTTGTCTCTCAACGAAGCGGATGGTGTCTCTCTTCCTGACGTTGACTTTCGTTAAGAGGGAATAAACATTGCCTTAGCCTTAACCTTATGCTCAAAACCATACCGACCAAAAAACTAAAGTTACTTAAGCCCTGGCTCGATGAAATTGTGGAACAAGTCGAACAACCAGAATATATCAATGATGATCCGGTTAGCTTCATGCATGCCTTTTCTGATAAAGAGGACCAGCTTCTGGCGGGTTTCTTCGCCGCCGTCATGGCCTGGGGACGGCGGGATATCGTCATTGCCAAAGTAAACGATTTGCTGTCCAGGATGGAATACCGTCCGACAGAGTTTATCGGAAATTTCAACGGGAAGGACGGAGCAAAGATAACCGGGTTCAAGCACCGTACTTTCAATGAAACAGACATCACCAGCATGGTGACCATATTATCCGTTATCCTAAAAGAGAACGGTTCTTTTGAAGCTTTTTGGAAGGATTGCTACCGGGATTCCCTGAAACAAAACAGGGAGCTAATAGCCGTTTTTCATGAACGTTTTTTCGGTGTAACCCCCGATATGCCGTTGCGTACCCGCAAACATATCGCCAATTCCGAAAAGAACAGCTCATGCAAACGGCTCTACCTCTATCTGCGTTGGTGCATCCGCAAAAACAGCGTCGTGGACCTGGGTGTTATGAACTTCATGCCCGCATCAAAGCTGATGGTCCCCCTCGATGTACATGTTGCCCGGCAAGCCAGAAAAATCGGGCTGCTCTCCCGCAAGCAAAACGACTGGAAAGCCGTAAAGGAGCTTACCGGAAAGCTCAGCCTTCTCGAGCCGAAAGACCCCGCGAAATATGATTACGCATTATTTGGTTTGGGTGTAATGAAACTGAAACTCCCGGAAAGTTATATTATTAATAAGAATATTGAGTAACGGATTTTTTCCACAGATCAAAAAGATTCTGTATTTTACTTTTTGTTTGAAATCACTGTACATTCAAACGCAGTGTGTTTTACAAAAGGTTAATTTTTATATCCATAAATGAATTATAGAAGCATACTTGTACGATCCTCCTTTAGAGTTGCCTTTGCATTTCTTCTACTTGCTGGCGTTGCTGCTTGCAAAAGTACAGATAATATAAATGCAGACGCTTCATTAAATGATAAATTTAACCAGGAAGCCATTTATTGGGCACGGGTGGACAGTTCCCGTATGGCGTTTATAGATGCCGATGTTGATTTTATGACAGGTATGATCGGGCATCATGCACAGGCTCTTATTATCTCCAGGCTTGCACCCAAAAAGGGTGCCGGTCGGGAAATTAAAACACTGGCCGCCCGTATTATCAATGCCCAGGATGACGAAATTTCTACTATGCAACAATGGCTCCGCGATCGTGGGCAAGCGGTGCCTGAGGTTCACATTGATGGGCTAAACCTTATGGTACACGGTGCGGATGATCATCATTCAGGTCATATGGATATGCCTGGAATGCTTTCGCAAGAGCAGTTACAGAAACTGGATAATGTTCAGGGTATCGAGTTTGAACGCCTTTTTCTTAATTATATGATTGAACATCATAAGGGTGCGGTAATTATGGTTAACGATCTTTTCAGCATTGAGGGTGCAGCCCAGGGAGAAGAGGCTTTTAGGCTCGCATCAGATATCCAGGTGGATCAGATCACGGAAATCGACCGGATGGAACAGATGCTCAAAGAGAGGGCGAGTTCATAAAAAAAAACTATTAAATCTATCTCATTTAACTATGAAAAAAACTCACACTTGCAAGCAGCCTCTCACCAAAGTATTAAAGGTCGGGAGAAATAGCCTTTGGTTACTTTTGCTGGGTATTGCATTATTAATCAGCTATGGCTGTTCTTCTAAAAATGTAATTGAATCTTCCTCCACGTTGTCTGTGCCGATTGCACCGATTGAAGAAGTAGATTCTCCTGACCCCGACCCGCGCGTCGGATTGGGTGCAGGGTTATTTGATGCTGAAGAGACCTTCTGGAATCTTACAATGCTTTCACAGACCCCGCCACCAGAGGCTTTTTTAGGTGTGACCAACTCCGATCTTGCTTTTAATGATAACTATGCAATTCAGGGGAATTACAATGGTTTTATGGTCTGGGATATTTCGAATCCGGCATCCCCCAGCCTTGTTGTTGACTTTGTGTGCCCTGCTTCGCAAAGCGATGTTTCGGTGTATGATAATCTGCTGTTTGTTTCAGGTGAAGGATTGGGTGGCCGGCTCGATTGTGGCACCGAAGGTGTTGATGAAACGGTAAGTGAGGACCGCCTGCGAGGGGTCCGGATTTTTGACATCTCAGATGTCAAAAATCCGGATTATGTTGGTAATGTTCAAACCTGCCGTGGTTCTCACACTCATTCCGTATTGAAAGATCCAAACGATCATGAAAATGTGTATGTCTACGTTTCCGGTTCTGCCCCGGTACGGCCTGAAGAAGAGCTTCCCGGGTGTACCAGTGCTGTGCCGGAAGAGGACCCCAACAGCGCGCTTTTTCGCATTGAGGTGATAAAGGTACCTTTGGACCAGCCAGAGTTGGCAGAGATTGTAAGCTCTCCAAGAATTTTTGACGACCTGAAAGCTCCGCCGGGCCATGGTTTGTCACAGGCTGATCTTGATAAAATTGAAAAAGAGGAAGAAGATGGTGCTTTTGTAGGAGAATTTAATGGCCAGCCTCGTGTACTCCATTCACGAATGGTGGGGTCAATGCTCAGTGATATAGTGGAAGAAAGAGGTGGCAGCGGCCAACCAACCGCTGCCGACAGCGCCGCATTACGTGAGAGCCTTCCTCATATGATTGAAGAAATGATGGGCAATCGTGAGGATGGCGGCACCGAAGGCAGGGGGCCTAATCAATGTCATGATATCACTTTATATCCGGAAATAGGACTGGCCGGCGGAGCTTGTGAAGGCTATGGGCTTTTATTGGATATTCGGGACCCTGCAAATCCGACGCGCATAGATGCCGTAGCTGATTCTAACTTCGCATATTGGCACTCTGCAACGTTCAGCAATGATGGCAGCAAGGTTTTGTTCACTGACGAGTGGGGCGGCGGCGGCCAGCCAAAATGCCGTAAGGACGATCCTATGGAATGGGGCGCGAACGCAATTTTCACCATTGATGACAACAATGAGATGAACTTTAAAAGTTATTATAAGTTACCTGCTCCCCAAACCGCCGAGGAAAACTGCGTAGCACACAACGGATCTTTAATTCCGATTCCAGGACGGGACATCATGGTACAATCGTGGTATCAGGGCGGCATTTCGGTGTTCGACTGGACTGATCCCGAAAACCCGGTTGAAATTGCCTATCATGACCGTGGTCCTGTTGATTCGACACGTATGCAAATGGGCGGTAGCTGGTCGGTATATTGGTACAATGGCACTATCGTTAACTCTGAAATTGCCCGCGGCCTGGATATCTTTGAACTTAAGGCTAGTCCATACCTTACCGAAAATGAGATAGCTGCAGCCAATACGGTGATATTTGATCAACTAAATGCCCAGGGACAGCCCAAGTTTGAATGGCCTGCTACTTTTGCACTCTCGAAAGCCTATGTTGACCAGCTTGATCGGACAAGAGGCCTGACTGAGGAGAGTATCACGACAACCAGGCAGAGGCTTAACGAAGCAGAAAATGCTACAAATGTTGAGCGAAAGGAGATATTAACCGAATTGGCTGAAGAGGTAGAAAGTCAGGCCGGAAACTCTGCCCATGTTGAGAAAGTGCATAAGCTGGCCGATGTTATGCGCGATTTGCTTCCATATAATTTGGCGGATTAAATAACAGGCCGTCAGATTTGCTTGACACAACCATCCAAAATATGTTCTGATCTTTCCATAGGGCCTCGATCTTGCACAAAATCATTAGGGATAGCACATAATTTTGCATTAGTTTCGTTAAAAGTAGTTACATTGTAATTATATTCAAGTACATACTAATTGGGCCATGAAAACAAAGCTTATTCGCATAGGGAATTCACAAGGTGTTCGAATCCCCAAAGTAATTATTGAGCAAAGCAGGCTTTCAGGAGAAATCGAAATGATACTGAGAGACAACGAAATCGTTCTTCGTTCGACTGAGGAGGTCAGAAAGGACTGGGAGCAGTCTTTTAAAAAAATGGCGCAGCAGGGGGATGATAAATTGCTTGACCAGGAAGAGATTGAAGTGCCTACTCAGTGGGACGAGGATGAGTGGACATGGTAGGCGGACAAGCGGTTTTGCGATTTGACGTATATCTAATTTCGCTTGATCCTACTAAGGGTTCTGAGATCAGGAAAACCAGACCTTGCCTTATTATTTCTCCCAAAGAAATGAACAGGCACATACGGACGGTCATAATTGCACCTATGACTTCAACCATTAGGAAATACCCAACCCGAATAACGACTAATTTTCTGGATAAGCGTGGGCAAATTGTATTGGACCAAATTCGTACCGTTGACAAGCAGCGATTGATTAAAAAACTCGGAACTATCAGTTCATCATCTCAGGATAAGGTGCTGGCTCGCCTGCAAGAAATGTTTGCTCAATAGTTGCGGTCACTTATCATAACACTTCAAATTGGCGTGGACGATGTACCCCTATATCCCTATACTTTTTTCCACCAACGCTTCCGTTAGTTTCCTATTTGCTTTGGGGAAGGGGTAGTCTGGTAGTTCTTCTACTTTTACCCATCGTATTTCGTCGCTGGTCTTAGGTTTGGGGATGCCTTTTTTTATGGTGCAAAAGTAGGAGTGCAGGTTGATGGAGAAGTGTGAATAGGCATGTTTCAGGTCCATGAAAAAGCTGCCGACCTCAACGTAGACACCTAGTTCCTCCTGGAGCTCACGCGCCACGGTATTGGGTAAGGTTTCCCCTTTTTCCTGCTTGCCGCCGGGGAATTCCCATAATCCCCCCAGCATGGCGGTTTCGGGCCGGCGGGCTATGAGCACGTTCCCTTTGAGGTCGCGGATAATACCTACTGCAATGTTATGGTGTGGCCGTTTTTTGGCAGGGGATTTGTAAGGTATCACATCAACCATGACCTTTTGATAAGCCACGCAATCTGTTTGGATAGGGCAACCTGTACACATAGGATTTCGCGGCTTGCACTGGACGGAACCCAGTTCCATAAGGGCCTGGTTGAAATCTCCGGGGCGTTTTTTATCAAGTAACTTATCTGCCAATGCTTGAATTTGCTGTTTGACGGCTGGTCCACGGACATCACCCTGGATCCCGGCGTGTCGTGCCAGGACGCGTATCACATTTCCGTCAACTACGGCGTGGGGTTTGTTGTAGGCAATGCTGAGAACGGCTGCTGCGGTGTAGTCTCCAATACCGGGTATTTTTTTGATCTCGTCGTAGCTGTCCGGGACTACGCCGCCGTATTCGGCCGAGACTTTTTGGGCACCTTTGTAGAGGTTTCTGGCCCTGCTGTAGTAGCCAAGACCCTCCCACTGTACGAGTACATCATGAAGTTCAGCTCCAGCAAGGTCTTCAACGGTGGGGAAATGTTCGATGAACCTGAGGATGTAGGGTGTGGCCTGGTCAACACGGGTCTGCTGAAGCATGATCTCGGAAATCCAGATGAGATATGCATTACCTGTATCACGCCAAGGTAGGATGCGTTTGTGATTATCGTACCAGTTCAGGAGGTTTTGCGAGAAGGAGTGCATGTTAAAATACGGGGTGTTCGTTCATTCCCGTTCTATTTCTTTAACGGTGATCTCTATATCCTGAGAGGCCGCGGCACCGAATTGATCGGTTGCAATGAACTGGAATTCGTGGTTTCCAACCTGACGCCGATTGGGTGTCCAGTTGAAGTGACCGGTGTTTTCATCCAGCGTGGCGTTCTCGGGCATATCAACACCAATGTAACGGATAAGGTCTTTATCGGGACCATCCGGATCGACGGCTTTAATCGGCAGACTAAAGGATTCATCAACGGCTATGGAAATGGGCCGAACAGGAGAGAATCTCGGTGGTGAATTGAATGATCGGACATCAACAGAAAAGGAAGTACTGTCTACCTGTCCGTCTCTAGTGCCGGCAACGATGGTAAATCTGTGCGTACCGTTTTCGTTTGGTCCCGGTTGCCAATATAGCCCTTGATTATGGATTACCGCGTTTTCTATAGATGATCGGTATTGAAATTGAACATCGTTGATGTCATGGTCACTATCCAGGCCCAGGGTTAAGAGCAGAGGCTGCGGGTTGGGGATAACCATATCGTTAATTTCGGATATCTTTAAAGACGATCCGCCTTCATTGGTGGTTTCTTCCTGATCATCAGATAATGTATATAACCTGCCCAACTGGTCGTAATCGGTCATCCATAGTTGATCTTTACTAACAGTAAAGAAGTTATTAGAGTCTGAGCTACTTTTATACCGGACCGGACCTTCATCGTCCTTTTGCAGCCAAACTCGTTGCCTGTCATCGCGGATGACCAGATAATCCTGCCAAAGCTCTATTTTTTTTATGGGCGCTTCAACGGTGAACAGTTTTTGGAGACTACCATCCGGATGAATAGAAAAAACCTCACCCCGTGAATTCGAGGCCATAAGCTCGTCATCGAAGGAGTATAGTTTATTGACACGTTCCCTCAGATTGAAATCATTTTGTAACTGAAGGCTGTCTTCTTCTGTTTCAAAATAAAACAACCTGCTGTTTTCGGTTAGGATGAAGAGCTGATCGGTACGGCTGGCCAGACTGGTTATTCGAGACCGCGTTTCTTCAAGAGGAAAGACTATGGCTAAACTATCATCAACACTTTCCGGGGTCTCTAAAGAGATTCGGCCTAGCCCGTCATCTTGCAGGGCAACGTAAAGGTTATCGTCCATACGGGTAACATCCACCGGGTTTGATGGAAGTCGTGTGGAGGAGTAAACGACCGGCGCGGAGGTAGGATCAAGTACGGATAACCAGTTATCATTGCCATATAAGTAAGCATAGCGGATATCAGCTTTTATGGTTTTCCCGCGCCGTTGCATGTTCTCCGTTGTGTACAGGTACTTCAGGCTATCGGTCGATGTTCTGAACACGGCCAGCCCTTCTTCGCCCGAAAGTACGTACAAATGGGCTGGACTGCTTTCCACAGCGATGATATCAGGGATGTCCATCAATCCTTCATAATCTTTAAGTAGCTGGGGTTGGGCCTGTAAGTTGATTATACTGAATGGGGCCAATAGAATCAGGGATAATAGTAATTTGGGGTTCATATGCTTATAACCAGTTGTGTTTTTTATACCATTTAATGGTTTTATTAATTCCTGCATCCAGAGAAACTCGCTGTTGGTAAGCCAGGTCTTTTTTTGCCTTTTCAACCGAGCAAGTCCATTCCAGTGTCATTTCGTTGGCTTTATCGCTGTTAATAACGGGGTAATGTCCGAAAAATGATGATACTTGCTCAATTGCACCAGCAACCTTTTTAGCTAAAGAAGGTTTGATGTAAATGGGTAAAAGCTTTTTATCAAGGACTTTGGATGTTATTGTTTTGATTTCTTCCCAGGTGTAGGTTTGTTCACTGGAAATATAATAGGTTTTTACACCTTTATTTCGATTATTGGCTGCGAGCATCATTCCTTCCACTAAATCGGATACATATACCAGGGAAATCCGGTTGCTTTCGCCTTTTTTCCCGACAATGGGAAAAAACCCTTTTGACGCCATCTTGAAAAGAGAATATATCTGATCTTCACGGGGCCCAAAAACTGCAGGCGGCCGAATAATTGTGATGGAAGTTTCCTCATCGGATAGTGAATAAATCAGTTCCTCCATTTTCTTCTTGGATTTCCCGTACATACTCACCGTTTCATGTTGCATATCTTCTGTAAGAGGAGTTCCAATACTGGGGCCGGCAGCAGCCAGGGATGATAGAATAACTATTTTTTTCACACCGCTTTTTTTAGCCACACGGACCACGTTCTCTGTGGCATCTACATTTATTTTGCTAAATTCAGTGTAGTTGGGAGCTTTAACCAAACCTGCTGTATGAAAGACAACATCGGCATCTTTCATGCCTTCTTTGAGCACCGGAAGGTTGTGCATATCCCCGTTTACTTTTGTGTAGTCTTTGCCCTCCAGCCATTTCTCCTGGTTTCTTACCAGGCAACGGACTTCTGCATCATTCGAAATTAATAGATCTACAAGATGGCTTCCGATAAAGCCGGTGCCACCTGTTATAAAGACTTTCATATTATAAAGACTTTCATAAATTTTGTATATTAGCCTTCGTTTTTGAGTTCAAAAATTTCATATTTTCTGTAGCTCCATTTTGGGCACGAAAATGTGGGGTTGTTGAGCTATTACCTATTTTTTATACAATCAAGACCCTTGTCTGGTCAGGACCCGTAATATATTAGAAACTGAGATGCATAAAAAATCCTATTACCCCTTATTTGTGAAGCAAAGAATTTATGCCGGAGCTTAGAGTAGCAATATTTACGGGAAATTATAATCACATTCAGGATGGTGTTTCATTAACGCTGAACCGGTTGGTCCGTTTTCTTATAGATAATAATGTTTCTGTGATGATATTTGGCCCTACTATTGAAAATCCACCTATAGAGCATGAAGGTAATTTTGTTGCAGTTCCCTCTATCTCGGCTTTTGGAAGGCCCGAGTATCGAATTTCCACCTGTTTCCCTGAAAGAGTGAGAAGTGAGCTTGAACAATTTTCCCCAAATTTGGTACATATTGCTACACCTGACTTTTTGGGTTACAAGGCGTTGAAATTTGCTAAGGCTAATAGGATCCCAACAGTGGCTTCTTATCACACGCATTTTTCCAGTTATTTGAGGTACTACAAGTTAAGCTTTGCAGAGCCGCTGATATGGAAGTATTTGAGTTGGTTTTACAGCCATTGCCGGCATCTATACGTGCCCTCTGACTCTATGAAAGATGAATTGAACGGACACGGCATTAAAAAGGGTTTAGAGATATGGGCACGTGGTGTTGATACTACTTTGTTTAGTCCTGAAAAGAGAAATCTTCAATGGCGCCGTCAAATTGGGTTCGCAGACGATGATATTGTGGTGTCTTTTGTGTCACGTCTGGTTTGGGAGAAAGATTTGAAAACTTTTGCATCTACTTTAAAAAAATGTATTTCGCAGAATGATAAAATCAAGGTTTTAATTGTTGGCGACGGACCCGAAAAAGAAGCGTTCCAAAAAATGGTCCCCACTGCGTATTTTACAGGGTACCTGAATGGTGACGCCCTGGCTACAGCCTATGCCAGCAGTGATGTTTTTTTCTTCCCGTCCGACACAGAAACTTTCGGTAATGTAACTTTGGAGGCTATGTCTTGTGGTCTTCCTGTAATCGTAGCCGATGCGACCGGAAGCAAATCGCTCGTGGATGAGGGGGGGAATGGTTTTATCGGGCGACCTCAAGATTCTGAAGAATTTGGCAGATATATTGAGCAACTTGCCCGGGATGATCTTAAAAGGGAAGAAATGAGAAAAGCATCACGCCGAAAAGCCCTTGAGTATGATTGGAACCTCGTAATGGACAAACTTTTAAAACTATATAATCTTGCGGCCTGGAATGGACCGCAAAAATAACAGTTCGTGAAAATTTTATATATATCTCATTTACACCCTCCCAAAGACATGGGGCTTGAAAGTACTGGCGGTATGCAACGCGTCAGTCAGCAATTCGTATCGGAATTAAGGACCCGATCAAATATTGAGCTAAATACAATTATCCTTCAGTCATCCTGGAACTGGATTGCAATACGAACTTTTTTCTTTCTTTTTAAGACCCTATTTGCAATAAAATCACAGGTAAAAAATGATAAGCCGGATGTAATTTTGTTTTCATCGATGGTAACGGCAGGGCTGGCCTACTTTATTCGTAAGCACATTGATGTTCCCATGGTTTGCATTAATCATGGCCAGGATGTGACCCTGCCAGTTTTTGCCTATCAGTGGTTTCTGCCGAAGGTTTTTAAAAGTCTTGACGGAGTAATTTCCGTAAGCAAAGCCACACGGGAAGAATCTGTTAAACGTGGTATGGACCCAGAGAAATGTATTGCTCTTTCAAATGGGTTTTCCAACGAAGAGTTGAGTTATGTGATCACCAAGGATGAAGGCAGAGATCTGTTCAGGAATGAGCTGAACTTCAATCTGAACGGGAAAAATGTTCTTTTAACTGTGGGGAGGCATGTAAAAAGAAAAGGTCATGAATGGTTTATTAAAGATGTGCTTCCGTTAATTGAATCGGATTTTATATATATCATTATCGGTGATGGACCAGAATTCAAGAAAATCGAGGAAACGGTGAGAAACTCACCCAGTAGAGAAAAAATCATACTGGCGGGTAAGCAACCGGATAAAGTATTGCGTTATGCTTATGCGGCCTCTGATTTATTTATAATGCCGAATATCAAAGTTCCAGGTGATATGGAAGGGTTTGGAGTGGTTATACTGGAAGCTAATATAGCTAAAACACCTGCAATTGCATCGGACATGGAAGGCATTAAAGATGTGGTGAAACAGGGCGAAAATGGTTATCGTATCAAAGTTGGAAGTAAGTATGAATTTGCAGCAAAAATTGATAATGTGCTTCAAAATGAGCTGATGTCGTTGTCTGAAAGCAGTAAAACATACGTAGTGAATGACTTTAGCTGGCGTAATGTTTTAGATGATTACTTAAAATTTCTTGGATCAGTAATTAAGAAAAAGAAACAAGAACCAAAAGTCAGAGACCAAACTTAGATTTTTTACATTTTTTTAGTAGTAGTATGATGCTGTATGCAATATTTTTTGGCGGGGTTTTAAAAACACAATTGTACGTTTTTGATTGCATCGTATTACTCCCTATATTTAAAATTGATTTTTTTAGACATGTTGAAGGGTTTGTAAATGGGTAGTTCCAGTACAGGTATAAAACAGACGGATATTTTTAGTAAAGCTTATGAATTCACAAAAGCTGAAGAGGTTCGGGCCCAAGGGCTATATCCTTATTTCAAACCTCTAACCGAAACCGATGGTAACGAGGTTGTTATCGGAGGTAGCAGGGTGATTATGGCCGGTTCCAATAATTATCTGGGTTTAACAAACGACCCAAGGGTAATGGAAGCGGCCAAGGATGCTATAACAAGATACGGCACGGGTTGTACCGGCTCTCGATATCTTAATGGAACTTTAGATCTTCATCTTATACTGGAAGATAAACTTGCAGAATTTATGCATAAAGAAGCCTGTGTGTTGTTTAGCACTGGATATCAGACAAATGAGGGGTCCATTCAGGCTATTGCCGGGCGAAGTGATGTCATTTTTTCCGATAAAGATAATCATGCCTGCATAGTAACCGGGACGTTATGCTCCAATGCCAGGACCGTTCGTTATAATCATAACGATATGGACCACTTGCGCAAGCTAATGGAGCGTGAAGACCCAAACACAGGGAAGATCATTATCAGCGACGGCGTCTTTTCTATGTCAGGCGCTTTGGCATGTGTTCCGGAAATGGTTGAACTTGCAGAAGAATTTGATGCAAGGGTTTATTTGGATGATGCTCATGCTATTGGCGTTATTGGTGAAGGTGGCCGCGGCTCAGCTTCAAGTTATGGCCTTAGTGATAAAGTAGACCTTATAAGCGGTACTTTTTCAAAGTCATTCGCCTCTCTCGGTGGGTTCATTGTAGGTAAGAGACCGGTAATTGAGTATATACGCCATTTTGCTCCTGCGCATGTTTTCAGTGCATCTATGCCACCCGCTAATGTAGCCACCGTACTGAAAGCCCTTGAGATACTTCAGGAAGAAAACTGGCGTTTGAAGCGACTTGAAGAGATTTCCAGCTATATGCGTACGGGTTTTAAGAAAATGGGTTATAAAGTAGTCGATAGCCAGTCGCCTATAATTGCCGTGGTGATTGGCGAGATGATGCAATCGTTCATCTTCTGGAGAGATCTTTTCGAAGCGGGCGTTTATGTAAATGCTGTTATACCTCCCGCTGTACCAAAAGGGAAGTCGTTAATGAGGACGAGTTATATGGCGACTCACACCAATGATCAGCTGGATGCCATTCTTGAAGCATTCCATAAAGTAGGCGTAAAGCATGGAATAATTGACAGGAACGGCCAATCTCTTATTGAAGCGTGATTGATGTGACAAATAAACCGGACCTCATAAGCATATCTGTGGTCGAGAATGACCATCACTTCACCGATTTTTTACGTTTTCCTCATAAGCTTTATAAAAATGATGAAAATTGGATAGCTCCTCTGCATCATCAGCAAAAACATCTTGTCGACAGGAGGAAAAATCCTTTTTACAATAATGCAGATGCAGATTTTTTCATTGCTAAACAAGGTGATGAGGTTATAGGCCGTATTGCGGCTATAGACAACAAAGCCTATAACAGATATAATAAAACCAATGTTGGTTTCTTTGGTTTTTTTGAATGTGTAAATAACCAGTTTGCTGCCGATTTGCTTTTCAAAGTCGCCCGTGATTGGATTGAAGAAAGAGGGCTGACAACCATACTGGGGCCTACATGCCCGGGTATGCTTGATGAGATTGGAATCCTTGTTGACGGTTTCGATAAAAAGCCATCCATCATGATGCCTTATTCTAAACCTTGGTATGATGATCTGCTAAAAGGCGCGGGTTTTGAAAAAGCCATGGACTTGTTTGCT
Organism: Balneolales bacterium; assembly: GCA_040878115.1. Taxonomy (GTDB): domain Bacteria; phylum Bacteroidota; class Rhodothermia; order Balneolales; family Natronogracilivirgulaceae; genus JBBDMU01. Next base: position 15,343 of record JBBDMV010000118.1, read on the forward strand.
TATACCGTTGACAAAGATACCATAAAACTTGAACGTTTTGACCGTGCCCAGAAAATAATTATGGAAAGAATGCCCGGCCTTAAAATTCGTCCGATGAATATGAGGAATTTTAAATCTGAAGTTAATATTATTCATGAATTATTTAATAAGGCCTGGGCAAATAATTGGGGTTTTTATGAGATTTCAAAAAAGGAGTTTGAATCGCTTGGCAAAGAGCTGAAAATGATAATGGATATAGATATTGCTCATGTTGCGGAGGTTGATGGGGTACCTGTTGGTTTTTCAATAGCCTTGCCTGATCTGAACCAGGCCTTGCAACACCTTGATGGCTCTTTACTTCCCACAGGGATATTTAAATTACTTTTTTATAGAAGAAAAATTAACGCCATACGATCAGCGTTAATGGGTATAATTCCCGAGTATCAGGGACGTGGGATTGACGCGCTGCTGCATCGGCAAGCCATTGAGAATGGTCTTAAAAAAGGCTATGTTTCTTCAGAGTTAGGTTGGCTGCTTGAAACAAATACTCATATCATCAGAGTAGCGGAAAAATTGGGCGGAAGCCGGTCGAAAACATACCGTTTGTATCAACAATGAGTTTTGGTATCGGCCCTGTACATATTATTAAAATACTGTCCATTTGAAAATAAGGATCAAAAATGTTATTTAATGGCATACTCTATGCAATAGTATGCACAACCAATAATCTAATGCTAAGATTATGAGTGTAAAAACTTTAAATAGAACAGCCATGCTGATACCATCTGAATCCTCATACAAAGTACGGAGTAAACCCACCGGAAGTTTTGACAAAGATGATCTGGTCGATGTATACAGGACCATGCTGTTATCCCGGAGGCTTGATGAAAAGATGCTTTCCCTGCTCAAGCAGGGACGTGGTTTTTTTCATATAGGCTGTTCAGGACACGAGGCTGTTCAACTTGCCATTGCAAAGAACCTAATACCCGGCAAAGATTGGGGAGCATTGTATTATCGTGACATGGCCTATACTTTAGGGATAGGAATGACTGCTCGTCAAATGCTTTCTGCACATTTAAGTAAAGTTACCGATACATCCAATGGCCGGCAGATGCCATCTCATTTTAATAGCAAAGAACATAGAATATTTTCGGTTTCAAGTGCTATTGGTGCCCAGTTTCTACCCGGCCTGGGGGTAGCTCAGGGGGCACAGTACCTTGGAAATGATGAAGTCATTTACATTTCAACAGGTGACGGGGGAACATCCGAAGGCTCGTTTTTTGAATTGCTGAACTGGGCAACCCGCTGTAAAGCCCCAGCCGTTATTGTAGTACAGGATAATAAGTATGCAATTAGCGTTCCAGTTGATGAACAAACCTCAAACAAGAGCATTTCAAAGACTGTAAGTGGTTTTGAAAACCTCGAGATCCTTGAAGTTGACGGTACCGATTATTTCAACTCTTTTGCAGCAATGGAAAAAGCTGTTAAAAGAGCGAGGAACGGTGACGGACCAACTCTTGTACATGCCCATGTTGTCCGTTTATTGCCTCACTCTTCATCCGATGATCAGAGAAAATATCGCGACAGTGAAGATCTGGAAAACGACAAGCTTCATGATCCTATCAAGAAGATGGGGGGGCAATTGATTGACGCCGGATTAATCAATCAGACAGAATTGGATGCCCTTAGAGATGAGGTCAAGAAGCAGGTTGACGAAGACACTAAGTGGTGCATGGAGCAGGATGACCCTAAACTTGAGGATGCCCTGAAGCATGTTCTATATGAAGGTGATCTGGATCTTGAATATGAAAAAAGCGAGCCGTCTGGTGAACCCATCGTACTGGTAGATGGCGTCAACCATGCTATGGCTGAGGAAATGGAAAAGAATGAAAAGGTTATTGTTTTCGGGGAAGATGTTGGTGGTGGGAAAGGTGGAGTATTTACGGCTACCAGAGGGTTAACAGAAAGGTTTGGGAAAAGCCGCTGTTATAATACACCTCTGTCTGAAGCATCTATAATTGGCACGGCATGCGGATTGGCTATGCAAGGTTTCAAGCCGGTAGTAGAAATACAATTTGGTGATTATATATGGCCGGCTATGCAGCAATTGCGAAACCAGGTCCCGACGTTGCGTTACCGTTCCAATAATGAATTCAGTTGCCCAATGGTTATTCGTGTTCCAATCGGCGGGTATATACACGGTGGATTGTGTCACAGTCAAAATATCGAGTCTATTTTCGGACATATTCCCGGTTTTCAGATTGTGATGCCCAGTAATGCTGCAGATGCAAAAGGTTTGTTAAAAACAGCCATCCGCGGTGAGGACCCTATATTGTTTTTGGAACATAAAGCACTTTACCGACAAGGCTTTTCACGACGACCTGAACCGGATGCTGATTATTATATGGAATTAGGTAAAGCAAAGACTGTCAGGGAAGGAAGCGATGTAACAATAGTGACTTACGGTGCAATGGTACAAAAAGCACTTGTCGCTGCGAAGAAATTTGCTAAGAACAACAATATCAGCATTGAAATAATTGATCTGCGTTCTCTTTTGCCGCTGGATTCCGAGACTATTCTTGAATCTGTGAAGAAGACAGGCCGGGTTTTGGTGCTTCATGAAGATCTTGAATTTATAGGACTTGGCGCTGAAATATCAGCCCAAATATCAAGTGAAGTTTTTGAATATCTTGATGCTCCTGTTAAGAGGGTAGCTGCCAAATTTTCTCCTATAGCTTTCGCTGATCATTATGAGAAATATATGTTACCTTCTGATGATGATGTAAATCAGGCTTTAACAGCCCTTATTGAATATTAAGAGTCTTGATAATCCTCCCTGGATAAATCATCCTGTTTGGGGTGCAATTCGTGATGCGGGGGCAGTATGTAGAGACGCAAAATCTTGCGTCTCTATCGGATAATTAAACCAGCCATCCCTGAATGAATCGAATATGCATATGGTTTGCATCTGTTATGCAAATTATTATAAAGGTATTGAATGAATCATCGGGGTAATTACAACTCCAGGCTGTTATTTACCCCGCAAGGTCAGATTAATTGGTTTTACTCGAGTCAGCTATTAGTCTTTTTATTTTAAAAAAAAAGCTATCCTTCAACATCCCCAATGCAAATAGTTTAGGTATTTATAATTAAAATCACTTAAACTTTGATTTAGACCTGAATTTCACGTTTGTTATATTACTTCTCGTAAATTATTATGATATCATAAATATTTACCAACGACTTTTGTAAGAAACTTAATCCCTTATCTAAATCATTAAACCCATGGCAAAAAAGCTACACGCTTTAACACTGATTCTGTTTGTTACTCCTTTTTTATTATATGCGCAGGATGATGAATCTGCTTTGAGAATCAAGCATATACCAGGGATGCGCTTTGATTCAAATATCTCTGAACAGCCAAGGTATGAGAAGAATAACTATGAGAACAATAACAGGGACAAAAAGGATTTGCCTGTTCTGAAAGAAAATCCAACTGAAGTCCTTCAGCGCTTTGCTAATATTTATCAAATGCATCTTTTGTCCATTGAAGCTCAGATCAATAATGATGCCGTTATGGCTGAAAGTTATATTACAGATGCCTTGATGGCTATTCAAAATGCCATGAATGATTACCCTGAAGTTCAGGAAAGCAGAAAGTTTAAAGAGCTTTACCGCACAGTGATGACCGAGTACCAGGAATTTTACGGTATTGATGAGCCTGTTGTAGATATTCATGGTGAGATATTTGAAGTGCATCAGGAAATGTTTATGGCCGAAAATGATTGGTTTGATGGTGATAATATCGTTTTACCCGAGAATCTGACCGTAAAAAAAACAGATGTCTCTTTAATTCGGAACCGTCAGGTTAACAATCATATTGCATATTTGACAGTCCGGCGTCCTGAGATCATGGAAAACTGGCTAAAGCGTTCCGTGAAATATTTTCCGATGATGATAGAAATATTCGAGGATGAAGGTGTTCCGAACGAATTGGTTCATCTTGCCATGGTTGAAAGCGGCTTGGTCCCCGTAGCACGTTCACATGCCCGGGCTACAGGCATGTGGCAATTTATGCGTGGCACTGGTGCTGTATACGGACTGGAAGTTAACTGGTGGATTGATGAGCGCCGGGATCCTGAAAAAGCCACTCGTGCTGCGGCTCAGCATTTGCGCGATTTAAAAGAATATTGGGACGGAAACTGGCATATGGCATTGGCTAACTACAATGTCAGTGGCCGACGAATGAACAGTTCTGTACGCAGAGCTGGCGGTAAAAAAAACTATTGGGAGATTTACCCATTCCTGCCTCGTGAAACACGAGGATATGTTCCAGGTTTTATTGCCGCTACACTTATAGCGATGAATCCGGGCGAGTTTGGATTTGAAGATGAATATGAAAATGAGGCCTATGAATATGAAACAGTCCAGATTACCGGTTCTATAGATTTGAGCTTGTTAGCAGAATGTGCCGGTATCACGACACAGGAACTTCAGGAATATAACCCTGAATTGCTGCGATGGGCGACTCCTCCGGGAGGCAATGTTTATCACTTAAAAATACCTGTGGAGACCAAGGAAAAGTTTTTGGCGAATTTTGAAGAGATTCCGGATGATAAAAAACACAACAATATAGTTATCCACTCGGTTAAGAGGGGCGAAACCCTTGGTTTGATTGCAAACCGATATGGAACTACAGTAAGAAATATGTATCAGGCGAATGATAATTTATCCAGCACTATTCATCCCGGCCAGGATCTTGTGATACCTGTGCCCGAAGGCAGTTCTGTTGCTATACGGTCAAACCGACCATCTCATGCCCAAACGGCCAGAACAAGTACAACTTTAAGTCCTTCAACATCGTCATCTAACCAGCCGGCAAACACTGCTGCGGTTTCTTATACTATAAAATCCGGAGATACGGTCGGGCATATTGCACATTGGTTTGAGACACGGGCCATGCAAGTTAGATCATGGAATAACATTAGCAATTCAATTCGGCCTGGTCAGCGTCTTATTATATATGTCCCATCGGGGAAGAAGGATTATTTTGAAAACATGGACGGAATGACGATGCAAGAAAAACAAACGTTAAGGAATCAAGGTGGATCATCGAATCAGAATGTTGCACTGAATGATTCCGGTCAGTACGTCGTTATACGAAATGACAATCTGCATGATCTCGCGATTAAAATGAATACATCTGTCCAGGAGCTTATGCGTCTTAATGGGCTATCATCATCAAGTATTTATGTGGGGCAAACGTTGACAGTGCCAAATTAAGGTTGGCCAAAACTTCAAGTAATGAAAAGAAATAGAATTTTAGCATTCGTGAGCATACTGGCCATATCAGCGTTCACGTTTGGTTTTGTTTACACGTCCGATCCATATTTTCTTATCAAAAAAAACTTCACCATTTTCAGTGAGGTTTATGATGAAGTTTCCAAGCGGTACGTTAACGAAGTGGAACCGGAGCAGTTAATGCGTAATGGTATTAATGCTATGCTAAAGCAACTCGATCCTTATACAGTTATTATTGATGAGGCCGATAGTCAGGAGATGGATATTGTAACTACAGGGCAATACGCAGGCGTCGGGCTCGAGGTCGGCGCACGTGGGGATAAGCTTGTAGTAATAGCTCCCATTGAAGGCTATTCAGCGGACCGACGCGGCATGAAGGCCGGTGATGTTATTATTGCCGTAGATGAAACCTCCACCGAAAGCATGACAATGGAAGGTCTCCAGAGCCTGCTTCAAGGAGAATCGGGATCTGAGGTTTCCATTACTACAACACGCTTTGGTTTGGATGAAGAATTGACTTTTGATCTTACCCGTGAGAGAATTGATGTTAAGAATATCCCTTACTCAGGTTTATTGGATAGCGAACAGCGCATCGGATATATTTTAATGCGAAGGTTTGCCCAAAATGCAGCAGAAGAACTCAGACTCGCTGTATTGGAATTGCAGGAAGATGGAGAACTTGACGGGATTATTCTCGATTTGCGTAACAACCCCGGAGGCCTTTTGGATGAAGCCGTTTATACAGTGGATAAATTTGTGGAGCCTGGCCATGATGTTGTAGAAACGAAAGGTCGTATGCCTGAGACCAATTCGGTCTACAAAACTAAGGAGCCGGCTATTTTTGACAAACCATTGGTTGTATTGCAGAATAGCGGCAGTGCCAGCTCTTCAGAGATTGTTACCGGTGCACTTCAGGATCTTGATAAAGCCGTAATTATTGGGGAACGCAGTTTTGGGAAAGGGTTAGTTCAAATCATCAGGCCACTTTCTTACAATCTTGCCATAAAAATTACGACTTCAAAATACTATACCCCAAGCGGGCGGTCTATACAGTCGCTTCGTTATGCTTCCGTGGAAGACCCTGAAGAGATAGATGTGCCAGATTCTCTTCGTATACCTTTCAGTACACGGTCTGGTCGTACTGTCTATGAAGGAATTGGCATTGAACCGGATATACATGTGGAAGACGGTCCGCAAAGTTTGCTCGAAGTTTCTTTACTCCAAAACAGTCACTATTTCTTTTTCGCAAATGAGTATGCTTCCAATAACAAAGAATTTAATATTGAATCGGTTGATGATGCTTTATTTGACCGTTTTAGAACTTATCTGAATGAGAATGAATTTGATTACAAAACCCGTGCTGAAAGTTACTATTCAAAGTTTACCGAAAGCCTGGAAAATGAGATTAAGGAAAAAGCTCAGGCACAGCTAACCCGGTTGGAAAAAATTGTAAATGATGAGAAAGAACTGGAGATGGAGCGGAAATCTGATGCGATCAAGCAGGAGTTATTTCTTGAGCTTTTATCCCGATATGAAGGAGCGTCCGAAAGATTGCAAAAGAGTCTTAAATATGATGAAGCTGTTCTCCGGGGGGTTGACCTGCTTTCTGCCCCTGAAGAATATTATAGCATTTTAAATTAACTGAGCATTTGAGCAAAGCAGATTTACACGTACATACCACAGCATCTGATGGTACGCAAACCCCTGAGCAGGTTGTCAAATTGGCCGCAGAAAAAGGTCTTTCTACACTTGCCATTACTGACCATGACACTGTATCTGGTTACATGGAAGCTCGGGGAGTTGCTAGAGAATTAGGGATCAAGCTAATTCCAGGGATTGAAATCACAAGTGATTATAGAGGTAAAGAATGTCATATTCTAGCCTATTGTATTGATGTTGATCATCCCAGTTTAGTTAGCATGCTGGCCAATCAGAAAAAAATACGGATTGACCGTGCTCATAAGATGGTGAACAATTTGAATAAGCTTGGTTTTGATATGGATTTCGATGATGTTTTGGCAGAATCGGGAAGTGATTCTATCAGTCGTGTACATATCGCTGGTGTTCTCGAAAAAAAATCTTATGTAGCCAATAAAAAGGAGGCCTTCGATCGTTATCTGGCCAATGATGCTCCGGCTTATCACAAGAGTGAATATGTGCCGGCTGCCGAAGTCATAGAACTTATAAAAAGTGTAGGGGGGATATCGGTACTTGCACACCCCGGACTTCATTATCTTTATGAAGATTTACGTTTTTTCCTGAAGTCAGGTTTAGATGGGATAGAATATTTACACCCAAGCCATAACTATGAACTGCAGAAGAAATATATGGATTACGCTAACAATTACGGGCTTCTTTTAACCGGAGGTTCGGATTTTCACGGTTTCAGGCATTATGATTTTGATAATTTTGGTACCATTTGCATAGATACAGATTTGAGTGAAAAATTGTTAACTTTAGGTGAGCAAAGAAAAGCACACTCCACGAACTAAATTTAGACTAAATGGGGATCAAGAAAATTCAGGGTTCTTTCAATGTACCGGATGCCAAAATTGGTATTGTGGTTTCACGATGGAATTCATTTATTACCGAGAGGCTCCAGGCCGGAGCTGTAGAAACTATGGCACGCCACGGATTGAGTGAAGATAATATTACCGTTGCCTATTGCCCAGGCTCTTTTGAAATTCCTTTAACAGCACAAAAGTTACTGGAAACAAAAAAGTTCGATGGTATCATTTGCCTTGGGGTTGTAATACGCGGGGCTACACCTCATTTCGATTTTGTAGCTGGAGCCGTAACCCAGGGAGTCAATAACTTGAATTCAAAATTTGGGTTACCTATTTCTTTTGGTGTATTGACAACCAATACGATTGATCAGGCCGTAGAGCGAGCCGGATCAAAATCTGGTAATAAAGGTGAGGAAGCAGCGCTGGCTTTATTGGAAATGATTTCCCTGATAAAGAAAATCAAGTAATGTACATCGCGTACATAAAAAAATGGGTATTTGCTATAGGTTCTAATTATAGACTGAAGCCTGAATTTAAATCAACAGTGAAAAAAGGTAATCATTGAAAACGCTTACATTAAACGGTAAAAAACAAACCGACGATGACCAGCGTGTACAGGCGGAGCTGAAGGCTGCCGGATCCATTCCCAGGCATATTGCCATCATTATGGATGGGAATGGAAGGTGGGCAAAAAGCAGAGGTAACATGCGCATTTTTGGTCATAAAGCGGGGGTGGACTCCGTAAGGGATACTACCGAAGCTTGTGCACAGCTTGGTGTAAAGCACCTGACGTTATACGCATTTTCTACGGAAAACTGGTTACGCCCTTCAAACGAAGTCAGTGCACTCATGAACTTGCTAATCCAGTCGTTACGGAAAGAAACAAAGAAACTCAATGACAATGATATCCGCCTGACATCAATTGGTCAAATCGATCGGTTGCCTAAAAGCTGTCAAAAACAGTTACACGAAGCGATGGAAATTACCAAAGATAATACGCACATGGAATTGTGCCTTGCCCTTAGTTATTCAGGTCGATGGGATATAACCGAGGCTGTTAAGAAGATAAGCAAAGAGGCTAAAGAAGGGAGAATTCAGCCGGAAGATATTAACGATGAAACGATTTCCCAACATCTGGCTACTTCGGATATCCCCGATCCTGATTTAATGATCCGTACCAGCGGAGAATTCCGTATGAGTAACTTTTTATTATGGCAGTTAGCCTATTCGGAAATATTTATAACCGATATATTTTGGCCTGATTTTCGACGTGAAGATCTTTATAAGGCCGTTTCAACTTATCAAAAAAGAGAGCGGCGTTTTGGTAAAATCCCGGAATAGTTTGACAATCATCGTTGAACGATTACCGTTTGCTTTCGTGAATTCATTCTTTCATAAGGATTATCCAATATCTTGCGCACTTTCTCCGTTCACAAATCCAGAACAGAAATCATAAATAAAGGTAGCATTATTCCCCACGTGAATATTTTTAAAAAAACAAGCCTGCTGGCTTTCCCATTTCTGATTTTGGTCTTGGCCAGTATACCAAGCCACGCTCAATTCAAAGATACCCTTAATACTGAAGAACCTTCATTTCGCATTAATAATCCCATGGATGTTATCCCAGGGCAATATGTGATACGTAGCCTAAAAGTACAGGGTTCCGAGGCCAGGACCGAAAACTTTATTTCTTCTACCTCAGGACTGGAAGAAGGCGGCAGCATTACTATACCCGGTGAAGAAATTCCCCGGGCTATTAGTGCGTTGCACGAAACCGGCCTGTTCTCGGATGTCAAGGTAATCAGGACCGAAACTACTGGCAGTCAGGTTGATTTGATTATTGAGGTTACTGAACAGCCTCGCCTTGAAAGTTATGAAATTACGGGAGTCAAGCGTTCTCACCGAAGAGACATCGAGGAAAAAATCCGCCTTGCCACGGGCTTTGCCGTCACCGAATCATCGAAGGCCCAGGCGGTAAAAATTATAAAAAGATATTATGAGGATAATGGATACCGGGGTACTGAGGTTGATGTTCAAACTAGAGAAACCAATACCGCAAGAAATCGTGTTAGCCTTGAATTTGCAGTAGAACGTGGCGACAGGCTTCAGATTTCTGAAATTTTGTTTGAAGGCAACGAAAATTTTTCAAGTAAACAATTACGGAAATCTTTAGAAGAAATTAAAAGAAACACCTTTTTGAGATTCCTGACGCGCCAGACATACACTGATGAAGATTATGAAGAAGCTCAGAATAATCTTCTCACATTTTATCGTAATAATGGTTTTCGTGATATTCGTATTGTAGAAGATTCGGTTTATACAACCAGTGATGGAGAAGCATTGGGTATATTCATGAAAGTTAGTGAAGGTTCCCAATATCACGTCCGCAATTTGGAATGGAACGGAAACACGGTCTACTCCAATGATAGGTTGACTGAAACATTAGGATTGGCAAAAGGTGATGTATTCAATGAAGAACTATTCGAGCAAAACCTGATGGGCAATCGCGAAGAGTCTGATGTTAATGCTCTTTACCATAACATCGGCTATCTTTTTCTGCGTTTGGAACCTGAGGTTAAAGTAGTACAGGGTGATTCTCTGGATTTATCCATTAATATTGTTGAAGACGAAATAGCTGAAATCGAAGAAGTTTCATTCTCCGGAAACACCAAAACGCATGATGATGTAGTTCGCCGGACCATTCGAAATGTGCCGGGAGAAACCTATAGCCGTTCAAGTATTATGCGAACCATCAGGGAACTCTCAACGCTGGGTTATTTTAATCCAGAAGGAATCATACCTGATCTGGAGCCCGATTACGAGAATAAAACGGTGAGTGTAAATTACATGCTGGACGAATCACAAAGTACAGATAACTTCGAGTTCTCCGGAGGTTTTGGTGGTCGTCAGTTCGGATTGATTTTATCGGCAAAAGTAAACTTTAATAACTTCTCAGCCCAGAATATACTTAATGGTGACGCCTGGAGCCCACTGCCCAGCGGTGACGGACAAAAGCTATCTCTCGGTGTACAGGTAACCGGCCGTGGCTATCAAAACTATAACTTCTCCTTTCAGGAACCCTGGTTCATGGGACGACCGAACAACTTATTCGGTGTGAATATGTCATATAGCATTTTCAGAGGCGGATACAATCAATTTGGTGGTGCCCAAACCCAAAGTTCAGCAGCAAGTCAGGAAATGCTATCAGCCGGTGTATCCTATGGAAGGAGACTTTCCTGGCCTGATGATTACTTCCAGCAAACAACAAGGCTACAGTATCAGTATTTTGATGTTCAGGGTTTTGAGCAATATTTGGGGGGGCAAGCAAGCCTTATCTCTATAAAAGAAACACTGGAGCGTAATTCATTGGATAATCCCATTTCACCAAACACAGGATCCAAATTCAGCATATCGGCCGAAATCGCACCACCGATACCTGGTCTATCACAGTTTCATAAAACAGAGATGAAATTTCAGCAGCACAATCCATTGGCTGGTAAATTAGTATCTTCATTTGGTTTCGAAGGTGGTTACATGGGGCATTTTGGCAGTAAAAACAGAAGTCAGTTTCAGCGATACTATCTGGGTGGAACACAGTTGCAGCAGCGACAGTCATTTACGCAAGATAATATTGATATGCGCGGCTTTCCTGGTGGTCCTGGCGGCTCAATCACACCTGTCCAGGATGGCAGGGAAGTCGGTGGAACTCTTTATAATAAATATTTTGCTGAGATAAGGTACCCTGTTATATCAAGCGAACAAGTGCAGCTTATACCCTACGTATTTGCTGAAGCCGGTAATGCTTATGATGATTTTGCCCAATATGATCCTTTTAATGTGAAGCGAACCGCCGGTATCGGGACACGTATATTCATGCCTATACTTGGATTGATTGACCTTAGTTACGGTTATAGATTCGACGGACTCCCAGGTAATAATGAGGTAAATGCTGGGGAATGGCAGTTCCTGTTTAATATCGGAGCGCCGTTTTGATAAGAGTTTGTTTACTTAAAATATCATTCTGTCTGCTTTTGATATTGGCAGTTGCAGGAAACTCCCATGCACAAAATCAAAAGATCGGTTATGTTGACACTGATTATATTCTCTCTAATATACCAGAATATGAAGGAATCGAACAAAGGCTCTCGGGAATAAGCCAGGAATGGAAAGATGAAATTGATGAAATGCAAGCTGACATAGATGCATTGAAACAAGATTATGAAGCCAGAGAAATACTTTATACGAATGAAGTTCGTAAACAAAAGGAAGAGGAAATAAAGCAAAAGAGTCAGCAAAGAGAACAATTTATCGATTCCCATTTTGGACCGGATGGTGAATATTTTTCCCGGCAACAGGAATTACTAGAACCCCTTCAGCAAAGAATATTGGAAGCGACAAATAATATAGCCGATAGGGATGGTCTTGATTTTATTTTTGACCGTTCTGGTGATTACATGCTATTGTTTGCTCGCCAAAGTTGGAACTTGAGTAATGAGGTTCTGCTTGAACTGGGTATCCAGATCGATGAAGTGGATAATTGATCGAAAAAATTGTTATCATAACTCGATTATAATTTCATAAAACAAAAAGAAAAAATGATCAAACATTTTAGTATAGCTATAACAGCAATCCTTTTATTTACGGCCGCCGCTGTTAGTCAGCCCAAAATTGGATACTTAAATCCACAGGATGTTTTGGATGAATTACCTGAGAAAGCCGAGGTAGAGCAAGAGTTGAATCAATTTCTGGATGAAAAAGAGGCTGAATTTGAAGAAGAAGCTATAGGGTTTCAAAGCGAAATGGCAGAGTTTCAACAGCAACAAGGGAACCTCAGTGAGGCCGAAGCCCGTAGAGAGCAGGAACGCCTTGAAGTAAAGAATCAAGAACTAGAGCAGTTTCAGCAACAGATACAGCAAGAGTTGCGACAACGTCAGGCAAATCTTTTAGAACCTCTATTAACTGAAATCAATGTTGCTATTGAGACTGTAGCAGAAGATATGGAACTTGATTACGTTCTAAATGAAGCTACTGGTGAAGGGGAAAGGATATTAATTTTTATATCTCCTGAGGGCGAAAATAATCTTGATATAACTGAACAGGTTTTAAACTTAATGTTAAACTGATAAAAAATGACTATGACAAAAAAAATATTATTCCTCGTAAGTTGCTTGGCTTTTACTGGTTTATTATCCATCGAGGCAAAAGCTCAGAACGAGATGAACATTGGGTATGTAGATCCCCAATCTATTATGATGAGCCTGCCAGAAATGGCTGCAATCGAACGCCGGCTTCAGAACTTTGTTGAAAGCAAGAGAGAAGAGTATACAGAAAAGGAAGCGAATTTCAGGAGAGAAGTTGAAGAGTATCAGCAAAAGTTGGCTGTGATCTCCGAGCAAGCTCAGCAAGCGGAGGAAGAGCGCCTTGCCCAGCAGAACCTGGAGTTGCAGGAATTTCAACAAAACTTCCAGGTGGAAATACAAGAACGCCAGGCGGAATTGGTTGGGCCTTTACTTGATAAAATTCAGAATGCTATTGACGAAGTTGCTTCTTCAAGAAACCTCACTTTTGTGCTTAACTCTGTGACCAATAATGGTGATTTTATTATCCTGTACGCTTCAGAAGAAGCTCAGCAGAACAACGATATCACTGAAGAAGTCAAGGAATTACTCGATATCTAATTTATCTGGTTGTTTAATCACAAAGTTGGCAAAGGAATAATTCGCCAACTTTGTGATATTCGGTACATTTGTAGACAATATTAACCTACGTATTTTTTTCTGTTACGGATATAATCCTCAAATATATATCCACCAAGGGAATTTAGGGAGGCAAAGTAAGCTCTACCATTATTTGCCTGGGTTAATTCCCTGACAAAGTTTTGCAGATAGGGATCTTGGGCTATCATAAATGTAGTTATGGTGATTTTGTCACGGCGGCATTTTACCCCAGCATCCAGTACCCGGTTTACGATTTTTCTGTCGAGACCAAAGCTGTTCTTATATAACTTGCTATTCTCAAACATCGCCGATGGTTTTCCATCGGTTATCATAAAGATTTGTTTATTGGCATACTTTCTACGTTGCAGCTTATGTCTTGCAAGCTCGAGGCCAGCCTGAGTGTTAGTGTGATAAGGACCAACTTTTAAATAAGGTAAATCCTTTATATCAACTGTCCAGGCGTCGTTCCCAAAAGCGATTACATCTAAAGAATCTTTAGCATATTGGCTCAATATCAATTCCGATAAAGCCATGGCTACCTTTTTTGCGGGTGTAATTCTGTCCTCTCCGTACAGGATCATTGAATGACTTAAATCAATCATCAACACTGTGGCATTGGATGTATAATGTTCATTTTCGTGTACTCGAATGTCATCTTCTTCAAGGCTAAACCGTTCGAGGTTGCTATGCTTGAGAGTATTAGTGATGGTGCCAACACCGTCGATATTTTGAATTTCATCACCATGTTGCCAGGGGCGGGTTTCGGGGTCGCGATCCTGGGCCTTGCCTATATAATTGGTTTTATGTTTGCCCTCGGTGCCTTGCTTCATATTACGAAATATCTCTTCCAGTGACTTCTTCCTAAGGCCACGCTCGGTTTTTGCAGTAATCAGTATCTGGTCTTTAACTTCATCAAACTTGATAAAGTTTCGATCTTCAAGATCTTTTATAAAATCACCTATGCTATAACCTTCCATATCATCGGTGATTTTATATTCCTTATCCAGTTCTGTGAGCCATTTTAAAGCCTGGGAGGGGTCCCCGCTGCTTATGAGCAAGAGTTGCTGGAAAAGGTCGAAAAGCTTGTCAAAACCCTCTATACTATCCTGTCGCCTGAGGCGGTCATTCCATTCCTGATATCGAAAATGCATATTATAAACTATAATTTTTTGGTTTATAACGTTGAGTAAAATAAAATCATTTCGCCGAAAGCAAAAGGGTAATATAAGCTAATCATACTGTTATCAAATTTATTTGGCATCCATTATCTCGGGTGCGTACCTTTCCGGATGCTTGCTGAAGATAATTACCTATACGAGAAAAAGCTCTGGGCCCAAAACTACCGGTATGTCATGGGATTGGATGAGGTCGGGAGGGGTTGCCTTGCCGGACCGGTGGTAGCAGCCGGTGTTATTCTGAAACCCAATAGTATTATTGAAAATATTACCGACAGCAAAGTACTGAACAAATCCGAACGCGATGAACTATCAAAAATAATCAAAAAAGAAGCCTTGTGCTGGTCTATCCAAAGCTGCAGCGTTCGTGAAATTGAAGAGCAGAATATTTATTGGGCATCATTTTCTGCCATGCGTAAGTGTACTTTGGAAGCCAAAAATCAGCCGGATTATTTACTCGTTGACGGCAATCGTTATCTCGATGAGATTCTTCCTGTAACTTGCATTGTAAAGGGTGACCTCTATTCTGCTAGCATAGGGGCAGCGTCTATACTGGCCAAGGTATATAGAGATAAGCTGATGCGGAAGCTTCACAAGAAATTTCCAATGTACGGATGGGAAACGAATGTCGGGTATCCCACACAAAAGCATTACGAGGGATTAAGCCAGCACGGCCCTACTCGCCATCACAGAAAAACATTCAGGCTTGTGCCTTAAAAACGTTACAAGCGTAAAAAGATATTATTGGTTGATCATTTTGTCTTGCTGCTACGTCTAAATAGCAGACCATGAAACCGATACTTCACGTTTATTTTCCATGAGATTTGTTACTACCCTTTTTTTATTCATAATAGTTCCCTTTATAGTCCTGGCACAGGAGGTTTCCGTCTCGGGTACCGTGACCGAAGAACAGAATGATGAGGTTTTAATTGGGGCCAATGTTGCAATTTATACTGAATCAGATACAAGCTTGGTTGGTGGAGCATCTACAGATTCCGATGGTATTTTCTTATTAACAAATATTACCCCAGAGGACTACATACTCACCGTTACCTATCTGGGTTATAATTCGATCAGCCGGAGTATTACCATAGGGGAGGGCAATATAACTGATCTCGGGATTTCAATGGAACCTGGTAATCAGGTCCTGGCTGATATTACGGTTACTGCTCAATTGCCACCAGTTGAAGTAAGAGGAGATACCACGCAATTCAATTCCGGTGCCTTCAGGCTCAATGAGGATGCATCAGCCGAAGACCTTATTCTTAGGATGCCTGGTTTCATTATAGAAGATGGTGAGGTACGGGCCCAGGGCGAAGAGGTTCAGCGGGTTTTGGTGGACGGGGAGGAATTCTTTGGCGATGATGCCCGTATAGCCTTGAGAAATCTACCCGCTGAAATCATTGATAAAATAGAAGTATATGACCGGCAAAGTGACCAGGCCAGTTTTACGGGATTCGATGATGACGACGCGGAAAAAACCGTTAATATTGTTACCAAACCGGGGATGAATACGGGACGATTTGGCCGTGGAGAAGCCGGCTTGGGTACCGATACCCGGTATATGAGTGGAGGCAATATGAACTATTTCCGGGGAAACCGCCGCGTATCCCTGATCGGCTTGTCTAATAATATCAATCAGTTGAACTTTTCCACTGAAGATATGCAGGATGTGAGTGGAGGGCGGGGAGGGCGTGGCAGAGGAAGGGGAAGAGGGGGCGGAGGATACAATACAGGTGGCCAAAATGGAATAAATATTGTGCATTCACTGGGCTTGAACTATATAGACCAGTGGAATGATCAATGGGAGGCAAACGGCAGTTACTTTTTCAACGCAAGGTCCAATACCAATGAAGTAGAACGTGAACGACGGTACATCATGGCCCAGCTTGAAGATCAGCGCTATAATGAGGAATCTTTTTCAGACAGTGACAATTATAATCATCGCATGAATATGCGGATGGAGTATGAAATTAATGATAATAATTCGATGGTTTTTCGTACGGGACTTGGGGCAACAGAAAATGAAAGCCTGTCCTTACTCGACGCTCTTACCCTTTCTCCGGATAATACACTTATTAATGAAGTCCTGAATGAATCTATAAATGAGAATCGAAGTTTCAATTTATCCCAGTCGGGGCTTTACCGGCACAGGCTAGCTAAAGAGGGGCGCACCTTCTCAGCCAACTTTCGGGGGAACCTGAACCGGAATTCCGGTGACCGGTATTTACTGGGCGAAACCATTTATTATGAGGGTACCGATCAGTCTGTAATAGATGACAGGCTAACGGATATCTATTCAAACAGTTCCGGTGTATCGGTCGATTTCGCTTATACTGAGCCTTTGGGTGAAGACAGCCAGCTAATGTTCGATTATAACCCATCGTGGGACCGGGACCGTTCAGATCGTGGAACCTGGCTATCTGATGATGAAACCGGTGAATACAACGATCTGGATACCTTATTGACCAATCGTTACGAAAATGATCTGTACCAGCAGCGCGGCGGCGTAAGGTTTCGAAGTAACATCGGACGGACCAGAGCGAACATCAGTCTGGATTATCAACACACACTGTTACAGGGAGAGCAGGATTTCCCTTTCGAGGCAGACACCCGGCAGACCTACAATAATTTAATGCCCCGAGCCGGATTGGGAATTGATATCACCGAAGGGAGCAGCCTCCACATCAACTATTCAACCAGAACGCGCACGCCTTCCGCTTCTCAGCTCCAAAACGTCATTGACAACAGTAACCGGCTTCGATTACGTGGTGGGAATCCGGACCTTCGCCAGCAGTATAGCCATTCAATCAGGACACGATTCCGGATGACAGACCGTGAACGGGGCAGTTCAACATTCCTGAGCCTGAGTGCAACACGTACCGACGATTATATCAGTCAACGCACCTACGTTGCCCAAAATGATTCTATTGTGCAGGAAGGGGTTATACTCAGGGCCGGCTCCCAACTCGTGGTCCCCGAAAATGTTGGAACGTCTTGGAACTATAGCGCCTATGCTTCCCGTGGACTCCCAATCAATGCACTAAAAAGTAATCTGAACCTGAATGCCGGAGCCAACTATACCCATACTCCCGTTTATGTAAATGATGATCTTAGCCAGACTAAAAGGACCGGGGTTAATGCTGGACTTTCGTTCAGCAGCAACATAAGCCGGCAAATAGATTTCCGTGTAAACTACTCAGGAAGCTATCAGTTCGTAGACCAGGAAAATCAGGCATCCTCAATAGCCATATCCGGAAATAATTATTACACGGGCAGAGCAGGGGCAAACTTTAATCTGGAAACGGGCTTTGGCCTTACTTTCAGCACTAATTATAATTTGAGGCACAATCATGGACTGGGCGATGACTTTAGCCCCACTACCATGTATTGGAACCTATCGGCGGGATATAAGTTTCTGCCGAATAAGGCAGCGCAACTTAAAATAACGGCTATTGACCTTCTTAATAGGAACGATGACATTAATCGAACCGTATCTGAAAACTACGTCGAAGATGTCCGGAGTGATGTGCTTTCGCGTTACTTCCTGATGACCCTTTCCTACAGGTTCCGCTCATTCCCTGAAGGGGAAAGAGAGATACCAAGATAAATTCCCCCATACCTGCCTCTGCCGCATAATTCCTTTATGACTTTGAACATAGGTGTCTTTAAAGCCATAAAGTTATCACACAAAAAAGTAACCTACAGGAAGGAATGCTATGCTGACCAGAAATAACGACAATCTGAAGCGTGTGAGAAAGAATATGGGATGAAAGAAGAAGCCGTGGGTTAATGGCCGGTTACTGATCCATTCATAGTAGAAATGCCGGTGCATCGCCCCGAGCGACATAGTGACATGGCCATGGAGCACGGTCATCATAAAGGGGGCTGCAAAAAATAATGAACCAAAAAAAGTTGCCAGCTTATGAAATTCCAGCAACTGGCAAAGCAGGTGATAAGGCCAGGCAAATAGAATGAGCATGGCAGGTGCAAGCGCCCAGTTAATAAATGATATACGCTTATAATTTCGTTCTGTAAGTTCCTTGTAAGCCATATTTTATTATTTTATCAATCAGGACATTTCTCTGGCAGCCTCAGGCTCGCCGTATTCGCTGTTTTGCTCAAAGGCCTATGCATCCGACAATAAAAAAGATGTTTGCGCTGAGCGATCTTTTATCAACTTTTGATGAGAAAACAGAGTGGGCCGAGAATCTTTTTTTAAAAAATCTATTTAATATATACGCATCTGACAGTCTTAAATTCTACTGGCGATCAGCATGTCAATATCACGGTACGATAAATTAAACTGATTAGATAATGTCTTTTTAGTAAGGTGGTGCTTGTACAGGTAGGTTCCGTTGCGCAGGCCCATATTCGACCACAGCGCTTCATTGATACCGCCTGAATCACCGATATCCAGTAAAAAAGGTGCGATAACATTATTCAATGCCGCCGTTGCAGTTCGTGCTACAGCAGAGGGAATATTGGGTACGCAATAATGAATCACATCATGTTTGATGAAAACGGGTTCGGAATGCGTTGTTGCCCGGCTGGTGTCAACACACCCTCCCTGATCGATGACGGTGTCCACAATCACACTACCTGCTTTCATAGTTTCAACCATACTCTCGGTCACCCAGCAGGGAGCCCTGTTTCCTTCCACCATAGCCGAACCAATTACAACATCGGCAGCCTTTAGGGCTGATGCCAAATATTGTGGATTCGCCATGGCAGTGATGACCCGTCGATCAAGTGCATTTTCAATATGGCGCAGTTGGGCCAGGTCATTATCCATCACAAAAACCTGGGAACCATAGCCAAGGGCGGTTCGTGCGGCATATTCGGCAATAATGCCCGTGCCTAAAATAACTACGGCGGCCGGCGGAACACCGGAAATGCCACCAAGCATTATACCCTGTCCGTTGTGATTGCTTTCCAGATAATGCGCGGCGATCTGGACTGCCATGGAGCCTGTTACTTCGTGCATCATTCTGACAATCGGAAAGCCGCGGTCATCACTCTGTATGAACTCATACCCTATTCCGGTGATGTTCTTCTTGATCATAATCTTAAGAAATTCTTCCGTAGTATTACCCAGGTGAAGGGCTGAAAACAAGATCTGATCTTTTTGAAGCAGGTCTATTTCCTGGCGGTTAGGCGGGGATACCTTTACAATAAGCTCAGAATTCTTGTAGAGTTCTTCAGCGGAGTAGGCAACCGAAGCCCCCGCTTCAGTGTAATCATGATCACTATGATTGGCGAATTTTCCCGCATCTTTTTCAATTAATACTTCGTGGCCGTTTTCAGTCAATACCGAAACTCCACCGGGAGTTAATGAAATCCGGTTTTCGTCGTTGGATCGCTCTTTGGGTAGCCCTATTTTAAGGGAAGTCTCAGAAGTTGACTTTTCTGCACGTTTTTCTAATGTCTTCACACCAAACTGGCGCCCAAAAGCTGAAGGATCTATAATTTCCATATACCGGTATTTGTTGCTATTCCAATTAATTTAAATTAATTGAATTGAATTCGTTTTACAAGTCGGTTTTCATATACCTCTCCGGGTATTTTCAACGTCCGAAACTTAAGTTTCTTAAGGTTTAAACTTTTTTATTTTAATTTAACTGGCTCACATATAATTTTCTCCTCTAACATGTTAAAACCTAAAAAAAGCCTCGGACAACATTTTCTACGTGATCATAATATTATCAGAAAAATTGCCACGGCAGTAAAGGCCGATGAAGATGACGTCGTTATCGAAATTGGGCCGGGAGAGGGGGCACTTACAGATTATTTATATCCGAAATTCAAAAATCTTCACCTTGTTGAAATTGATAGCAGGGCCGTAGAGCTTTTGAAGCATAAGTTTCCCAATGCCAATGTGCACCATACCAGTGTGCTGGAGGGCAATTGGCAAAATGAATTGCCGCTCAATGGCAAGAAGTATATTATTGGAAACCTTCCATATTTTATCACCAGCCCCATTTTATTCAAAGTGCTTGATACGGCCGGATACTATGAACAAGCCGTTTTCATGGTCCAGAAAGAAGTAGCCGAAAGGCTGGTGGCAAAATCAAGGACCAAAGCCTATGGAATTTTGAGCGTACAGACTCAGCTGCTCAGCAACACAAAACTGTTATTTCCGGTCTCAAAGGAAGTCTTTTACCCTAAGCCCAATGTGGACAGCGCCGTGATCAGCATAATCCCCAAAAAGGAACAGCCTGATGTAGACATTGCCTTCTTGAAAACCGTCGTCCGAACAGCCTTCAACCAGCGAAGGAAGAAACTCTCCAATGCCATCTCCAGCCTGATTACCGTTGGTTCACAGATTTCCATCGATCTCAACAAACGCGCTGAAGAATTAGAGCCTGAGGAGTTTGTTGAGCTGGCAAAGGCTTTGGCAGAAAGAAAATGAATTTAATGATATCATTTCTTGAAAAAATGGGTCATTAATTACTTTAGATCACTATTATCTTGAAAAGAGAAGGTTAAAACCAAGATTTTATATTTAATGAGAGATATTCCTGAAAAAGAATTAAAAGAAGCCATGAAATATAGTGGTGCGAAAATTAAACGTGAGGCTATACTTGTGGCCTTACAAGAGTTTAATCGCCGCAAAAGGGCTGAAGAGGCTGTGAGAATCTTTGGAACGTTCTCTTCTATTGTCACAAATGAAGAGATTGAAGTAAGCCTGTTTTAAAATACAGGGAAGATACCGAATGCTGTACTTCCTAAATGAAGAATCCTGGCGACGGATGCCAGCCTCCGCAAAGCCGAAGACCTGCCTGACAGAACTCTGGCGCATTATAGTCTAAAAAAAACTGGCGTTAAGATCCCTTTCTTATCCGGGCTATTGTAGCTCCCCAGCCTCCCGAACCAGGGCCGGCAAGGTGGTAATCTTCTATATAATCAAGCTGTCTAAGAATGGAATGTACAGTACGGCGAAGCGTACCGGTCCCTTTGCCGTGGATGATGCGAATGGTGTATATCCCTTGCTCCCTACAAGCCTCCAGATAATCAGGAACTAAATCCTTTACTTCATTAGGCCTGAAAATGTGGAGATCGAGGGTCCCGTTAATCGGGAATTCTTGTGGGTTATCATGGTCCATAATGTCTGCAATTTAAATATTGAGGGCGAAAAGCAGAAGCTTTTTAATGACAAATTAGCCCGCCCGCCAATAAAAAACGTCAACAGCCAAACCTGTGGTCTGAGAACTGGATTTAGGTATGAAAAGATCTCTCCCTACACTTACTCAGGCTTTAGGCTTCTCCGTATTTTGACCGCTGCTTCTCCGGAGCTACTCCGGGAATTCCCGGAGTAGCTCCGGAGAAGTACTGGAGGAGAACTGGAGAAAGGTAAGCTTTAGTACCTTCATAATGAACCCGTTTCTGCACGCATCTGGTACGCCCCCGAAAACATGAACCCAATATTCCACCCCGATGGAGCGGTTTTATAGCGGCCGCCGCTGGTTTCTACAAACATTTCAGCCCGATGGGCCGGTGACGGCAAATAAATATCAAGTCTCAAATAGATCAGCCCGTCCTGAACATAATTTTTCTATCAACGGCTACAAACATAGCGGCCCATTAGCCGGTGATGAATAAATATTGTACGTACAATTAGGATAGGTGCAAAAACGTATCGTCTTGGTCCTCACTAAAGCGAGGCCTTCTTTTGGGCCCCGTTAACGCAGTAGCGGCTTTGCGCCTGGATGGATAGTGCGCGAAGCCGTTTTTTGTTTAGATGTGGATATGATCAAATGTGATCAAAAGAGGGGCTTGCCTTCCATGTCGGAAGGCTGCTGTAACTTTAATAATTTGAGTATTGAAGGGGCCACGTCGGCCAGGATGCCGTTGTCAGCTTTGGTGACTTCCTTGTCATTAACTACTATAAATGGAACGGGTGCCAGGGTGTGGGCTGTGTGGGCGCTGCCGTCTTCATTCATCATCTTATCAGCGTTTCCATGGTCGGAGATCACGATCATTTTATAATTCTGGGAAATGACCGTATCCAACACCCTTTTCATACAGGCATCTATGGTTTCAATGGCTTTTATAGTAGCTTCCATATCGCCGGTGTGGCCAACCATGTCCGGGTTGGCATAGTTCAATATGATTAACTCAAAGTCATCATGGGTCATTTTATCAATTAATGCGTCGGTGACTTGTTCAGCACTCATCTCGGGTTGAAGGTCATAGGTAGCCACTTTCGGGCTGGGGACCATCAGGCGCTCTTCTCCGGGATTGGCTTCTTCATCGCCGCCGTTAAAAAAGTAGGTAACGTGAGGGTATTTCTCGGTTTCCGCGATGCGCAGCTGACGAAGGTTGTTTTTACTGATCACCTCACCCAGTGTGTTGTTCAGGTTCCGTGGTGGGAAAGCTACCTTGACATTAGTGAAGGTCTCATCATAAGATGTGAAACAGGTATAATGAAGGTTTATGGATGGCACGGTTTCAAACTCGTCGAAGCCGGGAACAGTAAAAGCGGTAGTAATTTCACGTGCGCGGTCACCGCGGATATTGAAAAATACTAAAGCATCATCCTTTTCAATGCGGGTTTCGCTGCCATTATCAATAACAGCAGGATCGATAAATTCATCGGTAATATTTGCGTCATAGGAGCTTTTAAAGGCTTCTTCTGCAGTATTGAATTTTTCACCCTTGCCCTCGGTAAGCAGTTTGTAGGCTTTCTCGGTCCGGTCCCATCGCTTGTCACGGTCCATAGCATAATATCGGCCTACTACGGACACAATTTTACCGACGCCAATGGCTTCGGCTTCGCGTTCAAATTGCCTTACGTATTCCATGCCACCATGTGGAGAGGTATCTCTTCCGTCTGTAAAAGCGTGGACATAAACGTTTTCAATGTCCTGCTTTTTGAAAAACCTGAGCAGGGCGATGAGATGGTCCATATGGCTGTGCACACCACCATCAGAAAACAGGCCCATTATATGAACTTTATTCTTTTTCTTTGCCTGTTTCGCGGATTCCAGTAGTGCGGGGTTTTGGAAAAAATCCCCGTTTGATATGCTGTTGTTGATCTTTGAAAGCTCTTGCCAAACAATTCGGCCGGCACCAATATTAAGGTGTCCTACTTCGGAATTTCCAAATTGGCCATCCGGGAGACCTACATCTGAACCGCCGGCACCAAGCCGGGAATGGGGCCATTTGCGAAAAAGGTTATCGATGACAGGTGTATTGGCTTTAGTGAAGGCACTAACTTCGGTATTATCGCTTAAACCAAGGCCATCGAGGATAGCAAGGAGAACTTTCGGCATTAGGACAGCTTGTTTACGTGTTTGACAAGTCTGGATATTTTATTCGCGGCCTGATTTTTATGCACGATTCCTTTACGGCCCATTTTGTCGAGGTATGAGGTAGCAACTTTCAAGTTAGCTTCAGCTTCTGTTTTATCGGTAGATAGTAAAACTTTTTTGATGTAGGTCCTCATTTGGGAACGCTGATCACGATTGTGAAGCCTTCTTGTTATGTTTTGGCGAACCCGTTTAATAGCTGATTTATGCTGTGGCATATAATTATTGAGAGGTTAAATAGTTTATTATAAAATATTTGTTTTTAAATGGTATACCAAATATTTCAGAGAACCCTAAAATAAAAATTTATTAGCACATATAGCAAGAATTTTTTGCTATATATTCAAATTTAGCATAATTTCACGCTATTTGATTGGAAGTAAAATAATTATTAGATGCTCATAGTAATAGACGGTCCTTCCGGTGCCGGGAAAAGTTCCACTGCTAAGGCCGTGGCCAGAAAGGCAGGAATTGATTATATCGATTCAGGGGCACTATACCGGGGATTTACATTGTTATATGTAATGAATGGTCAAAAAAAAAGCAAGTTCTTTGAAGTAATAGAGAAAGATATTTTATCGTTTATATTTTATCGTGATGAGTCGAGGGTTTCTATAAACGGTGAGAATGTAACCGAAAAACTAAGAAGTGAAGAAGTAAGCCACAATGTGAGCACGGTTGCGGCGTTTCCGGAAGTTCGGGATAGGGTGTCTGTTTATTTAAAAAAAGCCGCTCTTTTTCATGATTGTATCGCCGAAGGAAGAGACTTAGGAACCGTTGTTTTTCCCGACGCGGACCTTAAATTTTTTCTGACAGCCGATATTAATGAACGGGCAATGAGGCGACAAAAAGAAATGTCGGTCGGCATAGAAGAAGTGGATTTTAACAAGGTTAAAGAAAACCTTGTCATGCGTGATGATAAAGACTTGAGCAGAAAGGCTGCCCCGTTAAGGAAGGCCGATGATGCACTGGAAATTGATACAACTGAAACAACTTTTGATGAACAGGTCAATATTATATTGACTGAAATAGAGAAACACAAAAAGAAACAACTAACATAAACCATAAATCCTAATCCCATTCTGTTCTTAATTTAAGAAACAGGATGAGGCAAAGTTAAATACAGGACCTTTAAATGACCAATGAGTTAAACAAAGAAGCACAAAAAGAAGAAGAAAAAAAACAAGAAGGCGCGAAAGCAGAAACAGGGACCCCAAGCAACAGTTCTGGAGAGAAGCCTGCGGAGAAAAAGGCTGAAGATAAAGCTGAGGTTGTTGAACCAAAAGGCGAAGCCAAATCAGAGAAAGTAGAAGAAAAGGCCGAAGAAAAAGCTTCTGTAGAGGTTGCAAACCCAAGCCCCGCTGAACCGGAAGCAGGAACAGGAGAAGAACAATTAGTTACCGATCCTGAACCGGCCGAAACCGTAAAAGAGGATGTCATCCCGACTTTTACCGGTGAGCTCAGCGACAAAGTGTATACCCTTGATGAATTAGAAGAAGCATCCGAAGATTATGACGATGCCCATTTTGGCCAGCTCGTCAAGATGTATGAAGGAACGTTAACTTCCATCACCGAAAAAGAGATTGTTACCGGCAGGATAGTTGCTCTCGACGAAAAATATGTTATTGTAGACATTGGATTTAAATCTGAAGGCATCATTCCGCGGAATGAGTTCAAGGAAGCCGATCAAATTGAACCCGGTGTCGAAATTGAGGTGTTCCTTGATAAAGTAGAAGATCGTGAAGGCCAGTTGGTCCTTTCGCGGCGAAAAGCCAATACGCTGCGTACCTGGCAACAAATTGATGAGTCTTTCAACACACAAAGTATTATTGAAGGTTACATCAAGAAAAGAATTAAAGGCGGCATGGTCGTTGATATCTTCGGTATCGACGCCTTCCTGCCCGGCTCACAAATTGATGTGCGCCCGGTAAGAGATTTTGACGCTTATGTTGGCAAGACCATGGAATTTATGGTTGTCAAGCTGAATATGTCTAGTGAAAATGTAGTGGTTTCTCACCGTGCTCTTGTCGAGTCCGATCTCGAAGAACAGCGCGATGAAATCTTGCAAAGCATGGAAACGGGGCAGATACTTGAAGGTGTGGTTAAAAACATCACCGACTTCGGTGTGTTCATCGATCTTGGAGGCGTTGACGGTCTGCTGCACATCACTGACCTCTCATGGGGACGCGTTGAGCATCCGTCTGAAATTATTAAATTGGACCAGAAGCTTAATGTTGTTGTTCTTGAGTTTGATGAGGAAAGAAAACGTATTTCTCTTGGCCTGAAGCAACTTCAGCCGCATCCCTGGGAAGAAATTGATCATAAATATCCGGAAAGCACCCGTGTTCAGGGCCGCGTAGTTTCCATAGCTGATTATGGCGCGTTCATTGAATTGGAAAAAGGTGTTGAAGGTTTGGTACATATTAGTGAAATGTCCTGGACCCAGCACATCAAGCATCCTTCGCAACTTGTTGAGAAAAACCAGATCATCGAATGCGTGATCCTGAATATCAACAAGGATGAGAAGAAAGTTTCTCTTGGTGTGAAACAACTTCAGAAAGATCCATGGAAAGAATTGTTGGAACGCTACCCTATCGGTTCCAAACACAAAGGCGTGGTAAGGAACCTGACCAACTTCGGCGTGTTTGTTGAGCTGGAACCCGGAATAGATGGACTGGTCCATATTTCAGATCTTAGTTGGACAGAAAAGATTACCCATCCGAGCGAGAAGGTCAATAAAGGCGATGAGCTTGACGTAAGCATCCTTTCTGTAGATTTTGATAATCGCAGGATCTCTCTTGGACACAAGCAGGTGACAGAAAATCCGTGGGAGAAATTTGGTGAAGAATACGCCGCCGGAAACGAAGTTGAAGGCAAAGTAGTCCGCGTTACGGACAAGGGCATTTTTATTGAGCTTCCGCTTGGCGCCGAGGCTTTCCTACCCAAAAAGGAGGCTGAAAAAGAAGGGGAAGAATATGCTGAAAGTGATGCCGTAAAAGCTGTAGTTACTGATTTTGATGAAGAAGGAAAGAGCATTGTGATCAGTGAAAAACAACTTGGTACTCCGGAAGCCGGCAAGAAAAAAGCCGCTTCCAAAAAAGCAGCCGCCAAGAAAGTCGAAAGTGAAGGACAAACTACCGGCAAAACAACGCTTGGTGAAATGTCCGGCCTTTCCGACTTACGTGACCGCTTAGCCGCACAAGAAGCGGGGCCAAAGGAAAAGGCTGAGTCAGAGAAGGAAGAGAAAGAAGCTACAGCCAAAAAAGAAGACACCAAAGAAGAAGGTGAAACCAAGAAAACTGCTGCAAAAAAAGACGAAAAAGAAGCCAAAGATGAAGATGAAAAATAATCTCTTCATCTAAAAAGATGAAACTCTGAGTTAAGGTAACGGCAATAACTTTAGGCCGTTACCTTATTCGGAATGTAAAATCAGCATCGCGATTTTTGAGATAATTTAGATCTTGAGTGAATGAATAAGTCCGCCATACTTTTGCTACGGAAAGTATTCATTCACTGTAAAATTCATTTAATAAATCTCAAAAGGATTACTTATTTTAGAATTATCTATAAGTAGAATTTATCTAAAACAGTATGCAGAGAATAAAAAACGCGACATCAGTCCAGGAAACATTTAACCTATTGGTGGATAGGGTCGGAAATCTTGTGCCTGAAGCGGAACTTCTGGTAAAGGCGGAAATAGCCTATGAAATCAATCGGCTGAAGAAGGAGAAAAACGCTGTAATTCTTGGGCATAATTATATGGAGCCGGCCCTGTATCACAGCATCACCGATTATGTAGGTGATTCACTCGGGCTGAGCAAGATTTCTGCAGAGACCGATGCCGACAGAATTATATTTTGCGGTGTCCGGTTTATGGCTGAAACGGCCAAAATACTTAACCCGACCCGCATGGTGTTGTTGCCTGCTCGTGTTGCGGGCTGTTCGCTTGCCGCAAGTATTACTGCGGAAGATGTGCGCCGTCTGAAGCAGAAGTATCCCGGTGTGCCTGTGGTAACCTATATTAATACTTATGCTGATGTAAAAGCGGAAACAGATATCTGTTGCACATCAAGCAACGCCGTTGCTATCGTCAACAGCCTGGATACTGACACCGTTATCTGTTTGCCTGATGAGTTCCTGGCTAAAAATGTAGCTCGTGAAACAGGCAAGCGGGTAATAATGGCCAACGATGATGTTCAGGATATCACTGGCGGAATGGTAGCCTGGGACGGACGATGTGAAGTCCATGAGAAGTTTACCTTGCAGGATGTTCAAAATGTTCGGGAACAGTTTCCCGAAGCTGTAATTCTGGCTCACCCTGAATGCCCGCCGGATGTTGTAGAAGCTTCCGATTATAGTGCGTCTACAACTGCAATGGTTAATTTTGTGAAGGACTCTGATGCTGAAAAGTTTCTGTTGCTCACTGAATGCAGTATGGGAGATAATATAGCTGCTGAAAATCCAGGAAAGGAAATGCTGGGAATGTGCAGCGTACGATGCCCGCATATGAATGAAATCACATTAGAAGACACGTTGACTTGTCTGCGGGAAGACAAATACCAAATCGAGATCGAGGAGAGTATGCGCATCAAAGCCAAACGCTCTGTAGACAAGATGCTTGAGCTAAGTATTTAGTTAAACAGGTAAGGGCTGGGGGGCTGAAAAAGAGAGACAATACTATGTCACTTATAAGTATTTTTAAACAGTTCTTTATTAGTTACTGTCTTTATAAAAAAATACTTTGCTGTTGACGGTATCCTTCCCACTTTTGATTTTGCTGCCTGTTTCTCTGTTATGAGTGTATACTACATTTCTCATGGAGTTTAACTCTTTTTCATTGGAATAGGTAACTTCTAATGCATCCTGCCCAGGTTTCAATTCGTCCAAAGCATCAATCAATGGTCGAAATTTGGAAGAACTCTTTTTAGTTATTCTGATTTCCGACCTTGGTACAAACTTGATTTTCATAACGTTTAATATTAAATCTATAGGTGAATAATAATAAACGAAAACATTATTTCATTGTCAATAAACAACTACATGCACTATAATTAAGGAACCTGTATAGTGTTCATGATTGTTTTTACTATATCTTCACTGGTTATATCCTCTGCTTCGGCTTCATAAGTAAGTATAATTCTGTGCCTAAGTACGTCTAAAGCAATTTCCCGAACATCCTCAGGAGTAACATATGCTCTGTGTTTAATAAAAGCTTGCGCCCTTGCGGCAAGATTCAGGTTAATGGACGCTCTTGGTGATGCACCATAATCTATTAATCCATCAATACTTTTTAAATTATATTCCTTTGGTTTTCTGGTAGCAAATATAAGATCAATGATGTATTGTTCAACTTTCTCATCCATATAAATATCATTGACAACCCTTCTCGCATTAAGGATATCCTTAGGATCTATTACACTGGTAATTTTTTCTTTTTCACTTGTTTTGGCCATTCTACGCATTATCTCGAGCTCTTCACTTTCTAATGGGTAATCCACTTTAATCTTGAGCATAAAACGGTCAACCTGTGCTTCAGGAAGGGGGTAGGTTCCTTCCTGTTCAACCGGGTTTTGTGTAGCCAATACCAGGAACGGCTCTTTCAGCTTGAAGGTTTCTTCTCCAATGGTTACCTGCTTTTCCTGCATAGCTTCCAACAAGGCGCTCTGCACTTTGGCCGGTGAGCGATTAATTTCATCAGCTAAAATAATATTGGCAAAAATAGGACCTTTTTTTACGGTGAACTCACCAATTTTTTGATTATAAATAAGAGTACCAATCAAATCTGCGGGCAGTAAGTCGGGGGTAAACTGGACTCGTTGGAATTTGGTTGAGATAGCATTAGCCAGCGAGGAGACCGTCAGCGTTTTTGCCAATCCCGGCACACCCTCGAGTAGCACGTGGCCATTGGATAGAAGGCCGGTCAGTAATCGATCGATCATGTACTGCTGACCAATGATAACTTTGCCGAGTTCCTGATGAATGTCTTTTATGAATTCACTGGCTTCACGTATTTCTTCGCTGAGAGCCTGCATATCTTTATTGTATTTCTGCATATTATTCACTGCTTAATGATAATTGAAATAATTATTCTGTACCTTTGTTCGCTTGAAACCCGTCAAAAATAAGCAAAATTAGAACAATGAGTTTACTCGAATCATTTTTATTAGGATTACTTCAGGGGATATCAGAATTCTTGCCTATCAGCAGTTCCGGTCACCTTGTGATTGCACAGGCATTGTTTGGGCAGGTATCCCCCGATATCACTTTCGAGATTGTTGCGCATTTTGGGACGCTTGGGAGCATCTTCATTTATTTTTATAAAGACTTGGTCAAAATGATTAAAACGGCAGGTCAAATGATCACCAGTCCGGTCGAATGCTATAACAACTGGAATGATGATTATACATTGCGACTGAATGTGTATATCCTGGTTAGCATGATTCCCGCCGCTATTGCAGGGTTTACCATCCGGCATCAAATAGAAAACGTGTTCGCAGACCCAATAGGCATATCACTTATGTTTCTAACAACAGGAACATTTCTATACTTTACGAAATTTTTCGGTTATGGTGAGAAGAAGCTGAATATGAAGAATGTTTTCATTGTAGGCCTTGCCCAGGCTTTCTCAATGCTACCAGGAATCAGCCGATCCGGCGCAACTATTTCCATGGCCGTTTTTATGGGCATTAACCGAGATGATATTGCCCGTTTTACTTTTCTTATGATGCTACCTGTCATAGCAGGAGCAATGCTCGTCGAAGTCATCGAGGTCAGCCGTGTGGGTATACAGAGTGGTATGATTTACCAATATATTTTAGGTTTCATCACAGCACTAATTTCGGGTTATTATTCTTTGAAATATCTGATACGCTTATTCAAATCTACAGGCATCCACTACTTCGCGTATTACTGCTGGGCACTTGGGCTGTTTGGGATCGTTTATTTTGGGTTTATACTGAGCTGATAATGTAAGAAAAGTACTTCTGCATCTGATATAAGCACGATAGTGAGATAACAATTCTTCGGATCCTCTTTTTCCGCATTTTCTTACTTGCCGCCTTTTCCAAATTTAGCTACCTTTAGGCACAATTTTTTAGGCATTTATTTCCCATGGTCACATATTTATTTATTCTGTTCGGAATCTTGGCAATCGCCTCTGCGCTAGCGGTAGTTTTAAACAAAAGTACGGTAAACAGCGCTTTGTTTCTGGTAATTAATTTAGTTTCGGTAGCCGCTTTGTACCTTTTGTTGCATGCTCAGTTTCTGGCTGTTATTCAGGTTCTCGTTTACGGTGGTGCCATTATGGTGCTCTTCCTTTTTGTCATCATGTTGCTTAATGTGGGTGATGAAACCGAGACCGTCTTTTCGAAGTTCAACGTTAAATTTATTATTTCTTTTCTGTTGGGTGCGGTTATCCTTTCTCAGCTTCTTTACACGGTAGGAAGCCTGAATGGTGCACTACCGGCTGTTTCTGAAGAGATGGCTGCTGCAGGAACTGTTGAAGCAATTGGTGAAGAAATGTTTACCAGCTATCTGCTTCCTTTTGAAGTCACTGCTATTTTATTGACTGCGGCTGTAGTAGGTGCCGTTTTAATAGCCCAACGTAAAATTAAAAATCAGGATACATGATCGCGCTCAATTGGTACCTGGCACTCAGTGCTGTACTTTTTACTATCGGAGTAATTGGGGTCCTTACCCGTAAGAATGCCATTGTAATATTAATGAGTGCAGAACTCATGCTAAATTCCGTCAACTTGACGCTGGTTTCTTTCAGCTCACACCTTGGTGATGTTCACGGGCAAATCTTGGTGTTTTTCGTTCTCTGTGTTGCCGCAGCTGAAGCAGCAGTAGGATTGGCTATTATAATCTCGATCTTCAGGAATAACCTTTCTATCGATATTACCAAAATCAATCTTTTACGATGGTAGGCAATTACCGACTTATACGGGAAGTTGTATTAGAAAATTTTATATGATTAATTCAAAAACAGTACATGGATAGTTTAGTCTGGCTGGTGCCGTATATAGTGGGTATACCGCTGTTGGGATTTTTGATCAACGGTATGCTGGGGATGTCGTTCCCTGCTTTTAGGGAGCAGAAAATACTCATTGGCAGTATTGCAACCCTGAGTGTTTTTATCCCCTTTCTGATTTCCGTTTGGCTGTTCCTGAATATGGACAGCGCAAGTGACGCCTCTGTTGTTAGCTTGTTTACATGGATTGAAGCTGGCAACTTCACTACAGATATCGCATATCGCCTGGATCAGCTTTCCATTATTATGGCCTTGGTCGTTACCGGTGTCGGTGCATTGATCCACTTATACTCTATTGGTTACATGGGGCATGACGAAGGTTACTGGAAGTTTTTCGCCTATCTGAACCTGTTTATCTTTGCCATGCTTAATCTGGTCATGGCCGAGAATTTACTGCTGCTTTTCCTCGGTTGGGAGGGAGTAGGGCTCTGTTCATTCCTGCTGATTGGCTTTTGGTACACCGATATGGCTAAATCAGCTGCAGCCGTTAAAGCTTTCTTGTATAATCGTGTGGGTGATTTTGCTTTCTTAATCGCCATGTTCATGGTGTTTCGTGCAGTTGGAAGCCTTAGTTTTGATGTGATTCTTGCTGACCTCACCTTGTTTTCTGATGCAGATGTATTCTGGATTGGTCTGCTGATGCTTATCGGTGCAACCGGCAAGAGTGCTCAGATCCCGTTGTTTGTCTGGTTACCGGATGCTATGGCAGGACCAACTTCGGTTTCCGCACTGATCCACGCAGCTACAATGGTAACCTCGGGTATCTACCTGATATCAAGATTATCACCAATGTTCGTAATGTCTCCGGAATTGATGCTCATTGTGGCTGTCATTGGGGGGCTTACCGCTATTGTCGCAGCCACTATAGCCCTCACTCAATATGATATTAAAAGGGTACTGGCCTATTCCACGGTCTCTCAGCTTGGTTTCATGTTCCTGGCCCTGGGGTCTGGTGCCTATGTGGCGGCCATGTTCCATGTGATCACTCATGCCTTCTTCAAAGCCTGCCTGTTCCTGGGCTCCGGTTCAGTCATCCACACGATGAATGCCGTAGACACTCACCTTCGTGAAGATGGAAAGAAGGTCACCTTCGACCCACAGGATATGCGTTTTATGGGGGGGCTGAAAAAATACATGCCATCAACATACTGGACATTCATGCTGGCTACAATTGCAATTGCAGGTATTCCGCCATTATCTGGCTTCTTTTCTAAAGATGAAATTCTGGTGATGACCTTTAACGCAGGATTCGGTGGCTATGGCGTCATCTATCTCGTACTGTGGGCTGTTGCCATGATCACGGCTTTCCTTACGGCCTTTTACATGTTCCGTCTTACATTTAGTACTTTCCACGGCTCATTCAAACTTACTGATAAATTTGAGGAAGCCGCCGGCGCTGAAAAATACCTGCACGAAAGCCCGTCAAGTATGACCGTACCTCTTTGGACGCTGGGGATCCTTGCTGTGATAGGCGGCTTTATCGGCATCCCCGATTTTGTGGTCTCTACATTCGTTTCGGGTGATGTTCATGTAAACTGGCTGCACGGGTGGCTCACTGGCGTTACTGCGGATGCGACTCTGGACCTGAGCAAATCGGTTGAATGGGCCTTACTACTTGGATCCGTTACGATAGCCGCGCTCGCAGTATATGCAGCTTATAGAATGTATTTAAAAGGTAACCTTGAGGAGTCGGATTTAGCACTAGCACAGAAAACCGGTCCGCTCTACGGAGTCTGGACACGCAAGTATAACCTGGATGAAATTTACGAAGGCGCCATCATCAATCCTACGGTGAAGTTCTCTGACCAATTTTTAGCGGTGTTCGACATCCGTATTGTAGATGGAATGGTCAATTTAGTAGGTGCTATTGTTCGTTTTTCCGGTAGTCTGCTGCGCTTTTTTCAGACAGGAGTCATGCAAAACTACGCTTTAGCCATCGTGCTTGGTGTCATTCTGGTAATCACAATGCTCGTATTTGGTAATTGATAAACGTATTCATGGATAATCTTCTTAACATTGTAATCTACTTACCGCTGCTGGGTGTTCTGTTCGTCCTTTTGGCGAAAAACGACACAGCCATCAAATGGGTGAGCCTGTTTTTTACTTCAGCTACTTTTTTGCTGGCTGTACCGTTGATGCTGGCATTTGATCCGGCAACTTCACAAACTGCGCAATTCCTTACTCAGAGCAACACCTTGTTGCCTGGTGCCGATATTAAATACATTGTAGGACTTGACGGGCTGAGTCTGCTGCTATTTATGTTGACTGCATTTTTTGGCCCCATTGTCGTGCTTTCTGCATGGGATAGCATCAAAAAACACGTGGCCGGCTTTTATTCCATGCTGCTGATATTGCAGACTGGTTCGATGGGCGTTTTTGCATCGCTGGACCTGTTCGTCTTTTATGTATTTTTTGAACTCACGCTTATTCCGATGTACTTCATGATCGGGATATGGGGTGGGAAAGATCGCTTGTCGGCCACCATCAAATTCTTTATCTATACTCTGGTTGGTTCTCTCATTATGCTCGTAGGCCTGATCTACGTAGGGTTTCATGCCGGTAATGTTCTGCTCGATGGAGTATTTACCACAGATTGGCACCTGCTTACCAGCCCCGGGTATCAAATAGGACTTGTTGAACAAACCTGGCTTTTTCTGGCTTTTGCCATCGCGTTTTGCATAAAAGTGCCATTGTTTCCATTCCATACATGGCTGCCCTACGCTCATACCGAAGCACCGACGGCTGGATCTGTCGTACTTGCTGCCGTGATGTTGAAAATGGGGACCTATGGTTTGCTACGTTTTTGCCTTCCGCTGTTCCCAAATGCATCTGAAGCATTCGCACCCTTGCTAGCCGCACTGGCGGTTGTGGGTATTATCTATGGTGCCCTGGTTGCGATGGTCCAGAAGGATGTCAAGAAGCTTATCGCCTACTCCTCGGTGAGTCACCTGGGCTTTATTGTTCTAGGTATTTTTGCCATGAATACAATTGCTGTGCAAGGTGCCATTATTCAGATGATCAACCATGGCCTCTCTACAGGAGCACTCTTTCTTATTGTCGGTATGATCTACGACCGCCGCCACACCCGTCAAATTTCTGACTTCGGAGGACTCTCTGCCGTGATGCCCGTGTTTGCCGTAATGTTTTTGCTTGCCACCCTGGCTTCCATTGGACTACCCGGTCTTAACGGCTTTGTCGGTGAATTCCTTATCCTTGTAGGTACATTCAACTCTTTTATTTTGGATAATATCTGGTTCACCGTATTTGCCGCAACAGGAGTAATTTTGGCTGCTGTTTATATGCTATGGATGTTTCAACGAGTAATGTTTGGCCCGATCAATAATGTTGAAAACAAATTGCTGAAAGACCTTAATGCAAGGGAAATCGGACTGCTGGTCCCGATAATGATCTTTATTATCTGGATAGGCGTTCGCCCGACTGACTTTACCCGCTATTCAGAAGTACAGGTGGAAGTGCTTCTGCAAGAATCTTCCGCTAAAGCTATACAGATTTCCGAAGCGGAATCCTCAACCGGCGAACTTCCTGAGTGGGCTACCGGGTTATACGATATAAGTACTGAACTTGTATCTAAAATAGAGGAATAATCATGGCACAAGCACTGGACCAACAAGAAGTTCAACAAGGGTTGTCACAGTTAAATGGCTGGATAGCCGAAGATGACAAGCTGAAGAAAAATTTTAAGTTTAAAAACTTCCGGGAAGCTATTGCTTTTATTTCACGCATAGCATTCGAGGCGGAAGAGTTGAATCATCATCCCGATCTTTTTAATTCATACAACAAGGTCAGCATCAACTTATCTACCCATGACGCAGGAGGGAAGATCACCCAAAAAGATATTGGGCTGGCTAAAAAAATAGACGAAATTCATAGTTAAGCATAGATGGAATATCCCCAGGAACTACTTTATTTTCTTCCGGCTATCATTGTAGCAATCGGCGGTATCGTCGTAATGATGGCTGATGCCTTTTCTAAAAAAGCGGTAACGAACTATTGGCTGTCTGTCGGTTTTCTGCTGGTTGCTCTGCTCGTTTCCGTCAACGACCTATTCCGTCCTGCCGGAGATGCTTTTTACGGATTAATCACCTATGGCGGAACGGCGTCTTTTGGCGTCATGCTTGTACTGCTTGGAACCTTCTTTTGTGTGATATTATGTCGGGAATATCTTGTTGGCATAAAGCATCATATGGGTGAAGTTTATTCTATGATCATGTTCGCTACGGTTGGCATGATAGTACTGGCTTCTTCCAACAACCTGGTTTCTGTGTTTCTGGGTATTGAAACCATGTCTATATCTTTGTACGTGCTGGCTGGTCTGGTTAAGAATGAGAAAGCTGGAATCGAAGCAGCACTTAAATATTTTCTTTTAGGGGCGTTTTCTACGGGATTTTTGCTTTATGGAATTGCTCTGCTTTATGGTGCTGCCGGATCCACTTCACTGCTGGCTATTGGTCAGGTGACAGAACCAGGATTGATATACTGGGCGGGGGTAGCCTTGCTGCTTGTAGGATTTCTTTTCAAAATCTCTGCCGTACCGTTTCACATGTGGACACCCGATGTATACC
Source organism: Balneolales bacterium (assembly GCA_040878115.1). Taxonomy (GTDB): domain Bacteria; phylum Bacteroidota; class Rhodothermia; order Balneolales; family Natronogracilivirgulaceae; genus JBBDMU01. The sequence continues at coordinate 51,948 of JBBDMV010000118.1, forward strand.
AGGGTTCACCAACAACTATCACAGCTTACATGTCCACTGCTTCCAAAACAGCAGCTGTGGTTTCGCTGATTCTCATTCTTGACCGTGCTTTCCCGCACATTCACTCTGAATGGGGCCAGGTGCTTACTGTGATAGCTGTGCTGACCATGGTTCTGGGAAATCTTGTTGCCATCGTGCAGGATAATGTGAAGCGAATGCTTGCTTATTCCAGTATAGCCCACGTAGGATACATACTTATAGGTCTTGCCGCAGGAACTGCCGATGCATACAATGCTGTACTTTACTATCTGTTGGCCTACACCATCATGAACGTTGGCGCTTTTGGTGTGGTGGCCTATTATGAACGTCAGAAAGGCCTCGACTTTACCAATGTCATAAGTTATGCAGGACTTGGTTATAAGCAACCCATGCTGGGCGTGCTTTTATCTATCTTCTTATTTTCTCTGGCAGGTATTCCACCATTCGCGGGCTTTATCGGCAAATATCTAGTATTCGCCGCCGCAGTTAACGAAGGTATGATCGGTTTGGTCGTGCTGGGCGTGTTGGCCTCTGCGGCCAGTGTTTATTACTATCTGCGGGTTATGGTCTACCTCTATATGAAAGAAGAAACTAGCGAAACGGTTATAGACAATCCCGGAGCAATATATAAATATTCTCTTCTGGTTCTCGCTATTCTGACGGTTTATTTCGGCATTCAACCCGGTGGTGTTACCGAACTGCTGATGGGATTTTAGGGAAGGGAAGAAGTTGTCAGTATTAGCTTCTGGAAAAATTATAAGATAACTCTTCTTTACAACTACGCCTAATGCCTGTTGCGTATCTTCATAATTATTCTTTTTATAGCAGTACTTTTACTTTGGTTGGTCTGGATAATATATGGCTGATCATAATAACATCGAAATTATGGAAGATAAGCCTGTAAGTACATCCCGAAAAATTGTTTCCCGAACCTGGGCTCTTGTTTTATTGGTAATTGTATATTTGCTCGTTATCAAGCCTGTTTCAATAACTCTGCATGATATTGCCTTCTCGATCATGGAGGACCGGGTGGAAGTGGTCAGCGATATATCCATACATCGTAAATCGCGTTCGCTGTTTGTAATTACGCAGGAAGAATTTACTGAAGGGATCTCGTTACATATTTTTGGTGGTTACTTGTATATTGTTCCGGCAGCAATGCTTTTTGTTTTATATAATGAACGCCGCCATATATGGGTTCTCCTTGGGCTCCATGCTGTTGCCTGGCTGTTAAATATGCTATTCCTGTTCGCTGGGATCTCCGGTCTTAGCTTTATGCTTTACGTATGTGATATTATTAGCCGTTATATGATCAACATATCCTTATTTTATCTTTTATATGTTATTGCTATAAATGAATTAAAGGGTAGTTTGGGTCGTTTAACTAAAAATGAAACAGAAGAAACGTCAGCAAATGTAGAGGATTGAATTCAGGTTTGATATAGTTTTTTCCAATTTGCTAACGATCTACAACATATCTTTTAGAAACGAATATATATTATCCACTGAGGTAACTATATCAGAATTTGTCGTGTCAATAACGATATCCGGTTTATCCGAAGTTTCATGCTTCATATTAAAGCCGGTGAGGTTTTTTATCTCCCCTTTTTCCGCTTTGGCATACAGCCCTTTTGGATCGCGCTTGAGAACTGCTTCTTTATCGCATTCAACTTGTACCTCGATGAATCGGCCTTCCGGAAACAAGCTTTTAACCAATTCTCTGTCCTTGCGATAAGGTGATACAAATGTGCACAGTACAATATTCCCTTGTTCGAAAAACAGGTGGGCAACCTCACCGACACGCCGTATGTTCTCTGCACGATCTCGCGGACTAAAACCAAGATCGCCGTTTAAACCATGGCGCACCTGATCACCGTCCAGTAACATGGTTTGGTGGTTTTGTTCGTACAGTTTAGTTTCCAGAGCTTTTGCGATGGTTGTTTTTCCGGCTCCGGATACACCGGTAAACCAAAGTACAGCAGCTTTGTGACCATTTCTTTCTTCCCGTTGTTTCCTCCCTATGTTCCAGGGCTCCCAGGTAGTGTTTGGTGAAGACTGTCTGGATTTTGATTGTAAATCGGGATCTTTTGATTTAGTATTTACGGCTCTTATCATGCCTCCACCCACAGTGACATTGGATGCCGGGTCTATAATGATGAAACTGCCTGTCTTTTGATTGATCTTGTAGGGATCATAAAAGAGTTCCTGTGAAGTAGTAAGGCTGACCCTGCCTATTTCATTTAACCTCAAAGTATCTGCATCATTCCTGTGAAGGGTATCTACATTCATGCTGTATAGAATATCATCAATGTATACTTGAGTTGTGCGGCTGGTATGCATCAATAAATACGGTTTGCCAGTCACTAGAGGCTCAGCATTCATCCAGCACAAATAGGCTTCGAATTTCGATGCAATTGCCGGCACATTATTAATACGTACCAACATATCCCCGCGGCTGATATCAATCTCATCTTCTATAGTAATGACAACTGAGTCACCGGGTTCGGCTTCATCAAGATTGCCATCCCGGGTGACAATTTCCTTTACCTTGCTGGTCAGCCTTGAAGGTAATGCCATCACTTCATCCCCCTGACGAATACGTCCTGACGCAACGCGACCAGCGAAACCACGGAAGTTTTGGTCTGGTCGAATCACGTATTGCACCGGTAAGCGGAAATCAATTACATTAAGTGCAGTGTCAACTTTTACATTCTCTAAATGATGGAGAAGAGTAGTACCCTGATACCAATCGGTGCTAACACTTTTCTCGACCACATTATCACCCTTTAATGCAGATATAGGGATATAGGTGATGTTATTTACATCCAGCTTGCGCGCAAAAGCTTTAAAATCGTTGACAATCTTTTCATATACATTCTGATCAAAATCAACAAGGTCCATTTTATTAATGGCTACGACAAGGTTGGGGATTTGCAACAGAGAAGAAATGAAAGCGTGCCGTTTCGATTGTGTGAGCAGCCCCTTTTGTGCATCGACCAAAATCACCGCGAGGTCAGCAGTAGAAGCTCCGGTTACCATATTGCTGGTGTATTGAACATGACCGGGAGTGTCGGCTATTATAAATTTTCGCTTGGGTGTGGCGAAATATCTATATGCCACATCTATAGTGATTTTCTGCTCACGCTCAGCCTTTAAACCGTCAGTTAGAAGAGCCAGGTTCACTTCAGCATCACCACCGTTCAGGCTGGTCTGCTCAATGGCTTCCATCTGATCCTCAAAAATAGATTTGGAATCATAAAGCAGCCGACCTATCAATGTGCTTTTGCCGTCATCAACGCTACCCGCCGTTGTGAAACGGAGCAGGTCCATGTTCAGATAAGAATTTTGATTGTTTAGTATGGGTTCCATCATTAAAGAAAAGTTTATAGTCTAAGTTTGAGAAAGAGAAAATTGGATGATCCTGGCCTTTGTTTTAAAAGTACCCCTGCCTTTTTCTATCCTCCATCGCTGTTTCGCTGCGTTTGTCATCATGGCGATTGCCACGTTCGGTCTGGCGGGCAGAAGCTACCTCCTGGATGATATCCTCTAAAGAAGATGCATTAGAAAGTACCGCTCCGGTACAGGTTGCATCACCGATAGTGCGGAAGCGAACAGTTTTATTTACAAGCTGTTCATCTGGTTGGACTTCGACGAACTCGGTATTGGCCAGCCATACACCTCGTCGCAGAAAGACATCACGCTTATGAGCAAAATATATATCTGGAATTTCAATATTTTCCCGGGCTATATATTGCCAAACATTCATCTCCGTCCAATTGCTTAATGGAAATACCCTGAAACTTTCGCCTTGGTTCTTACGGCCGTTAAACAGGTTCCACAATTCCGGGCGCTGATTTTTAGGGTCCCACTGACCAAAGATATCCCGATGGGAGAAAAATCGTTCTTTAGCCCTGGCTTTTTCTTCATCCCTTCGGCCGCCACCAAGCGCTGCATCTACCTGGTGTTTTTTAAGGGTATCCAGCAGAGTAACGGTTTGCAAGGCATTCCGGCTGGCATCAGGGCCTGTTTCTTCTTTCACCTTTCCGGAATCAATTGACTCCTGAACACTTCCCACTATAAGCCTGGCACCTGATTTCTTAACTAGTTCATCGCGGAAAGCAATGGTTTCATTAAAATTATGACCGGTGTCAATATGCATTAACGGAAATGGTACTTTGGCTGGGTAGAAAGCTTTTATAGCAAGGTGCATCATGCAGATGGAGTCTTTACCGCCCGAGAATAGCAATACAGGCCTTTCAAACTGTGCGGCAACTTCCCGCATGATGTAAATTGCTTCATCTTCAAGTTCTTTTAAATGTGTGTATATTTTTTTTTCAGCCATATGATTGTCGTTTGTTTAGTTCCTGAAGTATGATTTTAAATGAAGTTTTTTATATCCCGATTATAAATTCTTCATGTCTTAAAGATGGTTTATTGTAAGATAAGGGAGATTTTCTCTTGCCATTTCGTCCCGAGTAGCGAAATACAGCATCACCGGCAGCCGTATCCCATTCCATAGTCCTTCCGAACCTTGGGTAAATATCAGCTGCTCCTTCGGCAACCAAACAAAACTTTAATGAACTGCCTGCTATTACTTTCTTGCCTACCTGAAGACCTTGTTCACTAAGTTTTTCATCCAGGTTATTTGAGGCATGGGAACGGCTCTCCACAATGGTAAGACGGTTACTGATATCAGGTGGTACAGAATGAATTTTTATTTTCGAACCATTTTCATTGATCCTGAAGGATCCCTGATCTTCTTCTCCAATATAGGTTAGATTTTTATCTGGCAGATAAACGATTCCCAGAACAGGTTCATCATGTTCCATTAAGGCAATGTTTACAGTAAATTCTCCATTGTGCTTGAGAAACTCTTTGGTGCCGTCCAGGGGATCGATCAGCCAATACCGCTCCCAGGACTTTCTTTCATTATAATCAGGAATTTTACCCTCTTCAGAAATTATCGGTATATTTTCCAGTTGCTTCAGCCCATGCACAATTAATTCATGAGAAGCTAAATCTGCCTGGGTTAAGGGCGAGTTATTTTCTTTTTGATAAACCGTTACGGGTTCATTATAATAGCTTAAAATAGCTTCGCCGGCTTGTTTTGATAGTTTGATCAGGTCCTGTATCATTTTAAAAATTCCATACTAATGGTACTAAAATGATTGCAATAATCGCAACTATTAAATTGAGTGGAAGTCCAACTTTTATATAATCTGAGAACTTGTAACCACCGGGACCGTAAACCATGAGATTTGTTTGATACCCTATTGGGGTTGAGAAGCTAGCTGAAGCAGCAAAGATAATGATCATGACAAAAGGCATATAACTGACACCCATTGAACCTGCTATGGAAACGGCAATAGGGAAGATAAGTACGGCTGCAGCATTATTGGTGATCATTTCCGTAAGGAGCCAGGTTGCCAGGTAGGTTGCTATAAGTGCCAGATAAGGATTAAAATCTGCCATTTGAATAAAACCACCGGCAATCGTGTTTGCAGCACCGGTTACCTGTAAAGCATTGCCAATCCCAAGTGCCGCGGCTATGACTAATAAGACGGGCCAGTCGATACTTTCGCGAGCCACGCTTATCCGGCAGCAGCGGGTCATGATCATTAATCCGGCAGCGAGAATTGCAGCCTGGAACATAGTCAGTAACCCAAATGCCGCTGATAAAATCATTACAGCAATAATCAACAGGGAAATCCAGGATCTTTCATAGTCGGGGGTCCCGTTTTTGGAAAGTGTTGTTACCAGGAAAAAATCATTGGAAAACTTAAACGCCTTTACAAAATGGGGGGGAGCTTCCATTAAAAGGAAGTCGCCGGTTTGTAATCTAATATCACCAATTTTCTCGTTAATCCTTTGGCCGTTACGTGAAACTGCAAGTACAACGGCATCGTATCGTTGGCGGAATTTGCCTTCCTTAATGGTTACTCCATTCAGAGGATTGCTTGGAGAGACAACGGCTTCAGCCAGAATGCGTTCTCGCCTGGGGGCATTCAGCTTGAAAACCTGGTCTGTTGCAGGTACCAGGCCCGATAATTGTTGAAGGTCCACGATGGAGTCCACCATCCCCGTAAAGATAAGCCGGTCGTGTTGCTGAAGCAGTTCCTGCGGTGATACGGCAGCAATGAGTCGATCACCGCGAATGATCTCTACCAGATATACGCCTTTCAAATGACGAAGCCCGGCCTCCTGGATACTTTTCCCCGTAATGGAGTTCTTTGAAGCCACAACCATTTCAATGGTATATTCACGTGTGTTCTCAAAATTCTTTAGTCCTGATTCTCTATCGGGTAATAAATTACGACCAAGGGTGAGTAAATAAACGCAACCTGCAAATGCGATAGGAATACCAACTATAGCGGGTTCAAATATATTTAGCGCTCTCCCTTCTTCATTGATTAACATCCCATGGACCAGCAAATTTGTGCTTGTACCAATTAATGTACACGTGCCGCCAAGAATGGCAGCGTAGCTGAGGGGGATCATGAGTTTAGAAACATTGATATTGTACTGGCTTGCCCAATCCTGTAAAGCCGGGATAAATGATGCTACAATGGGTGTATTATTAAGGAAAGCGCTCATGGTCATAACAGGACCGATGATTCGAAATTGTGCCGTTATCAGATTCTTGGGTTGTCCCAGCAGGTTAGTCACAATAAACCGGATGGCGCCTGTCTCTTTCAAACCTGCGGCCACAACATATAGTGCAGCCACGGTAAGCATCCCCTGATTTGAAAATCCAACCAGGGCCTCAGACGGTGATACCACATTTCCTATGATCAGGATTGTTAACCCGCCGATAAAAACCAGGTCCGGTGGTATCTTGGTGCAAAGCAATACCCCGAAACAACCGAAAATAATAACAAGTACAGCCCAGGCTTCGATACCCATTTACTTTTCCTGACGGTTGATTTGAGAGGGTTTGGGAGTATGTGGATTTATGAGCTCACCCGATATAATTGCGTATGTAAGCTTTTCAGCCTCTTCAAAGCGCCCCTGACGGAATAAGTCGAGCACGTTTGAATCAATAAGTTCATACCACAGCTGCTTTCGCTTGCTAAAATCAGGATGAAGCTGCTTCATTTTTCCTCGTATGCTATGCATGAAATCGAGGAAATCCTCGTATTCAGGGCCGAATTCCTGCTCAAAACGTTCACGTAGCCTGACGGCCAGTGTTGGTGCGGCTCCACTGGTAGAAACAGCGATATTGAGCGGGCCACGTTTGACCAGAGAACCGAACGTGAAGTTACAATGAGGGATATCATCCATCACATTACATAAAATTCCCAGCCGGTTTGCTTCCTTCCAGACCAGCTGGTTTGTATCACCTGTAAATTCTGCTACTATTACCATGAAAGCACCTTTTAGGTCACCTTCCTGATAATCCCTGCTAATCCATTCAAATACATTTTGACCATGCCATTCATGCATGACAGGAGAAATTCGACGGCTGATGACAATTAAATCGGCTCCTGCATTATTAAGTTCTCCGACTTTTCTCTCGGCTTCATCGTCGCCGCCAATTATTACGGTCTTATTCTTATTCAGCCGGTTTAGAAATATTGGGTAAACATCCATAATATTATGAACCTTCTGAAGACTCCTGGGTGACCAGGTGGATTCCGCATTCTGTTTTCTCCTGACCAGACCATCGACCTGACCGTTCATTATCGCTGTCAGTTGTAGGCTTGGTGCACGGCTGGCAACCTATACTCGGATAGCCATGGTCATGCAATGGATTGTAAGGAAGATCATAGAATTTGATATAAGACCATATATCATCGGCATCCCATGATGCAAGCGGGTTGATTTTAATAACCTCGTTCTGTTTATCCCATTCGAATACCGCTGTGTTTTTACGGCTTGCCGATTGATCACGACGGACTCCCGTTACCCACACCTGCTTGTCAGTCAGATAATGCTTCAGGGGCAATACTTTTCTGATGTGGCAGCACTGGTCCGGACTTTTATTCCAGAGTTTTTCTCCGTATTTCTCAGCCTGTTTATCCACTGAAAGGTCCGTTTCAACCCGTTCAAAGTTAATTTTGTATTTTTCAGCGTAATCATCACGTAATTCGTAAGTCTGCCGGAAAAGCAAATTTGTATCCAGGTAGAAGACGGTTACAGGCAGTTCAAGATGATAAAGCTTATGCATCAATACGGCCCCCGATGCACCAAATCCGGTACCGATAACCATTTCTTTACCATACTGTTCCCAGTTCCGACTCAGAATAGTCTCCACATCAGTATTTTCGTATTGCCGGTTAAGTTCTTGCACCTCTGAAACGGGGTTTGTTTTATGCGAATCGAAATTTGTCATGGCTGTTTCTTTTATTACTATATTCCTGCGGCAGCTATTTTCATACTTGGCTGGTACTTTTGTCCCCGCTTATTTTCTGACTTGCCAAACCATGCTATTTCATTGGCAAGAAGTACAACCTCACCGATTACAATAACCGAGGGAGAAGTTATGTGTATAGATTTCTCAGATACCCCGACTAGCGTATCTATTACTGTTTCCTGATCTGCATAAGTAGCCTTATGGATAATACCCACTGGTGTTTCCGGAGCTTTGCCATGCAACATCAGTTGGTGAGCTATGTGGTTGAGGTTGCTCATTCCCATAAGTACAACCAGTGTATCTTCACCAGCAAGACGGTCCCAGTCATGTTTGAGCTCATCTGACTTCCGGACATGGCCGGTTATAACAGTAAATGACCGGCTTAAGTTCCTGTAGGTAAGTGGAATTCCGGCGAACATAGGTGCCGATAACGCACTGCTGATTCCAGGAATAACTTCGAAATCGACGCCATGACTGGCAAGGTGACGTGCTTCTTCTCCGCCACGTCCGAAAATAAAAGGATCGCCGCCTTTCAGGCGAACAACCGTTTTACCCTCGACTGCTTTTTGAAGCAGCACCTCATTAATCTGTTCCTGGGAGGCTGAAGCACGCCCCGGCTTTTTCCCTACATAGATCAGTTCAGCTTTTGCGGAAACTTCATTAAGCAGGTCGGGTACCGCAAGGCGGTCATAAACGACTACATCTGCTTTTTGCAAAGTTTTTAAACCCTTGACAGTTATTAGATCAGGATCACCCGGACCGGCTCCGGTCAAATATACTTTTCCATAGCCTTTTATACTACTTTGTCTGCGCATCGGCTTCGACATTTGGCTGAGGAAATTCCGTTCGTCTCCAGAAGCCTCCGAAGGTTTCACCATTTTTATGTTCATTTTTATATTGTTCAAGTAAAGGACGCACTGTATTTGTCAATTCACCAAAGGGTACAAGATCACGGTATTTAGTATTCATATGCGTTCCTGATGATGAACCTCCGATATATATAGCATATTTTTCAAGCGATTGCCCCACAAAGCCTATATCTGCTACATAGGGACGTGCACAACCGTTGGGGCAGCCTGTCATCCTGACGGTGATGGTTTTATCCTGCAAACCGATGCGAGCGACTTCATTTTCTATCTCGCGGATTATCTGAGGCATTACCCGTTCGGACTCGGTGATTGCCAGTCCGCAAGTGGGCATTGCCGGACAGGCCATTGCAAAACGGACGGTATTTGAATATGATTCCGGCAAAGGGATGCCATGCTGCTTTAGGATGTCTTCTACAGCCTCACGGTCCTCTTCTTTAATATCCGTCAGAATGATATCCTGATGCGGGGTAAGTTGAATACCGGGTTTAATTGATGAGGCTATTTCCTTGAGCCCGTCTTTAAGGCGTAGAGCACCTTCATTTTTAATTCGTCCATTTTCTACGAATAAGCCCACGAACCAGCGTCCATTGCGTTGGCGGTGCCAGCCATGATAAAGTTTAAGTTCAAAATCAGGCATTGGGCGGAATGGCTTCAGCTCGTAGCCCAGTCTTTCTTCCAAAACATCTCTGAACTTATCTATACCCCAATTGTGAATGAGGTACTTCATGCGGGCTTGCTTACGATTGGTACGGTCACCATGATCACGCTGGATAGCTACGATCCCTTCAACTGTTTCGTAGAGCTTATCTTCGGTAACAAACCCGAGATGGTCACCCAGGCGGGGGAAGGTGTCGCTTTTTTTATGATGCATTCCAAGTCCACCACCGGCAATCAGATTGAAGCCTTCGAGTTGATCTGAATCGTTAAATAAGGCTACTATTCCGATATCCTGGGTATAAACATCAATGCTATTATCACCCGCTTCAGCTATTCCGATCTTGAACTTTCGAGGTAGGTAACTAGGGCCGTAAAAGGTTTCCACACTCGCATATTCCTTCTCGCCGGAATAAACCTTTTCTCCGTCAAGCCAGACATCATGAAATGCTTTTGTTCTCGGGAGCAGTTTGTCTGAGATTTCATTAGCATATTTTTTAACGATTTCCTGCTTTGTGCTAACGTCAGGGATTGGACTGTACATCACGTTACGGACCACATCCCCACAAGCCGCCATCGTTGTGATCAACTGATCGTTGATGGCTGAAAGCGTTTCGCTCAGGTCTTGCTTAATCACCCCATGAAACTGAAATGTTTGCCGGGTGGTAATCCTTAAAGTACCATTGGCATGGGTATCGGCCAGACGATCATGAACGAGATACTGTTCAGCGCTTAATCCGCCTCCGGGTATTCGGCAGCGGACCATAAACGAATATTCTTTATTCTTGCCTTGACGTTTATCACGGTCATCCTGCTGGTACAACCCGTGGAATTTAAGGAGCTGGTAGCTGTCCTTGGTGAAACTTGGGGTTCCATCCTTCAACTCTTCTATCAGCGCTCCTCGCAGATCACGGCTTGCTTCCTTGAGATGCTCTTCTTTGGCTAGTTTGACTTTTTTTTCCATTATAAGGGTTAATTAGCGTTCGATGGGTGCATTAATTAGATTGCCCCATTCAGTCCAGGATCCATCATAATTTCGAACATTCTCGAAATTAAGCAATTCTTTCAGTACAAACCAGCTATGGGCAGAGCGCTCCCCTATACGGCAATAGGCGATAATTGATTTGTCTGATGTTATTCCACGATCTGCGTAAATCTTTGTGAGTTCATCCTTACTTTTAAAAGTCCCATCTTCATTGACCGTACTTGCCCAGGGTATGTTTTGTGCCCCGGGAATATGCCCGCCGCGTTGTGAAAGTTCTTTCATGCCGGGAGGGGCTATGATCTTACCGGTAAATTCATCCGGAGACCGCACATCAACCAGGCCGAAGGCGTGATCGTTGCTGATGGTTTGTGCCACATCATCCCTAAAGGCGCGTAGTTCTTCGCGGATTTCACCAATTGAGTATTCTTCTGTTTTCGGCTTGGGTTCTTCGGTTGATAATTTGCCTCCTTCAGCCACCCATTTCTTTCTGCCGCCATCTAAAATCTTTAGATGGTGATGCCCGTAATATTGCAAAAGCCAATATGCCCAGGCTGCAAACCAGTTATTATTATCACCATAAAGAACAATGGTTGTATCTTTGCTGATCCCTGATTCACCAAGCAGCTTCTCAACAGCATCGACAGATGCAACATTACGGGTTAGCACATCCTGCAACTCATTTTTCCAGTTCCATCCTATAGCTCCAGGAAGGTGACCTTCCTGATAAGATGATGTATCAACATCTACTTCCACAAAACGGAACCCATCTTTATCAAGATTACCTTCCGCCCATTCTGTCGTTACAAGTATATCTGAGGTCGTTTTAGTATTAGCCATGACTACTATTTGATTGATTATTGGTTTATTTTTTTAATCTCTGGTGGCAACGGGCAGGGGGGATGCAAAAAAAAAGCCCGCTGTCTTGAGAGATAGCGGGCTTTTTTAAAATGTTTTCTATTTACCAGTCACAATAAATGGACAAACCCCTATCTCTAAGAACTGCTTTGCAGCAACACGGACACATGCACATGGAGTTTGGCATGGTGAAAACAGAGACATATTGGTTGGTAGAAGTCAAGAAATTGATTTTAATTTGAGCCTTATTATTCCATATAATAGCGAGGATTTATTTTCTTGTCAACAGAAAAAAGAAAATAAATCATATAATAAGATCACTTCGCCAAAAAAGCGCTTACATAAGACAATTATTTTCTGTTTACCGTATTAATCAGGATGGCAAAAGGTTATTTGTTTTCCAAAATGATCCTACCACAAGAACGTTTCATAAGAGAGTTTTGTAATTCGAAGTCTTAAAAAATCAGGAGAAACCATGGATATACTTTCCACCGAAGAATTGAGTGAATTGGTTGAAAAAAGAAATCCCCATTCACTTTCCTTATATATGCCATCGCATAAAACAGGTGAGGGAATGATGCAAGACCCAATCCGGATCAAGAACTTGCTTAAACAAGCAGAAAGCTCTCTTCGCGAGAAAGGCGTTCGTCATGTTCACGATTTCTTAGAGCCGATAGAGGCAAAGATGAATGATCAGCAATTCATGCAGCATATGAACGATGGCCTTGCCGTTTTCCGTACTCCTGAAATGACACGTTTTTACCGGCTTCCAATAAATTTCGAGGAGCTTGTAATTGTGAACGAGAGATTGCACATTAAACCTCTTCTTCCTTTATTTTCCGAAAACGGTAAGTTTTATACTTTAGCCCTTAGTCAAAAGAAAGTCAGACTGTTTCACGGTACCCGCAATACTATTACAGAGCTTGAGATTAAAGATGTGCCGCTTAACTTTCAGGAATATCTGAAGCTCAATGAATATGAGAAAAGCCAACAGTTTCATACGGAAACAGCTCGTACACCAGGTGAAGGGACCAGGGCCGCTGTATTTTTTGGACATGAAGCGGATAATGAAATAAAAGAGCAAATCGGTCACTGGTTCCGTGAAATTGACAGGGTGGTGGCACCGTCGTTGAATGGAGGCCCATTGTTAGTGTATGGAGTAGAATATTTACATCCTATTTATCACAAAGTCAATAATTACAATGCTCTGCTTGATAAGATTAAAATTACCGGAAACCCCGATGCTCTCAAGCCCAGAGAGATTCACAATAAAGCCTGGCAAGCAATGGAACCGTATTTTGCCAAAGCTCGAGAACAGGATGTTGACCGCTTTCAGGAATTAGCAGGGACAGGCAAAACAGCGTCTACCATTAATGATGCTGTTGCAGCAGCTGCACATGGCCGTGTAGATGTATTGTTCGTACCAAGAAACGGCCATTACTGGGGGGTATATAACCCTGAAGAGGCCAGGGTGAAAAAAATGGAGCGCGGGGAAAATGGTTCCGAAGACTTGATAGATTTGGCTGCTGTGTATACGGTAGTTAACAGCGGTAAGGTTTATACCGTAGATCAGGACAAAATACCAGGAGAGGGAGAAATTGCAGGGGTATTCAGGTATTAACGCCTTCTTAAACAAAGAGGGAAATAACGTTAACCGTCATGGACAGGATGTACTCAAAAGCGGTAACCCAAATTTAGGGAAAGGCCTTCATTTTTAAACTCTACATCATAAAATCCATGAATATCAGTAGTGCCAAGCATGTACCGGATATCAAAGAAAATCTCCCCCGGATAAAACCATTTGAAGCTTGTCCCGACACCAAAAGTAGTTGCCAAATCAAACTTATGTATGATGTCTGCCCTGCTGAGAATATTCTGTGAGTTCGAAATATTTGTACTTCTAAGAAAATTCAATGAGGGCCCAAAAATCATATGTGGAGCAAATTTTACATCATAAGGAAAAATGACACGTAAAAGCAGTGGAATTTCAATATAGGATGTTTTCCATTGTGCCTGGGCCTGACCGATAGAAAGGAAATTCGGTTCTTCGTCCGCATTGAGGGGAAATGATACGGAAGAACCTCGTTGCGTATAATTGATTTCAGGTTGCAAGTTGATGACTTTGGCCAGTTGCAAGTCTAGAAATCCACCAACAGACAGCCCCCATCGGTTGTTGAATTCAATTGTGCGATCAGAAGAAGTGTAAAAGGATGAGGAGGATATACCCGATTTTAAACCAAAGCTAAAGGTATCCTGTGCGTAGGTCGATTTGGCAACAATAAGTATAAATGCGATTGTAATAATTACTACATTTCGTATCTGCATACTACCCGTTTTTCGATGAACAGCTTTATATATTATAACATTTTATAATATAAAGGATTTAAATTTATGTTTTGTATTTATTTTATTAGCTTCAATTCATTTTTCCTAACTCCATTAAAATTAATTAGTATTGGTTATTCATGAAAGTAGAAAATGCCTCCGTACGACTTGAATTTGAAAAATTAACACCTAAAGAATCACAAACAAAAGCCCTGGCATTTTATGATTTGATGAAAAAGCGAAGAACAGTGCGTCATTTTTCAACACAGCCTGTTCCTGAAAGTGTTATCGAAAATGCCATTAAAGCGGCCGGAACAGCACCATCAGGGGCCCATAAGCAACCCTGGCATTTTTGTGTTGTGAAGAATCCCGACTTGAAGCATAAGATAAGGCTGGCTGCCGAGAAGGAAGAAAAGCAAAATTACGAAGCTCGTTTTTCAGAGAGTTTTAAAAAAGACCTGGCAACCTTTGAGACCAGCTTTATAAAAGAATTCATTGATGATGCACCTGTTATCATTGTGGTCTTCAAGGAAAACTACAGGCTCAGAAACGGTGTGCGGTTCAAGAACTATTATGTGAATGAGTCCATTGGTATCGCCTCAGGAATATTAATTGCAGCCCTTCATCATGCCGGTATGGCCACACTCACTCACACGCCAAATCCTATGAAGTTTTTAAATGAAATACTTGAACGTCCAGGTAATGAAACCCCCGTTTTACTGATGCCTGTTGGTTTCCCTGATGAAAATGCTGAAGTCCCGGACCTTAAAAGGAAAAGAACCTGGGAAATCATGCATGTTTATGAATAACCAATGGTACTATTGTTTCCAGAAAGTTGTCGAAAACAATACAATTACAGTAAATACTTCCAGGCGGCCGATCATCATCAGCAAGGATAAAACCCATTTGCCGGCAAATGGCATATGGGCGTAGTTATTCTCGGGGCCGAGGTCTCCGATGGCCGGGCCGATGTTGCCCAGACAGGCAATGCTTGCTCCTAAAGCTGAAATAAAATCTATATCCAAGGCCTTAAGAGTCAGCGCACCGACGACAAATATCAACATATAAAGCACGAAAAAACCATAAACGGTTCTTGAGACAGCAGGCTCGATTATTTTATTGCCCATTCGGATGGGATAAACCCCTTTTGGATGGACGGCCTGCTTGATCTCACGAAAAGAGCTTCTGATCAGAATGATCCAGCGAGTCATTTTGATCCCGCCGCTGGTTGAACCCGTGCTTCCACCCGTAAAAAACAAAAGGAAAAGGAGAAACAGGGCGAAGGGTGGCCAAATTGTGTAGTTATCAGTACCATACCCTGTTGTTGTTATTATGGAAATTGCCTGAAAAGCTCCGTAACGCAATGCTTCCCCAAAGGTGTCATAATGGTTCATCCATAAAGATAACGTGATGAGCGTAACAGCTACCAGTGTGACTAAAACATAAAACCGAAGCTCACGATTTTTGGTTACAGTGATTAGCTCACCCCGAAGAACTCTGAAATGAAGAACAAAGTTTACCCCGGCCAGAAACATAAACAGGGTGACGATTATGTCTATATAGACTGAATCATATGCGGCAATACTAGCATCTTTAGTTGAGAATCCACCGGTAGCCATAGTAGAAAAAGCATGATTTACAGAATCAAACCAATCCATTTTAGGATGAACCCAAAGCAGGAAAAAATGCACTACCGTAATACCCAGATAGACATACCATAAAAATTTTGCAGTTTGCTGAACGCGTGGTGTTGGCTTATCAGTACTTAGCAATGACGATTCAGCCTGAAACAGTTGCATCCCGCCGGTTCCAAAAAGTGGTAGAATAGCGACAGAAAGCACAATAAAACCCATTCCACCTAACCAATGCAAAAGGGATCGCCAAAATATCAGGCTTTTGGGAAGGCCCTCAATATCAGGGTTTACAATACCTGATGTTGTTGTACCCCCGAAAATGGTTGCTCCGGTGGTCGTGAGTCCGCTCATCGTTTCAAAAAAAGCATCGCCATAATTTACAAGCGCCCCACTCAGCATAAATGGAAGAGCGCCCACCAGAGATAATATGATCCAGGTGAAGCTTACGACGATAAAAACTTCTCGTAAACGAAGTTCCTGTTTTGGCTTAAATAGGTAGTAAAATAGTGCGCCAAAAATAAAAGCAAATGAAGCCGATATCAGAAAAGCCTGCCAGGCTTCTTCATTATAAATAAATGCCGGAATAAGCGGAACCAACAGGGCAAAGCCCAGGAAGAACAGAAAAGCACCCAAAATTCCAAAAATAGATTTGAAATTGATCGCGGAGCCGAAAAAATTATCAAGCATGGGATTATTTGAAGTAGGAGGTAACGGCTTCTATGGATTGAGGCAAACAGAAAATAATAACCCGGTCATTTTTCCTGATGATGGCTTGCCCAGTGGCAATCTCAACCGAACCGTTGCGCAAAATGCCGCCGACAAGGCAGTCTTTTGGAAGACGAATTTTATGAATAGGCTTGTCAACTGCCTTTGATAGTGAACTGACTTCAAGTTCCAGTAACTCGGCTTTTATTCCGTGCAAAGAAGAGACAGCCAGTACTTTACCCTGCCTTATCTGCCGGTGAATCTCATTCGAGGCCGAAAGCTTTTTATTGACGGCTGAATCCAAACCGATAGTCTGGCTGAGAGGGATGTATTCGGCTTTTGAAACCATGGCTACCGTTTTTCGAACGCCCAGGTGCTTGGCCATCAGACAGCTTATAATATTGGATTCTTCATCATCCGTTACGGAAATGAAAGCATCGGTATCCATGATTCCCTCAGTAGCTAATAAGTCAGGATCGGTAGCCTCGCCATGAAGAATAAGGATGTTTTCTAACTCGGCAGCAAGCTGCATAGACCATTTTTCGCTGGGCTCAATGAGCTTGACATTCCATCTTCCGTTCTCCTTATTAAGGATTCGGGCAACATGAGAACCCACTTTGGTTCCCCCTGCAATCATGATCCGGTTTATAGGCTGTTCAATTCTTCCGGTACTTTTTACAATTTCCGGTATGGTTTCGGTGCAGGCTATTATAAAAATAGTGTCATTGCCTACCAAATGGTCTGAGCCATCAGGAATAATGGTCCGTCCTCCCCGGTATATGGCCACAATCCTAAATACCATATTTGGATAACCCTTGGCGTATTCCATCAGGGTTATGCCAACAAGCGGAGAATTTTTTTCCAGCCGGAGGCCTACCAGCTGCATCTTTCCGTCGGCAAGAGTAAGCACATCAGATGCAGACGATCGTTTTATAAGCTGCACGATTTCCTGTGCCACGCTTTGTTCGGGATTGATCATTACATCAATCCCCAGATCTTCAGGGTTTAGCGGCGTGCCGGGATCGGTGAACTCATCGTTTCTGATGCGTGCAATAACTTTCTTTGCCCCTAGCCGCTTGCTCATCATAGAGGCAATCATATTAACTTCATCCAGACTGGTTGCCGCTATTACAAGATCGGCCTCTTTAACTCCGGCAGCCAGCAAATCCTGGGCTGATGCCGCGTTTCCTTCAATGGTTAAAACATCACATGAAGATGCTACCTCAGATAGTGCTTTTGTATCCCGGTCCAAAACAGTTACATCCTGTTTTTCTTCAGACAAAAGGGCGCTTAGGTGGAAACCGATTTCGCCGGCCCCAATAATAACAATCTTCAATATCTATCTTGTTTGGTAATATTTCGCCAAATTATCGAAACAATTTGAACGTGGCCAATATTATGTATAAAATCAACCTTCTACAATCATAAAATGTAGAGCATGCATTTAACGGCTAAATTATTCTACCTTTGAAATCCATTACTTCACAACTCGCCTACTTTTTCCAGAACAGAGGCACGCAAAAGAACATCTGGCAACTATCAAAGTTCATGATTGTTCTTATCGCTGTGATAATCTCGTATACCTTCGTATTCCATTTAATCATGGAATACGAAGGGGAGCAACACAGCTGGATTTCCGGTATGTACTGGACCCTCGTTACCATGTCTACTCTGGGTTTTGGAGACATAACTTTTGAGAGTGACCTGGGCCAGCTGTTTTCAATGGTGGTGCTGTTTTCGGGGATTGTATTTCTGCTGGTCTTGTTGCCATTCACCTTTATCCAATTCTTTTACGCCCCGTGGCTGGAAGCCCAGACCCAGGCGCGTACGCCGAGAGAACTCCCCGAAACTATTAAAGATCATGTAATCATTACGAAATACGATTTTATAGCCCAGACTTTAATCCGTAAACTTGAAAAGTTTAACCGTCCTTATGTTGTTCTGATTGATGATTTGCACTATGCCCTTGAGCTTAGTGACCTTGGGGTAAACGTTGTACTGGGCGATCTGGATGATCCCGGAACCTATAAAAAACTTCGTGTAAAAAACGCCGCCATGGTTGTAGCTACTGGTGACGACATGATCAATACGAATATCGCCTTTACAGTCCGGGAGTTAAGCGAAACCGTGCCCATTGTTACCATAGCTAATTCACTCGAGTCAGTTGATATCCTGAAACTCGCCGGCAGTACGCAGGTTCTGAACATAAGCGAAGCTTTGGGGCAGTCACTTGCCCGGCGAACACTTGGCGGGAGTGCGCGTGTACATGTAATTGGCCGGTTTGATAAAATGATCATCAGTGAAGCGCCCGCTATTGAAACTCCTCTGGTAGGCAAAACCATTCTTGAAAGCCGCCTGCGGGAAATCACCGGAATGAATGTTGTGGGGTTATGGGAGAGAGGTCGGTTTGAACTGGCAAAATCAGATTCCGTAATCAATGAAAAAACGGTTCTGGTCTTGGTGGGTTCGGTTGAGCAGATGCGAAGGTATGACGAATTGTTCGGTATTTATCATTCTATAGATACCCCGGTTGTAATTATCGGTGGAGGGCGTGTTGGCCGGGCAACCGCCCGGGCACTCAAAGAAAGGCAGATCAAGTACAAAATCATTGAAAAAAAAACGAGTCGTATCCGAAACACCAAAAACTATATAGTTGGTGATGCTGCTGATCTAATGACACTACAAAAAGCGGGAATAAATGAAGCCCATACCGTTATTATTACCACACACGACGATGATGTCAATATTTATCTGACCATTTATTGCAGGCAGCTTAGGCCCAATATTCAGGCCACTGTGCGTACTACCCAAGGCAGAAATCTATCAACACTTCACCGTGCAGGGGCTGATTTCGTGATGTCATACGCTACCATGGGCGCAAACGCTATTTTCAACCTGCTTGAGCGCGGGGATGTGTTGATGCTTGCCGAAGGCCTGAATATCTTCAAAGTTCCCGTACCGAAAAGATTAAAGGGTAAAAAGTTATTTGAAACCAATATCCGTCAGGAAACCGGCTGTACCGTTGTAGCCTTACGCAAGGGAGATGATATGGATATTAATCCTGATCCTGAATCAGAGCTAATACCCGGCGAAGAAATAGTCTTAATAGGTACGCTGGAGGCCGAAGAAATCTTCCTGAAAAAGTATAAAAGCTGATCTCTGTTAAATAATGTTGACCGTGTAGGTACTGACTACAGAACTGTTAAATAAAGCTGTAATCAAAAAGTTGTCAAATCTTTATCGTTACCTACCAAATGGTTATTACTATTCACCTGAGTTCGATTAAAAAATGAATTTATTAAGGCCAGGCAATATATGTTTAACCCTTTCAGGGTTG
>JBBDMV010000119.1:0-2760 GCA_040878115.1 Balneolales bacterium
GCATCATGTAGAGACGCAAAATCTTGCGTCTCTACGGTGGATTAAACCAACCATGTCTGAAGGTTACGGGTGTCGGCGAAATGGCTTTCGATACAGCCCCCAGGGGTGGTTATCCTATGAACATGACCGCCGGTACAGCGCGTTTCGCACCACATTATCCAACAACCCAACCATCGTCCCTTCTGACAATATCTAAAATGTCTTTTATGCTTTTGCGTTAATCCTCGGCTTGAGTTGGATATGCAGTTCGTCAAGCTGCTTCGGGTCAACCTCATCGGGGCTGTTATCCATGATGCTTTGCGCTTTCTGGTTTTTTGGGAAGGCTATGACTTCACGCAGGTTTTTAGAGCCGGCCAGGAGCATGACTACCCGGTCTAACCCCAGAGCAATACCGCCATGCGGTGGGGGACCGTATTGGAAGGCATCGAGAAGGAAGCCAAATTTTTGCTGTGCCTCTTCATCGTCAATCCCAAGCAGGCGGAACATCTGCTGCTGAAGCTCCCGCTGATGGATACGAATGGAGCCTCCGCCTATTTCATTTCCGTTATATACCAAATCATAAGCTCGTGCTTTAATATCACCCGGAGAGTCTTCCATTTTGGACAAATCGTCTATCTGAGGAGAGGTAAAGGGATGATGCATGGCAAAGTAGCGGCCTTCTTCAGGATCAAATTCAAGAAGAGGAAAATCGGTGACCCAAAGGAAATCATGCTTACGGGTGTCAATCAATTCATACTCTTTAGCCACAATGAGGCGCAGATCACCTAGCTGATGATAGACTTTAGGGCTGGGGCCGGCTAATAGAAGAATAAGATCACCTTCCTTTGCACCGGACCGTTCAACCATTTCTCGGGATGTTTCTTCTTTAACAAATTTGCTGACGCTGGAGTACAATTCATCAGCATTGTTTTTCATGTAAATAAGTCCGCCTGCGCCAAGTTCATCCTGAACTCTTTTGGTCAGGCGGTCCATCACGCCACGCCCCAAAGTACCCATTCCCGGCACAACGAAACCGATTACGCTGCCGCCATCATTTACCGTTTTGGAAAAAACACGGAAGTCGGATTTCTCCACGATATCAGAGAAATCAACAAACTTAAGATCAAAACGCGTGTCTGGTTTATCGCTTCCATACGTGCTGATAGCATCGGGGTAGGTCATTCTTTTAAATGGTGCCTGAATATCTACATCCAACGTTTCCTTAAGGATGGCTTGCATCAAGCCTTCACTGAGCGAGTATATCTGCTCTTCATCGGTGAATGACAGCTCAACGTCAATCTGGGTGAATTCCGGCTGACGGTCTGCCCGCAGGTCTTCATCGCGGAAACATTTTACGATCTGGAAGTAGCGGTCCATTCCCGAAACCATCAGTAGCTGCTTATAGGTTTGCGGACTTTGAGGAAGCGCAAAAAACTTACCGGCATTTACACGGCTGGGGACCAGATAATCACGGGCACCTTCGGGCGTGCTGCGCATTAAGACCGGAGTTTCCACTTCGGCAAAATCATGTTTGTAAAAGTAGTTGCGGGTGGATTGATAAACCTTCGACCGCAGCATCAGGTTTTTCTGCATTGAAGGGCGGCGCAGGTCCAGGTAACGGTACTTTAACCGGACATCCTCATTGGTTTTCACATCATCTTTAATCTCAAAGGGAGGGGTCTTGGCCCTGGAATAAATTTGCAGCTTATGAACACGGATCTCCACTTCGCCGGTTTTTAGCTTCCTGTTTACATTTTCCTCGGATCGCTCTTTAACTGCACCTTCGATACCAATGGCAAATTCAGGCCTAAGTTGATCAGCAAGCTCGTGCGCCTCAGCATTATCCTGGGGTGAAAAGACAACCTGGGTAAGCCCGTAACGGTCACGAAGATCAATAAAGATCACCCCGCCAAGATCGCGGCGGGTATCTACCCAACCGTTTAATATTACATTTTCCCCTGTATTGGCCTGGGTTAACTCGCCACACGTATGTGTTCTAATCAAAGACATAAAAATATTGGATGTTGAAAATCATTCGAATAATTAAAAGAGAGCAAAAATAAAGATTATTCGCATTAAATGCGTGAGAAGGTAATAAGCATTTTTTGTCTGCACAATGTATGCATTTCTGTTAATCCTGGTTCAATGACCAAAAACTTTATATCAAAGCCAAAAGACATAAAAATTATTAGTGTTAAATAAATTAAGCTTTTTTCATATTAGACTTAATAAAATTAAAATTATGGATTTACTATTGAAGAAGAAAACTAACTCCTGACCATGGTTTATACAACTCCCAAACCCGGAACAGTAATGCAGGAGTTGAGTAGGAGTTGCCTGGGACTTGGTCAGGAGATGGTCCGTGTTAAAATGTGACCGATACAGCGGGGAAACTTGATCAAATTCAGGTCAAAAGTTATTCAATAAAGGATTTTTTTGGCAATTGGGTTAAGGCAAAATGTCATTATTACCTAATTTATTTAGGTTCGGAAGCTAATATATGCGCCGACGTATGAAGCCGGTAAGCTAATTTGGGCTCCATATTACCAAACGTCCACTACCTGTCATTGGTAAACGTATTTACCATCGCCGGTACAGCGCGTCTCTACATCGCCGGTACAGGCGTCTCGCCTGTACCGCACTATTCAAGGGCGTCTCGCCCGGTGTGTGATGGACCCGGGGCAGGCTTTTGAGATTTAAAGTTGTTTATGGGAGTGTTTTAGAGCTCATGAGTTCTATAGCGCTTTACTTTTGCCTTGATGCAAAAGTAACAAAAAATCA
>JBBDMV010000120.1:0-2738 GCA_040878115.1 Balneolales bacterium
TGTTACCCTTTCAGGGTAAAGGTCGCTGCATAGGGTTATAATGATTCGGTGCTGCATTGCGGAAAACAGGAGTACCAGACATGATGTGCTCTTTGTGATTAAAATCAACAACCTACATTTAAAGCAAACTCAAAACTTACCCGAGCTCACCTCTTCCTTAAGCTTTATTTCTTTCTTCCCGTAAAACTCGCTAAGTGAATTCTTAGCCATAATGATCAGTACTATGGCGAGCATGAACAAAAGGGTTGCAATGACGCCAAGAACATACCCTTGGTCCTGAAAATTTTGCCAGGCAAACAGGACCAGGGAAAGCAAGGTAACTGCAAACATAAACACCATCGGGATAAGTGTAAAGATAGGATTTATACCCTTTTTGGCCAGCCAAACGGTCGCTGCCAGTAAGGCCAGCGCCCCCAGGAGCTGGTTCGCAGACCCAAAAATTGGCCACAGGACATCGAACTGCCCCGTTAGCAGCAAGGCTAAACTGAAGATAATCACCAATGTGGTGCTTGCGTAGCGGTTTTGCAGCAGGCCGTAAACCGTGGAATCCTTCTGGTCCTCGAAATACTCCTGTATTGCAAAACGGGCCAGACGCGTGCAGGTATCCAAAGATGTAAGTGCGAAAGCCGAAACCGTGAGAGCAACAAAAGAAACGGCAAGAGCTAGCGGGATGCCAAGTACGCTCATGAAACCGCCCACCCCCTCCGAAAATAGGGTCACCGGACCTATTTCCCCGAGGCGGCTGACGAAATCAGCGCGAGTCATAACAATTACGGCCAGGACCGCAATTACCGCCAACAGGGTTTCTATAAGCATACCGCCAAAGCCGATTACACGGGCGTCATCCTCTTTGTCAATTTGCTTGGATGTTGTGCCGGATGCTACCAGAGAATGAAACCCTGAAATAGCTCCGCAGGCTATGGTTACGAACAATACCGGAAATAAATACCCCAACGTTTCCACATTAAAATGGATGGCGGTATCCATCTCAATGGCCGGGTTTGAAAAGAAAATGCCCAGGATGCCCAATACCATCATCCCATATAGCAGGTATGAGCTCAGGTAATCCCGTGGTTGAAGCAAAGTAGACATGGGCGTAACGGCAGCGAAAAAAATGTAACCGGTCAAAATCAAAATCCAGGTACCATAACCCAATTGAAGAGGAACATATTCACCCAGAAAAACCAGCATGTACATTAAACCGATACCTATGACTGAAATCAGCCAGAAGGGAAGCCGTACCCTCTTCATTACGAAACCAAAAAGAAGGGCCAGACCAATAAACATAACCGAGGAAGATGCAGCGGCAGGTACAGCATGAAATGTTTTGGCTACAATATCGGCGAATACCGCGATCACCAGGAGAAGGGTGGCAAAAGCAAATATCAGAAACAGCTTCTTGCCAAAGTCCCCAATGTATATTTGAATGATCTCACCAATAGATTTTCCTTTATGCCGCAGCGAAGCCATAATGGAAGCCAAATCATGAACAGCCCCGAAAAATATACCCCCAATGATGATCCAGAGTAAGGCGGGAACCCATCCGAAAGAAACGGCTATTATGGGCCCCACAATAGGTCCGGCCCCGGCGATGGAAGCGAAATGGTGGCCCAGCACGACGGGTTTTTTAGCAGGCTCATAATCTATACCGTCTTTTTGCTTATGGGCCGGCGTGATGTTGCGATTATCAATCTCAAACTTCCGTGCTATAAAATTTCCGTAAAAGCGATAGGCGATCAGTAGAATAAATGCCGAAGCCAACAATATGCCAATAACGTTCATTTTCTCAGTAACTAAATTCGTGGATTAATCTGTAATCCAAGTTATAAAAACCGTGATATGAATCAAATACACTCCTTTGCCTCTGACATCAGCCGGCAAAACCCAGCTGATACATTTTAGGCAAAATGACAATAAACCCTAAATGTATTAGGTTCTGACCGTTTAACGTGTTTTGATAATACCCACACCATATCTGGTCCTACCCTGGTCCTGGAATGCTCCCGAACCCGCAATGCGATTTCAATAGTAAGGTAAGACTTGGGTAGGACCAGGTAGGGACCAGACCCCTGCCAGGCCCCGGGTAAAATAAGGGTGAGAAAAGCGCTCTTTCAGCGTGTTTATATATACCTGAACATCGCATAAGTACAGACAAGGAGTGAAGGCATATAGTGGTAAAAACCTTAATAAGTTAAGTCGATGCTGCCTGCTCTTGTGATATTTATTTTTTGCTTTAAAGTTCCGGGATCCCGCTATGCAAGTTGTTGTATAGCCGCTTAATCAACCAACTTCAACAGATCTTCAGGAACATCCAGCTTCATTCTCAACACAAGGGCGGCATGTGTTTTTCCCTGGGCATCCAGCTTTAGTGAGATGGTCCCGCCGCCGCCGAGGCTGTCGTTGAGGATGAAATTCAGGGCACCCAGATTGGGCAGCTCATAGCGCTCCACTTCTCCTTTGCACACATGCTTCATGTGCTCTTTGACGCGTTCCGTTGTAAGCGTTTCCTTTAAGAAAGGGTATATATCAGGATGTCGTGCGATAATCCCAACGTTACTGCCGCTGCCTTTGTCTCCGCTGCGGCCATGGGCGATTTTTATTAGATGTACCAGGGCCATGTCTAACTGTATAGGTTTTGGAATAAAAGATGTTGTAGCCAATATGATATCAGCATAGTAAATAAAAAAATAAATACATTAATAGGCAATAATTATATTCTCTATGATCATTAAATAATA
>JBBDMV010000121.1:0-14878 GCA_040878115.1 Balneolales bacterium
AGCCCATGCCTCCGCCCATGCCGCCCATTCCACCCATGCCGCCCATGCCACCCATATCAGGAGCACCGCCGCCGGCTGGAGCGTCTTCTTTGGCTTCAGGATTCTCTGAAACCACTGCTTCGGTAGTAAGCATTAAGCCTGCTACTGATGCCGCATTTTGAAGAGCAGTGCGGGTAACTTTGGTAGGATCGATAACACCGGCTGCAACCAGGTCTTCATACACCTCGGTACGGGCATTATAGCCAAAGCTGTCTTTTCCTTCTTTAACTTTTTGCACTACAATGGAACCTTCAACACCTGCATTTGAAGCAATGATGCGTAAAGGTGCTTCAAGGGCCCGTCTGATGATATTAAAACCAACTCTTTGGTCTGCAATATCTGTTTTAAGATTATCCAGTACATGAGATACCCTAAGAAGTGCTACTCCGCCTCCGGCAACAATACCTTCTTCAACGGCAGCACGTGTAGCATGCAAAGCATCTTCCACACGGGCTTTTTTCTCTTTCATCTCAACTTCAGAAGATGCACCAATATAAAGAACAGCTACGCCGCCGCTAAGCTTGGCAAGGCGTTCCTGAAGCTTTTCCTGGTCATAATCAGATTCGGTATTCTCAATTTGAGATTTGATCTGATTAATACGAGCCTTGATATCGTCATCTTTGCCTTTTCCGTCAACAATAGTCGTATTGTCTTTATCAATGGTAACACGTCCGCTGCTGCCCAGATAATCGAGGGTAGCATTTTCAAGATTGTATCCACGATCTTCAGAAATTACGGTACCGCCGGTAAGAATGGCAATATCTTCAAGCATGGCTTTACGGCGATCGCCGAATCCAGGAGCTTTAACAGCAGCGATTTTAAGCGTGCCACGAAGCTTGTTCACAACCAGAGTTGCAAGGGCTTCACCTTCGATATCTTCAGCAATAATCAAGAGAGGCTTTCCGGTTTGAATGGCTTTCTCCAGAATAGGGAGCAAGTCTTTCATGTTGGAAATCTTCTTATCATAAATAAGGATCAAAGCATCGTCAAACTCAGTAACCATCGTTTCAGAGTTTGTAACGAAATACGGAGAAAGATACCCTCGATCAAATTGCATACCTTCTACGGTGTCGAGATAGGTTTCGGTTCCTTTTGCTTCTTCCACAGTGATTACACCGTCTTTACCGACTTTTTCCATAGCATCTGCAATTAAGCGGCCAATGGTTTCGTCGTTATTGGCGGAAATAGTACCGATTTGAGCGATTTCGTTACGGTCACTAATATCACGGCTGATTTTTTTCAGCTCTTCTACAACGGCACTTACCGCGATATCAATTCCTCGTTTGAGGTCCATTGGATTGGCACCGGCTGTAACGTTTTTCATACCGGTAGCAATGATGGATTGGGCCAATACAGTTGCTGTTGTCGTTCCGTCACCGGCATTGTCACTGGTCCTGGAAGCCACTTCACGTACCATCTGGGCACCCATATTTTCCACTTTATTTTCGAGCTCAACCTCTTTGGCAACGGTTACACCGTCTTTGGTTACTGTGGGAGCACCAAATGATTTTTCAATAACTACGTTACGTCCACGCGGGCCTAAGGTTACTTTAACAGCGTTGGCTAGTTTGTCTACGCCTCTTTTGAGAGCGTCACGTGCCTCGACGTTATAATGAATTAATTTTGACATAGTAATACTTCTTTATTTTATATTTTAATGATGATAGTTTAGATTACACCCAGAATATCGCTTTCGCGCATAATCAGGTAATCTTCACCGTCGAGCTCAAGCTCAGTACCGGCATATTTACCATAAAGTACTTTGTCGCCACTTTTGACAGACATTTCAATTTTTGTTCCATTCTCGACTTTACCGGGTCCGACAGCTACTACCGTACCACGTTGTGGCTTCTCTTTGGCAGTATCAGGAATGATGATCCCTGAACTAGTTTTTTCCTCAGCAGTGTCAGGCTGGACCAAAACACGATCGCTTAAAGGTGTGATTTTAGCCATATTTACAACTCCTGTTATATTTTATAGTTAAGTTATTTTTTAGCACTATGTTTAATAGAGTGCTAATGCAAATAAGATAGTCAAAAGCCATTCACCTGTCAATACTTTTTTTACATTTTGGCACAAATAATAAAAGATTGCCAGGAATTAATACAGGACCCTGGCTGAATTTGTATTATGTTGTTCTGCAGCAAATAACCTTCTTGATGAAAGTCTATGAAAAATGGTCCCTCCCCCCATAGCATCTCTAATGATAATGCTTTTCGATAATAGTGTGAAGGACCATAAGCAGATTCTAATCATATATTTTGCTTTGCTGATACTTACTGGTTATCGAATTTTTGGCTGCTAAAGAAAACGTCGCTCTCTTACCATGGGTAATAGTTCATTTTAACCGGATATGTTGCGTTAGCAGATTTATATTCAACCATTTTTTTTGAAAACCTCTGGAAAACATTATTCTCCGTTTAAAATCCTGTCAATCTGCGACGTGACATCATTTAAGTGATAACGAGTGGCGTTGTCAGATATATCTTTGGTGACATCTTTAATCCCTTGATCTAATACTCTCAGGTTTCCCCTGAGTACAGCACGCGTTTCACCGTTCACAGAATCATTATCAAGCCTCTGTTTAATGACATTCAGATAACTACGCTGAAGATTGCGTCGGTAAAGATCAATTTTCACAGGGTTACTATCCAACTCTGACCACACTGAACCCGTAATATCGATTATCATTTCTCCTACGGTATAAACAGCCTGACGACCATTAAAGGCTTCCATCTCGGCCATACGTGAAATGCGGCCTTCACTGATGAGCGAGGCCAAAACAGTGCGCTGGCTATCCATGATGCGTTCTACGGACCCAGTGGGTTCTATGAGAGCCAGTAGTTGGGGATCGAGTAAGTAATCGGGGGTTTGGAAAGCTTCTTCCTTGAGGAAATTCATGGCAGCAATCTGACGATCTTTGGATACAGGATTATACACAGGGCCTTCCTGGCCAAATACTTTACGTTCGCCGATTATTCCACCTACCCATGAGGCAACATGGCCTAAATACCGGTTTCTCTGAGCAATGATACTGCCATAAAGCTCATTTAGCTCACTATAGTTTTCTCCTTCTGTTCCGGATTCCTCTACCAGGAAATCCATTATGCGCTTAAGGTTGGCAATACCATACCCGGATGATTTTACATGATTGTCACCCAAAGCTTCACGTTGTTGCGTGGGATCTACATTGGACAAACCGCCAAATAACAGCATTGGATCATCAGCCTGACGCGAAGCGATCTTGTTGAGCTCCGGGCGCTCTTCATCTGGTGTTTTAGCGTCTGGTATTGGCTTGTAGCCCCATTCTATAGCAAATTTGTCATAAACCGAGACCATCGGGAACATATAAGCATCATCACCGGGCTGGGCTACATAGTTCATTCTGGCGTAATCCATGATAGATGGAGTGGTCCCGTATTTCTCTGTAAAGGATTTGCTCCTGAGGCTATCGGTGGGCACTGATGAACTGGCTTTCATATTGTGCTGTAACCCGAGCGTGTGCCCTACCTCGTGAGCAACTACGTATCGTACGAGTCTTCCCATCAATTCATTTGACATAGGCAGGTTTCTGGCTTCTTCATCTACAGCGGCGCCTTGAACAAAGTACCAGTTTTTTAGAAGGTTCATCACATTGTGGTACATCTCTATGGATGATGTGATGATTTCACCGGTACGTGGATCATTCACATGCGGGCCCCGGGCATTACTTACCGTACTGGGAACCCATCGGATATTGGAGTTACGAGAGTCTTCGGGGCTCCAGTCCGGGTCTTCTTCCGGAGTTGGGGCCATTTTACCTATAATGGCATTCTTAAATCCGGCCTGTTTAAAAGCCGGCTGCCAATCTTCAATACCTTGAATGATGTATTCGTGCAAAAAACCTGGTGCGGCGCGATCAACATAATATACAATAGGCTTTACGGGCTCGGATAACTCCGCTTCCGGGTTTTTCTTGTCCAGACGCCAACGATTTATATAGCGCCTGCGCTCGGCGCGGTGATCATCACGGCCGTAATCTACATGCTGTACGGAAAAGTAGCCCACACGCTCGTCAAAAACACGTGGCATCATGGGCTCATCGCTGAGCCTCACCATGCTGTGATTTAACAGGGCGGAAATGGTACCAAGACCTCCGGAAGATTTCTTGGTTTCCATAGTAAGCACATTCTGCACTTCTACGTTATCTGGAAATGAGCGAGCTTTTTCAATATAGCTTCTTGTAGCATCTACCCTCCGGGCATCAAATTTCTTAAGTGGAGATAATTCCGCGATATCCGTAGTGAATAAACGGGTTACATCAATAACATGAGTTGTGCTGTCCGGACCTGTGGCTTCTATTTTAAAAGAGGCGATAATGGGTTCAAAGTTAACCGTTTGGACAGCGGTGGCAATGGAATGAGAAGTATCCGACAAAGACTGGTAAATTATACTTCGCAGCAAAATGCGGTCACCTGATTTCTGCCAGCGTATAATCTGGTTATTCAATCGTTGTCCACCATGTCCTGTCCCTGCTTGCGCCTTTACGATCCGGGTAACCAGTAGAATTTCTTTATCCAGCTCTTCATCAGGAATCTCAAAATATAGTTTAGGACCATTGCGGTGTATGGTGAAAAGACCTTCTTCACTTTCAGCATCTTCCACTATTTCGTCATAATCAGGACCTGACAATGGGGCATCCCCGCTTTCAACAGGTAATTCTTCGGCAGGTGTTATTTTTGTTGAACTGCAGCCGGCAATAAAGCTCAGGCTTATAATCAGGCAAAGGGAGTTTATTTTTATCAAGAAACCAGCTTCGTTTAAATTTATTAGGGTATCCTAACTTAAATAAAGCTAATAGGAATAAACAATTGATTTTAATATTTTTACAAATATTATTTGTCTATCTCTTAGTAATTACACCAGAGATGGTTAAGCCAATGTAAAATCAATATTCTTCGTCATCATCATTATTTTTTTGGTCTCCGGAGACATTCATTTGGTTAAATTCCGATATCGTATATGCAACGCCGGCAAGTACCAAAACGGCCACGAATATCCCCATGATCAGCAAACTAGAAACTTCCATTTACATCTCTCCAATTTTGTTCTTGATGTAGTTTGCAAATCCTAATATGGAAGGCACCCAAATAGCTACAAAAATACCGGCTTCCGTATCACCGTTAAAAAACAAGACCACCGATAGAACAAATGAGATAAATGCTGCTCCCAGAATGAAATAATCCGTTTTTTTAAAAAACCGCAGTTTGCTTCGCTCGCTTTTAGCCATACCTTTCCTTATGATAATTTGTTTAAGGTTTTAACAGAATGGCTGCTAAAGAAAGTTCCCGGTTGCCAGGCTGTCAAAATGGGCCTGGCAACCACAAACTATAATAAATCCGGTTCCTCCACTGGCCTTTACTTTCTGTAGCGAATCCAGGAGTTATCTTCCAATAC
Source organism: Balneolales bacterium (assembly GCA_040878115.1). Lineage (GTDB taxonomy): Bacteria > Bacteroidota > Rhodothermia > Balneolales > Natronogracilivirgulaceae > JBBDMU01. The sequence continues at coordinate 5,476 of JBBDMV010000121.1, forward strand.
CTGAATTAGCGCAGGTAAAAAGACCAAAGCGGTAAACAGGGTCATGCCAATTCCAACAACAGCCAAAGATCCTATAGATATCAGGCCAGGGTGGTTGGTGAGCAGAAGTCCCGCAAAACCAAGCATGGTGGTAAGGGACCCAATAGTGATATGCTGACCGGTAGATCGCAGTACTTTCCACACACTGCCACGGCCTTCCTCACGGTACCGGGTTGCAAGGTGTACACCATTATCGTTACCTATTCCAAGAATAGCGGGTAAAACCACCAGATTATAAAAATTGAACGATAAACCCAGTAGCATCATAGCCCCGAAAGTTGATACGAGGCCAAGGAGCAAGGGCAGCATAGAGATGACAGACCAACGTAATGACCCGAAAACGATGTTGACAAGAATAAATATAATGGCAAACGTAGCCAATACCATATAGGGGCTCTCCTCTTGCATCAGTTCAAGCATTTGGGCCGCTACAATAGAAGTGCTTGCCGCATGAAACTCTCGTCCGTCATCCAGGGTGATGGTCCCGATCTCATTTTTAAAGGCAATAGAATTTCTGCCATCGGCTAATCTGAACCGTGGGTATACCATGATAAACCGGCCAATTTCACCATCACGTGTGATAAACTTCTCACTGAGGAAATCAGGGATATCATCAAAATTAAGCGGCCTTGTGATGCTGGACGCACGGCGCAGCCGGTCCAGGTTTTCATCTTTCTGATCAACGAGGAAGGGGTCCTGCAAAAGACTATCAATCTCATCAATTTGGGTTAATTTTCTCTGCTCTTCTTCTTCATTGACCGGGAACCTTTCCTGCAGGGCCTCATAGTCATCGATCATTGTAGCGTCGCCGTTTTCCTCCTGGACCTCCTCAAGCTTATCCAGGATAGCATAAACGTCTTCATCACTATCCGCCAAAATGTAGGCAGGGTTTCGCCGGTTGGATTGATCTACAGAAGAGCTTAAGTCCCTAAAAGCGTCATATTCAGGAAACTCAGGTTCAAGTGAGCCGAAGTCGTATTCAAACTCAAGCACTTGATGATTATAAGCCACCAGTCCGATAACGATGACGGCCCCGGCCACAATAGTTTTAGCAAACGGATAGGGTTTATTCTTTTTGAGTTTACGATTTTTCTTTGCCTTACTCTTTCCGGTCCCGTTAATCAGTATCAGTTTGTATCGCTCAAAGATCACGAGCATCGCCGGCATGATGTAGATCATACTGATGAAAGCAAGTATAATACCCAGCCCGGAAATAAAACCGAACTCCGAAAATCCTCGAAAATCAGCTATAACAAGGATAAATAGAGCTACAGCTGTGGTTAAGGCACTGGCAAATATAGCTGATCCCGTACTATCGTATGTAGCAAGTAACGAATCCAATACGGGTTTACCGCCTGCCCGGTATTCCAGATAGCGTGCATAATAATGGATGCCGTAGTCAATACCCAGGCCAAATAGAATAACAAAAAGTACGGAGGTCATGGTATTTAACATACCAATAGCGGCGTAGGCGATCGCAAAGGTATAGCTAAGGCTTATCAGGAGTGGTATACCAATGATTAGTATAGGCACCGGGAAACGAATAAGATGGTCCCAAATGCTGTGTGTCCTCGTTTTATTATCGCCTCTGCGATAATGGATATACTTCTTGATAAAGAAATACAGAGCGACCAGGAAAATAACACTGCCAATCCCGGTACCAAAACTTCTTTGTACATCAGTGACAATGGAATCCAGCTCCTGCATGTGCCGCTTAAGCCTTCCACCGGCCAAAACCTCCATCTCCGGATGATATGTTTCAGGCTCCATTCTATCAATAAGCTGATCATAATAACTAAACATATCACGCAAAAAAGTCATATCACTGCGTGAGCCGGTTGGGTAAAAATGGAGCACCATAGAAGTGCTGTCGGCATTTATCGGATACTCAGGAGGGATTAGCTGGTCATAAGCTTTCTCAAAACGATTGAGGTCCCCGGTATCCTCTTCAGTCCCTTCTCCGGACTCATCATCATATTCTTCGTCTCCAAAATCGACATAAAACGGGTTCGCTTCCAGTTTGGCATCCTCGATACGATCGATCAGGTAGGTGCGTACTTCTTCCACCTCCGAATCGGTAGCCAGGTAAAGGGCATAATCTTTCAGTACTTCTGTATCTTTCTTATATTCTACCCGCTTAAAAAAGGGGCTATTTGACCTGGGGTCATAAAGGTCCAAGCTCTTGGGAATAATATCTTCGGCAAACTCTTTATTTAATTCAAAACTTGGAGAATGGATTACAACTTCCATCGCCGCCTCCCCCCCTACGGTTTCCTGTAATTCATTCAAAGCCTCAACATTGGGGTAGCTGGAAGGCACCAGGTTAGCGATATCTGTATCAATCTCGAGTTTTAAGGCAAACCAGGTTGAAATCAGAGCAAGCAGTAAAGCAGAAAGTAGTACGGTCCAGGGGTGTGAATAATTTAATGAAACCAAAGGCCGAAGAAAGCCTAGAAATCTATTCATTTATTGATATTATTTAAAAATAGGTACTGTTCTCTCAGTAGATTATTAATGTTTTGTAATAAACGTGACAAATATACAAATATTGGTGTTAAATTTTGTAAGATTGGGTTAACTTTAAAACATTATACACTCATATTTCTCAATTTTATTCCATTTTTTTGATATCTTAGTCTCAGGTTAATAAACCGTTTAATTTAGTTATTTTTAACCAAAGTTACTTCACTACTTTTCGAATTCATGCAAGTTTATAAACGTTCCTTAAAAATTATAGTAACCACCCTGCTGGTTTACGGTTTATTGGTTGCTACACACCTTGGGGAGTTCTGGCCATTCAGCATATACCCTATGTTTTCCCAGGGCGCAAACCCCTGGACGCGCTCCCTGGTTATGGATGTTTCCATGGCCGATGACCATCAAAAATGGACAACTACCGAAGTCGATCAACTTCCGGGCGAATCTCTTATCTTAAGCTTGTATGGCATTGATCAAATAGATTTGGCCAACTTTGTGTCAAAAACAGAGGATTGGTATACCAACAGGCTTAACAGCCTTCGAACTATGTTTGGAGAAGACCTGATTGCAAGCAAGGACCTGATGGTCGTTAAAGTAAATGGTTTAATTCATGATGATAACACCATCACTATGGAAGCTGTACCCTACCTATTACTCAGTGCAGATTCAACTTACCTAAACCCGAACCTACCTCAAAGTTCTTATTTTAAATCAAACTAAAATGAGCAACCCATTCAAAGAATTATTTGATTACAAGAGTCCGGAGTCCAGAGGTGAGCAGATATTTTACCGTATCTTTGAATTAACCATCATCTTCTTTGCCGTCAAATATGCCTGGGAATGGGGATTTTATATGGACAGGATCAGCGATATTGTATTGCCTCTGGGTATCGCCAATTACATAGATGTAAGTTTTATGTTCGGCAGTCAGCTTCCCATGATCAATGCTATGCTAATCACAGGTCTTCTGGCATGCGGTTACTCCAGGACCGTCTCAAGGTATGCTTATTTTATGGCACTGATATTACTGCATTTGCAGTATACGGCACGATTTACCCTCGGTGAAATTCCACATAGCGCCAACCTTATCGGCATGACCCTCTTATGCTTTGCATTAGCGCATGTATTCTTTAACGACCCAAAGATTATCCGTCGCTTTTCTATGGGTTCTGTATATTTCTTCTGCGGATTGGGATATACTTCAGCGGGAATCAGTAAACTGGCAGGAACCGGCCTGAACTGGATTGACGGACGGCATTTATGGCTATGGATGTCAGAAAAAAGCGTTGATATCCTATCCCGGACCGGGACCTTCGAATTTAATTGGCTTCAGGAAGTGGCATTTGAACATCATCTGATCGCTACGTTAATACTGCTAAGCGGATTGCTTGTTGAACTATCCGGGATAGCCATGTGGTGGAAAAAACTGCGGCCATTCATCATTACCCTTATCATGGGCACACATATAGGTATCCAGATGACGATGAACATTGTTTTCATGGCCTTTATGGTCCAACTACTGCTGATGGCCTACCCCTGGCCAAAACTGATTGATCAACTATTGGACTACGCCAAAACATTTAGCATCAAAGGGAAAGATTTAAAAGCCTCTTAATTTTACGCGGTTACTTCATAACCTGTGTTCAAATACAACTTCTTGTTGAAGTTGCCCTCCTCGCTATACTTCTCCAACCATCAGTACTATTATTGAAGAACGTGATACTATTTTTTATACCTGGTCGCCTTATTCATCAAAAGATAAGAAAACCTTAATGAACCATTCTACCAATTTGTAGAACTGAAGAATTGTTTTTTATGGCTTTAGTGATAGGTTTAAAGCGGCCCCTCACATAAACCCTTTTTTTATTACAAAAATATAAATGTTAATTTATAAAAGATTATGCGTTAAGATACCTTCCTAGTATGTAAACCCATTATATTTTGCTGTTTAGGCTGATTATTCTTATGGACTCCATTGCTTATAATTAAATTATACTATTTTTCTTTTCTCCTGATCTTCATCAGTACGGGCCTGTCCTCCGTTCTGTCCGCTCAAACGACAAGCTGGAACGGATCGGAAAATAACCTTTGGTCCAATCCGGATAATTGGTCTAACGGGGTGCCTCAAGCCGGATATACCGCGGAAATCCCCTGGTTATCGGATAACGTCAGCCAACCGTATATTGATGTTAACACCTCGTTCTCAACCCTTACCATGGCGAGCAACCCGAACACACTGACTGCGGCCGATCATATTACGGTTAGTATTTCCGGTGATCTAAACGGAGGCAGCGTGGCGACCATTAACGCGAATGCTGCTGATATTAACGTAGGCGGGACCCTAACGATAGGCGCCGCCTTTAATATGACGAACGGGAATCTTCAAACGGGTTCTATCAGCAGCGGCGATAGCAGGGTACTGAATGTCAATAATGGCACCGTAACGATTGATAGCCCTGCTACAATAAAAGGCAATATCAATTTAGGTGACGGTGTCATCAACTTTCTGGGTAATTTTAATTTAGGCGGCAGCGGGAGCTTCGAAGTTCAGGCCGGGACCGTCAATGTAGGAACCCCATCTACAGCACCCTCTTTTGAACTGGGCGGGAATACAACCTTTAATCTCAATGACGGTACTTTAAACGTCTATGGCTCATCTACAGTTGACGGAAGCGGCAAATTTTATGTCGATAACGGGAGTGTCAATTTCTATGGAAGTTCCACAATGACGGGGGGTGGAGATATCAATGGAGGCAACGGGGCGTTCTATTTTGGTAACGAAGTATCGATAAGTGGAGGTGGGGAATTCAATGCTGAAAACAGCACTATAGATCTGGATGGAGCTGATTGGCATACCGAGGGAGGGGGAACATTTGAACCCGGCACGAGCACCATTAATGTTTCCGGGTCATCAGACATCACGGGAAATGATATGACCTTTTACAACCTGAATGTAGATGATGGAGGCGCCACAAACAGTTCGGTAAACATCACTGTGCTGAATGATATGGAAGTGGATGATGAAGGGGACTTCTCCCTTGAGGAAGAAAATAACCTCAATGTGGTGGGCAATGTCACCGGTGAACCCCAGGTGAGTACGGATAGACCTTATATTATTACAATAAGAATAAACAGCCCCACTAATATTACGGCAGTTTATGATAAGGCTTTGGTAGCGGAGGCCGCCACAAACGCTTCCAATTACAGGGTTGAAAATGCCGGAGGCGAAACCATTGATACCCCGGCCAACTTACAGCTGGGCGGGCCAAACAACAATGAAGTTACCATGGATCTTGGCTTCGCGGTCCAGCAGGATATACAATACTACTTAATCGTTAATAATATCCGGGCGTTAAACAACGATGAAACGATTAGCGCTGACCATAAGAAAAGATTCACCGACACGGCCCCGCCCACCTTTTACAGCCGGGTTACCGGTCCGTGGAGTGCGGAATCGAGCTGGTCTACAATATCGCACACGGGTGGCGAGGCAGGCCGATTGCCCGGCCAGACCGGAGACCAGGTCATCATAAGTAATGGCCATACGATCACCATTTCTAATACCGTACCCCTTTCTCCCTTTAACTCGGTAACGGTGGACCATACAGGCATCCTCAGTGTGAATTCTTCGGGCACATTGGTTACCGGCCAGAAGTTCATTCAGGGTGATGGAACCTTTGAACTCCTGGCTGGAGGAACCATGATGATCGGATCACCCGAAGGTATTTCTAACGAGGGCGTTGGTAATATCAGGACGGCAACACGGACCTTCAGCAGCGAGGGTAACTATATCTACAACAGCTCATCCCAACAAATAACAGGTTCCGCCTTACCATCCGGCGTCAATAACCTGAAGATCGATAATGAGGCCGGCGTCGTGCTAAACACGTCTCACCGGGTAAATGGGAGCCTGATTCTTGAGAATGGGATTGTTGATGTTGGTGACGGATTATCACTTGCCGCGTCTGACCGGCAGGTTCATAACGGCGAACTCCGTTATGAGCTCATCATCGACGGTGAAATGGGTTATAGAATGCTATCCTCTCCGCTTGCCGCGAGCTATGGTGATTTTCTTAATGGCGTGCCAACTCAGGGGTTCACCGGCGCTTCCTTGTCGGAAGACTTTCAAGCCAATGTATTATGGTACAACGAAACCTTTGAGGGCACTGACAACGAACGGTGGAGGGCGCCCGCGGACGCTGAGAACCCTCTTGCGGCCGGAAGAGGGTTGCATGTATATATGTTTGGGGAAGTGAGTGCGGACGAGCGGTATAACACGCCGTTCCCATACACCCTGACCCTAACCGGACAAGAGAATGAAGGATCAGGCCCTTCAGGAGCGGTGGACCTGAATGTTACCTATACAGCCGAAGCAGATACCGGCTGGAATCTTGTCGGAAATCCTTTTGGAGCGGCGATCGACTGGGATGGCCCCGGCTGGGATAAATCCAAAATTAACGAGTCCATTTACATCTGGGATCCGAACGTAAACCAGTATCAAACCTGGAATGGAACCACGGGAGACCTCTCCAATGGGAAGATCGCCCCTTTCCAGGGATTTTGGGTCAAGGCTGACGCCCCTAACCCGTCCTTAACAGTAAACCATGCCGCTAAGACTATCCCTGAACATGATGAGGATGGGCGCTACGTGGGCAAGCGTATGGCGGCTGCGTCTACCCCGGTTCCTTCATTTACAATCACGGCGGAGTATAGCCAAAACCATAGGTCTTCAGCCCACCTAATGTTCACCAAAGAAGCCAGGAATGGACGGGATCCGCTTGACGCGTATAAGTTACAGCCACCTCCCGGAGTGGATAATTATCTCGAAATATACTCGGTAAGCCCTGATCGGCAGCGGCTCGCAATCAATAACCTTCCGCGCAGGTTCGGCAAGGTAATTGAAATACCTGTAGAACTTAACGCTTTTGAAAACGGCCAACTGATCACAGATCACATCTTCCTGTATTTGGACAACAAAAAAGATATTCCTGAGGGCTGGGATATTACCCTCATTAACAAGCAAACCAATCAGCATACAGCATTATCCAACACCAATGCAAAAAGAACGCCCATTGCTTCCACCATGATTAACAAAACAGCATCATCCGTGAAACACAAAACAGGACACCAGGTGGTAATGAAAAGTACCGGCAGCCATCCGGACTTTGTCCTCAGGATTGATCCCGGAGAGGATGCTTCCCAAACCCCCTCGGCTTTTGGTTTGGAACAGAATTATCCAAACCCTTTTAACCCGGCCACTACTATCCAATTTGATATACCTGTGCAAGGCGGGGTCCGTCTTGAAATCTATGATGCCGTAGGCAGAAGAATAGGTGTTCTTATTGATGGTGAATTGCCGGCAGGGGTGCATGACATACCCTGGGATGCATCAAAGCTATCCAGTGGTATATATATCTACAGGCTGATTACGCCGGAAGGGGCATTTACAAAAAAAATGACTTTGATAAAGTAATTGTAACGCTATGGCAAATACCCAACGCCCGGCCTTCGGGAAAGCCGCCAAAACCCCTTGTTTATGAAGAAAATACTCATTTTTTCTATCTCCCTGCTTTGCTGGTCTGCCGCTCACGGCCAGGTTAGGTTCAGTACATACTCCGATGATGACCTTGTCCTAAACATGCTGGGTTCCGGAGAGATAGAATTCAACTGGATACTGCCCAACGAAACCAGGTCCATTGAACTCGGTGATCAAGAGATGGTCGTCATGTCCATTACCGGAGTTGAATACTACGATGTGATTGTAACCATAGACGCGCCAGACAATTTGGTGCTGGATGGTGAGAACGTTCTGGCATTTACCTTGAACGCGGCCTACGCCAACAGGGGGCAAAATCAGGTTGGCGATGCCAGACTCATCAGTGGGGATGTGGCGCGGTTCCCCATCAAGGGGCGTGAGGGCGGACAACCTCCGGGCCCACCCCCGACACCCGATTACGAAGGATATACGCCCCCGGAAGCCACAGCTTACCTTTTCTTGTACGGGACTATAACTGCCGGTCAGGTTCATGCCGGCGAGTATACAGGAACGATAAATATTACGGTGGAATATGATTAGCCGACACTTCAACTATAAGTTACTATTCCGCGTTGCCTTCGGGATGGCGTTATGCCTGATGGCCATCGCGGCTCCCTTTTTTACCGCGTCCGCTCAGTTTCTGCGAATAGAGCTGGATGTGGAGAGCGAACTAAACGCCCACAATATTCACGCGCTGAACTTCGGCTTTCTTCAAGAGGATATCTCAGAACTTAATCTCGGAGATAATGGCGTTGGGATATTCAGCATTGCTGGGTATAAAGGCAATTACATTAATATAAATATTAATGCCCCTGAATACCTGGTCCATTCAAGCATAACTTCCGACAATCGAATCCTTTTGGACCTTAAAGCGGCATATGCTAACCATGGGGTAGAGGACCATACAACAGCCATCCCCTTATCAGGCCTAAGTGGCCGATACGCCGTACGTGATCGTAGCGGTGAAAGCAGGCCATACAATCCTACTATGGAACACTCTTGGCTGTATTTGTATGGAGAGATTAACACGGCCGGAGCGCCCGAAGGCCGCTACCTGGGTACAGTCACGATTCGTTTAGAATATGAATAGCCCTCTAGCTCCCGTGTCCATACGTTGAAGCGCGGAAAAAGATACGTTGTACCTATTTTCAATCCATAGCGACCGGTAAAAAAACATTTAAAAGAAAGAATTCTTTCGGATCCGCCCTTAGTTGGTTATTAATGGGCGCGCCCGAGCCATACCATGTCCGGCGGCGATTATAGTGGCCAAATTCAGGAACCGATCCAACCAACTTGGTCTTATACTGTAATAGGTTGACACAAAATCGGAGTCAACTTTATGAAGAAAAG
>JBBDMV010000122.1:0-14716 GCA_040878115.1 Balneolales bacterium
GCTTCAAATAAGTTCATGCAACACCCATATAGTATATTTATAGATTGACTATCAGTAACTTACATCATCATTTTTTAGCTCTGCGGAAAACAGGAACAAACGATCAATAGTGAACGATCAATAAATAAAACCTCACTCACGCCGCAATGCCTCGATAGGATCAAGCCGTGAGGCTTTCCAGGCGGGGTAGAACCCGAAAAAGAGACCTACTCCAGCGGATACGCTGACGGCCGCTATCATGGCTTCTTTTGAAAAGTGCGCGGGCCAGCCTGCATAGTTGGCGATGACTTCAGTTGAAATGATTCCAAGGAGAATCCCACCGATACCTCCTAACAGGCAAAGGATGACCGACTCAATAAGAAACTGCATGAGTACATCCGGCCCGCGGGCACCGACGGCCAGGCGAAGGCCTATTTCCCGGGTGCGTTCCGTTACGCTTACCAGCATTACATTCATAATCCCGATACCCCCCACAAAAAGTGATATCCCCGCAATGGATGAAAGGAGCCAGGTCATGACGCGTGAAGTTTCAGTCGCTGCCCGGGCTACTTCTTCCTGGGTCTGTACCGTGAAATCATTTTCCTGATCGGGATACAGATTATGGCGCTCACGCAGCAGATCTATCATTTTCTCCCTGGCGATAGTCATTGAGCCCTCATCATAAACCTGAACATTAACAACCATGGCATGAGATCGTCCCGAAACTCTTTGAAACCCGGTGGAGTAGGGAATGATGATGATATCATCCTGAACGGAACCCATCAGCGACATTCCTTTTGCCTCCAGGATGCCGATTACAGTGAGGGGGAGCCCGCGTACCCGAATGGTTTCACCAATCGGGTCGGCACCCTCGAAGAGTTCATCCACTATAGTCTGGCCCACTACGGCGACAAGAGAGGCACGTTCTACATCCTCGTATGTAAACATCTCTCCACTTTCCAGTGGCCACTGCCTGATCTGAAGGTAATCTGCAGATTGGCCGTAAATCCTGGTAAACCAGTTTTGGTTGCCATAAACAACCGTTCGCTGGGAGCGGACCTCCGGACTGGCGGCGATAACCTCCGGGATCTCATCACGCAGAGCGTGGGCATCATCAACCGTCAGGGTATTTGCGCTTCCGCCTCCGATACTGACCCCGCCAAGCGAGCGGGCGCCGGGGAAAATAAGGACAACATTCTGGCCAAGACGATTCACTTGCTCCTGGACTTCAGACCGGGCACCCTGACCCAAACCAACCATAGTGATAACCGCACCCACACCTATTACTATTCCCAGGGCGGTGAGTACGGTCCGCATCGCGTTACGCCTCAAGGCGCGGACGGCTACAAAAGGTACGGCGCTCATCTTCATTTGACTGCCTCATCATTAGTATCAACTTCTTCATCATCTTCTTTCCAATCTGACAAGATTCCGGCAGCCTGGGTCGCCGCTGTAATGCGATCGCTGCGGACCAGGCCGTCCCGCAAGGTAATAGTCCTTCCTGCAAAGCGTGCAATTTCGGGTTCGTGGGTAACCATCAGAATCGTCAATCCCTTCTGGTTCAACTGCTGGAAAAGATCGATTATCTCAAGACTGGTCCGACTGTCAAGGTTGCCGGTAGGTTCATCTGCAAGCAAGACACTGGGGCGGGTTACTAACGCACGGGCTATCGCCACTCTCTGTTTCTGCCCGCCTGAAAGCTCATTAGGGGTGTGCCTGGTACGGTCACCCAGACCAACGATCTCCAGGGCTTCCATGGCCCGTTGATGAATTTCTTTCCAGCTTAAATTTTCTTCACTATAAAGAAGAGGCAGCTCCACATTTTCCAGGGCTGATGTTCGTGGTAAAAGATGAAAAGCCTGAAACACAAACCCAAGCGTCTTGTTTCGGATACTGGCAAGCCGGTCTCCCTGCAAAGTTGACACATCTTCACCATTGAGCAAATAACTACCGTCGCTCGGACGGTCCAGGCATCCGAGGACATTCATCAGGGTCGATTTGCCCGAGCCACTTGATCCCATTATAGCGGAGAACTCACCTTTATGAATACTTAGGTCGATACCCCGCAACGCGTCTACAGAAACGGTGCCGGTCCTGTAAATTCGAGTGATGCCTTTTAGCTGGACGGTTAACATAGCGGAAATTAATTAAATCTGTTCAGTATTGGGCTTGACTTCCGCCAATTATGCTTTGGCTATCATCCCCATCCTGCGGCCTGAGGGATAGCCCGACGGCAAGAGTATCTCCTTCATCAAGCCCTCCAAGTATTTCAGTATGAACACCGTCATTTAACCCGGTCTCTACGCTAACGGCCATGAGCGCATCGTTGCGGTAAAGGTAAACCCTGTCGCCGCCTTCTTCTTCGCCGGCCGGATCGGCAGGACGAATATTATCCGGAAGGCGTGCCCGAAGCGCGGTATTCCGTACGCGAAGCACATCGTGCCGTTCATTTGTGATGATGGAAACTTCGGCTGTCATCCCCGGCTTAAGCCGGCCTTCTTCGTTGTTGACGGCTATAATTGTTTCATAATGAACCACATTATCCTGAATGATAGGCGCGTTCCTAACCTGGATAACCTGGCCATGAAACTCGCGATCACGATAGCCGTCAACCTTAAAACGCACCGATTGCTCGTCCAGAACAGTTCCGATATCGGCCTCCGAGACATTAGCATAAATGTGCATTTGACTTAGATCAGTGGCAATTTCAAAAAGGTCGGGCGCGTTGAGACTGGCCGCGACAGTTTGACCCTCATCAACATTCCTGGAGATAACGATTCCGTCAGTGGGCGCGTAAATTGTAGAACGATTGAGCTCAAGTTCGGCACGGTTAAGGGCATGATGCCGGACACGAACCTGAGCTTCAGCCTGCCGTAAGCTTGAACGGGCCTCATCTACCTGCGAAGGGGCGATAAATTGTTTTTCCCGTAACTCCTGAACGCGTGTCCACTGGTGACGTGCAAGTTCAAGGCCCGCTTCCGCTGATTCAAGCTCCGCTTCGGCTGAACTAACATCAGCGGCAAATGTGGACGGATCAATTTGCGCAATGACCTGGCCTTCTTCGACGATGCTGTTAAAATCAACGTAAATTTCATCAACAATACCCGAAACCTGACTTCCGACGGTGACCTCTTGTACCGGCTGCAATGCCCCATGCGCGACGACACGTTGAGAAATGTCACCACGATGCACCTTCTCGACATGGAGAGGAGGCAGCCCCCCGCTTTCAGATCCGTATTGTTGAAATCCCCACCAGGTGGCAACAACAAGTATGGGCACGATGAAAAAACTAAGTTTTTTGAGTTTCATGTAAAATTTGGTGCTTTTTTGAAGGACATCATTTCAGTAGGTTACAGCTAATTCTGTGGTAAAACAAGTTACCAGTGACAAGTTACCCTGAAGAGTAGGATCAGGCAAGCCTTCGACTTCGGCTGGGGAATGAGTATCTGCAACAATACGGCACTTCGACTTCGTTTCGTTACGCTCCACCGCATTCAGTGTGACGTTTACATTAAGGTTCAATGTATTCAAACCAAGAATAAAAATCCATAAATAGCTATCGGATTTCGATTATAAGCGGCAAGTTTCGCATGTATTAAAAAAACTTTTGTTTGCTCAAAAAATAAAGGATACAGATCATGCAAGACCCCTGTATTTTGGCTATACCTAATAATTTTCTCACTTAAAATAATTAGGTAACATCGAAATTTTCCCTTTTATACTTTTTGTGTGATTCGGTTGTTATCTTATCAATAAACGTGCTGTTTATTCCCATAAACCGACTTGTAAATGACAAGACTTTAAGAGGGGTCTGGGCCGTACCAAGTCCGTACCAACTCCCGGGCAACTATTGAGGTACTATTCGCGGTTGTAGGAGCATGTCAGGCCCAGGTCAAGATCAGAGAGCACGGTAAGTTTTTACTAAAGAGGGTGATCATTAAACTTTATTTATTAATGGTATTTGTCTTTTTTGCCTTATAAATAAATTAAAAGAAATAATTGGTGCGGGTGCCTATATTAAATTTAGGAGATGGAGCTTTCCAAAAGTTTACTAAGCTTTCAAACCTCAGATATCATAGCAACCCCCTGCCTGAACTAATAAGGTATATACTTAATTTCATTACCCATCCTGTTATATCTTATTAATTAAGGTAGGAATGGAATTCAAAATTTGAGAACCTGAATAGGGTGAGATCATAAATTTTGTATGATCTTTGATTTTATAGCGTTTGCAGAGAGACCCTGAGCTGAATCTATCTTATGCTTTTAAAACGTACTCTAAAAGACTCTATACCCCGTTATGCCTGGCGGAGGGTCCTGGATTTATGGAAACCAATGGCAGCATGGACATTGCTGGTATGGGTGGCTGTTGTTATTGTATTGGTCCCAATTTTTTCTTCACTAATCGGTTGGGTGTTCTTTCGCGGGGACCAACTTGTTGTTGGTAATGAGGAATTGGTAGGCTGGCTTTTCACTCCCCAGGGGTTTTTATATGGAGTACTTACCGGGGCCCTGGCCTTAATGGGGGTGATTATTCGCTATGCCGGACTCTTTCAAATTGTGAGCGATGATCTTAATGGGATGCCGGTCAGTGTTCGTGGAACGGCATTGCGCATTGCGCCGCTTATTCCGAAACTGTTTAGGCTCTGTTTGTTAACAATACTGGCCACGGTCATCATGTTTTTGCCGCTGATAGCTGGTTTGTCGGGTATCTACCTATACTTTTTGGACGGGCATGATATCAACTATTACCTGTCCATTCGTCCTCCAGAATGGAACAGTGCCATCTTTGCAGCCGGTATTTGGGCATCAATCTGGTTCGTGGGCGCGGCATGGGTATTGTGCCGCGGCCTTTTGGTCCTGCCGGCATTTCTCTTTAGTGAGCTCAACCTTCGTGAAGCCATAAAAGAATCCTGGTATCTGCAGCAGAAGCAGGCGAATCGGCTATTGAGCTTGATGGTATTTTCTCTTGGCCTTTGGTTGCTCGTCAATGTAACTGTGGAGTCGTCATTTCTATTTTTTGCAAGCTACATTATAGAGTGGGTGGCATCAATTTCCAGTTCTCTTCGTACCATTGTGCTTGTTACCGGCCTGTATGCGGCAAGTACCCTTGTTTTAGGAGCGATAATTGGGTTCTTTGGCTTTTCATTTTCTGCCACTGTACTTACGAAGTTTTATTACGAAAGTATAGGTGTGCAAATCGGCACACCCTCTGCTCAAAAAATCCGGCGTCTTCCTGCCCGTACAGTAGTTCTGGCTCGATACTGGTTAAATAACTCCAGGGTCATACCACTAATAGTTATACTGTTAGGCGGTAGTTTAGCTTTAAGCAATTTTCTGCTCGAAAGGATACCGGAACAGCGCGCGATCGAGATCTTTGCGCATCGTGGTGGGCCGCCTCCCTCACTGGAAAATACATTAGCTGCACTTGAGGGGGCCATTATCACCGAGGCAGAGTTTTCCGAAATAGACGTACAGCGCACAAAGGATGGCGAAATTGTTTTAATACATGATACTGATTTGATGCGTGTGGCCGGAGAGCCACGGCGTATTGCCGAAACTGATTTTGCTGATCTTGATAGTCTGATGCGAAAACCGGATGATAATACTTCTCCGGAAGAGCTGGGATTAGCCACACTCGATGATTACTTGTTCGGGGCAAAAGACCGGATTAAGCTTATGATCGATCTGAAATATCGCGGATATGATCCCGAACTTGTTACGGAGGTTGTACGATTGGTCCAAAAACATGATATGGAAGATGATGTGATATTTATGACAATGGACCTGGATGCTATAAACCAGCTTAAAGAAGTTGTTCCCAATATCCCCAGGGGCTATGTCTCAGCTCTGGCGGTTGGGGAGGTGACCCAGTTGCCGGTAAACTTCCTGGCTATCGCCTATCAGCGCATAACACCCCAGGTTATTCGGGCTGCGAAAGAACAGGGCATAAATATTTATGCATGGACCGTAAATAGGGCCGATGTGATGGCCGACATGATGGAACTTGGCGTGAACGGCATCATCACAGACGACCCCGCTCTTGCTGCCCGGGTAAGGGAGGAACTAAAATCTATGCCCCCTTCTGAAAGGCTTCTTTTGAGGTTTAGGCGCGTTTTGGCTGATGAATTGGATTCGTAGGTTACAAAAAACGTTATAAAACCTGTTTAGCGTTTAGAGCTATTTCAGGCATAAACAATTAACCCGCACTGCGTACGGGGCTATGATAGTTCAACCCCCTGTCGTGTTTTTTTTTGTAAATTCATCTTAGGGATTCTTTTTATCATCACATTATATATTTTACAAACGCTTCATTAAGCGTCTCCGCTTAACGAAAGATCAACTCACATGAGGGTTCTACTCACTCATGAACGTTCAAAAACCAGAGTATCCGTATTACCAGGAGATCATTCTTACACCGGCCCGACTGAGTGCAAGTTCGCCAAGCGCAGACGCTTGGCGAAGCGGGGTGGCTAAATCCTCTTAAATAAAAGACCAATGAGAAAGTTTTTATTAACCACTGTTTCAGGATTATTATCGTTACTTCTTTTGGCTGCAATTAATGAGAAACCTGATACCATGACAGAACAAATAATCAAATCTCCGCAGATTACGGTGATGTCTTATAACATTCGCTATGACACGCCAAGTGATGGCATAAACGCCTGGCCCCATCGGAAGGATAAGGTCGCCGAAATGATTGGGCAAAAATACCAGTCAGACATTGTAGGGTTGCAGGAAGCCCTCAAGAGTCAAATTGACGAGCTGGAAGAACAATTGCCTGAATTTGCCTGGGTTGGCATGGGTCGTGCCGATGGTAAGGATGCAGGAGAGTTTTCACCAATCTTCTACAAAAAAGACAGGTTTGAGGTTCTGGAAGATAATACTTTCTGGTTGTCTGAAACTCCTGATGTCCCCGGGAGCGTGTCATGGGATAGTGCTATCACGAGAGTTGTGACATGGGCCCGTTTCAGAGAAAAAAATACGGATCTTGAATTTATTGTATTTAACACACATTTCGATCACCGTGGTGAACAGGCGCGCATTGAAAGTGCCAGGATGCTGGTAAGCCGGGTTTCCGAGGTTCCCGAAAATATACCGGTAATTATAACCGGTGATCTAAATGTGCCGGAATCTTCTGAAGTATATGATGTTCTTACCGGCGCTCCAGGCTTAATGGATGCACGGTATGCCTCTCAAACAGAACATGAAGGCCCAACCGCCACATTCAACTCATGGGATGAGTTGCGCCCGCCTGGATCAAGGATCGATTATATTTTAGTACGTGGAGGTGTAGGCGTTCTAAACCACCGTTTCCTGGATGATCGTTATGACGGTAGATTTCCTTCAGACCATTTACCGGTCATCTCCGATATTGTATTAAATTAACCTTTCCAATTGTTGGAGACATTTGGAAAGACATACGGAAGATTGTGTCCGGATGGTAAATTTATGTCCAAAAAGAGGCTTATAAAAAATTAATGACGATGGTTATTTCCCTGTTTGCTGAATAAAAAAGGCCTTTTCAGCTGAAAGTTTCTTACTATTATATTTTCTTTAACTTTATTACATTGCGGTGGAAGTTAAACTTGTGATCCTGGTTCTTTAGTTATGCATTTATTTTGTCTGGACCTTACAGTTCTCAGGGCTGAGAACCTACCCTATAAATGTAGTTTAAATATGATTACCCGGGCTATTTTGCCTAAAAAAATTAAATTAAGATTATGGAAGAATTTGACAGAAGAAAGTTTATTAAATCAGTTACGGCAGCAGGGGTTGGGATGAGTATCGTTGGCAGTCCCATAATGAGTGTAGGTAAATCATTACAAAAAAAGACAACCGTGGGTGTTATCGGTCTTGATACTTCACATAGCACAGCGTTTACCAAAGCTATCAACGATCCTGACGGAGGGGCTGATGTTTCCGATTTTGAAGTCATTGCCGCCTACCCCTGGGGCAGCCGAAATATTAAGGCGAGTGGAGAACGCATCCCCGGGTATACTGAAGAAATGGTAAAGATGGGGATAGAAATTGTTGATTCTATCGATGAACTGCTGACTAAAGTTGATGTTGTCCTTTTAGAGACAAACGATGGCAATCCACACCTGGAACAAGCTCTGCCGGTAATGAAAGCTGGTAAACCTATGTTCATTGATAAGCCAATCACCGGTAGCCTTAAAGATGCTGTGGCAATTATAGAAGCTTCCAAACAGTACAATACGCCAATCTTTTCTTCTTCTTCATTGCGATATATGGAATCTGCCCAGGCTGTCCGTAATGACAATACGATAGGTGAGGTACTTGGTGCAGATACCTTTAGTCCCGCTTCGTTAGAAGAATCGCATCCGGACTTGTTTTGGTATGGCATTCATGGGGTGGAAATCTTATATACCGTTATGGGCGCAGGCTGTCAGACTGTAACACGCACCCATACAGAGGGCACTGACGTTGTAGTAGGTACCTGGGATAAAGACCGCATAGGCACCTTTAGAGGGATTAGGAATGGTAGAGGGGGCTACGGAGGGACAGCCTATGGATCAGAAGATATTGCAACCCTGGGACCTTATGGCGGATACAGACCGCTGGTAGTCAATATCCTTGAATTTTTTCGAACAGGCATTTCTCCGGTAGATCTTGATGAAACTCTGGAAATTTATGCTTTTATGGAAGCTGCTGATGAAAGCAAACGGCAAGGCGGATTACCTGTAAATATTGATGACGTACTTTCAAAAGCACGCGCTTAGAGCGTCGTTACCGGTTAACTTCTCTTCTATACAAGGCTCTCTCTCGGCCAATAAATACGGTTAGGGTTAAATAAAAGGGAATCCGGGAAAAAGCCTATAGGCCAACACGGCAATTAAATTAAGAGTAGCATATACACAAATTAGAATGAGTTCTTAAAAATTAATTATGCAACAACTTGATTGGGCTGTATTGGTCCTTTTTTTTCTGGTCATGATCATAATTGGGACCTGGTCCTATAAAAAGGTAGGTAGCTCCGCTGATTTTTTCATAGCTGGCGGGAAATTGCCCTGGTGGTTATCGGGTATTTCCCACCATATATCAGGATACAGTGGGGCAGTTTTTGTTGCCTATGCTGCTATAGCTTATACCCATGGCTTTACTATTTATATATGGTGGTCATTTATGATAGCCATCTCTGTTTTTACAGGTGCATTTCTTATAGCTCCGCGATGGTCCAGGCTACGGTCCCGGTTAAATATTGAATCACCTACAGAATTTCTAAAAACAAGATATAATTTGCCTACGCAACAGGTTATGGCCTGGAGCGGAGTGCTGTTGAAATTATTTGATGTGGGAGCTAAATGGGCGGCAATTGCTATACTGCTCAATGTATTTACAGATGTTTCTCTCACCATGGGCATCCTGCTAGCCGGTGGCGTTTCCTTAGTTTACATCACAGTTGGGGGATTGTGGGCCGATGTATGGACAGACCTGGCGCAGTTTGTGGTCCAGATTGTTGCGGGATTCGTTATGTTTTTTATCGTAATAGATATATTAGGTGGGTTCAACTCTCTTGTTACCGTTTGGGACCAGCTTCCGGAAGCCAATTCACAACTGTTTAATGAACCTTATACGGGCGCTTTTACTTTAGCCTTTTTATTTATCTTCATGTTCAGTTACAATGGTGGAACATGGAACCTTGCTACAAGGTATATTTCTTCCCCTTCTGGTTCAGATGCCCGAAAAGCAGCTATTTTATCAGCTGTGTTATATTTAGTTTGGCCTCTCATTCTGTTTTTCCCCATGTGGGCGGCCCCTGTTTTGTTACCTGGTTTAGAAAATCCGGAACAATCTTATGCATTGCTTACCATGGAGCTTTTACCTCCGGGTTTAGTGGGGTTGGTGGTGGCTTCCATGTTTGCAAACACCATGTCAATGACCTCATCCGATGCCAACACGATTTCTGCAGTAATAACCAGAGATATATTGCCTAATCTATCCAATAAGTTTACAAATTTAAAACGAGAGCAATCCCTGTTTTTAGCAAGATTATCTACTTTCATCTTTACAGCACTCACCTTATTAATTGCTATCAATGCCGATTCTTTTGGGGGGGTTTTGGGCTTGATCATTACCTGGTTTGGTGCATTGGTTGGCCCTGTTTCCGTTCCTATGTTGTTAGGCCTCTTGCCGGCATTTCATAATTCCGATTCCCGGGCGGCTATAACATCTATACTTGGGGGGTTGGGAGGTTTTGTAATAGTCACGTACATGATGGAGACAAGCCAGGCGGTGCAGGTTGCTTCTCCATTGGCCATCTCTCTCTTTCTATTTATTGGTATTGGCTTGTTGAGCAGAAATAAAGAAGTGGCTCCGGAAGTAGATAACCTGCTTGATAATTTAAGCCAGGATGAGCTTTCCAATCATAAAGAAGAAAGCATCTCAGAGAGGAAAAATTCATAGGGTAATTACGAATGCCTGTTGTTGATCATCAATCAAAAACTATGTTATCATTTTATAAGGAGCATGTGGAAAAAAGTTTGCTGCCTTTTTGGAACCGGGCTTTAGATCATAAAAATGGAGGAATATATACTTGTTTCAATAACACCGGAGATCGTTTAGTAAGCACTGATAAATATATATGGTCTCAAGGCAGGTTTCTCTGGCTATGGTCGAGGGTAACCCGCATGATTTCAGAAGGTAGCATAAATGGCGAGATTGATGGTTACTATGATCATCTTCATAAAACCGCCCTGTTTCTTGATCATAATGCATTCCTGGATAATGGTAATTGTGCTTTTTTGTTGACTGAAACAGGTGAAAAAAAAGAGAGCATACCAGGAGAAGGTTTTGATACCAGTTTCTTTGCAGATTGTTTTGTGATAATAGGTATGACTGAATATGCAGGCTTAATAAAGGACCTGCATCGATTCGATAAGGCTTTGGTTTTATACTACAGAATAAGAGAACGATTAAAAACGAAGGACCTTCGTAGTGAACCCTATCCCATTCCAGAAGGGTACAGGTCCCATTCAGTACCTATGATCTTGCTAAACGTATCACAAGGACTAGCTGATGTGGCGGAAACTTTGGACCATCCAAAAAGTGAAGAGCTGCACCATCATAGTATTTCGTATATGAGAGATATTATGGAAAATTTCCGTCGGGAAGATCATAGGGTCGTGGAAATGCTTCCGGAAAATCCATCTGAAAGAGATACCCTTTTATACCGGCATGTCAACCCTGGCCACGCCATTGAATCTATGTGGTTTGTTATGCATACAGCGCGGAAAGCCGGCTTCCACGACTACATCACAAAAGCTGAACAAGTTATAGAGAATGCTGTTGAAGTTGGCTGGGACCCTGAATTCGGAGGCTTGTTAAGGTTTGTGGATGTGAAGGGCGGGGAGCCAAAAGGTGTAAAAGGAAATTCGACTCAGGAAAAACAGATAACCGACACCTGGGATATGAAGTTATGGTGGCCTCACTCCGAAGTTTTATATGCAACCTTGCTGGCTTACAGATTAACAGGAAATAATAAGATGCAGGTGTTACATAAGAAATTTCAGGATTATGTTTTCAATACCTTTCCTAATCCTGATGAAGCAGTGGGTGAATGGATCCAAATACGAGACAGAGAAGGAAAAGCATTAAATAAAATAGCGGCACTTCCCGTAAAAGACCCCTTTCATATACTCAGGAACATGCTACTCATCGTAGACCTTTTGGAAGAGGAAACCATAAACTAAATGATCCAACTTATAATTGGATTTATTGACTGAATATCTCTCAAGAGATATCTTGCAGAATAAATTCATCCTCTTTTTTTACATATGATGCGCAGCGTTCAATGATCATTGCGGGGTCAACATGAATAAGCCGAAGTGGGTTATAAAAACCCAAGTCAAAAAGCTCCTCTGTTTTTAAAATCTGTAACCCTGATAAGTAGTTCATGCAATCGATCATGGTTGAAGATGAACCTACTAAATATCCTGTTTGGGGGTTGTATAAATAGCCTGATGCTTCAAGCACAACATCATTGCCCAGTGTGTTGTACTTGCCGGGAGCAAGGCCGGCAATGGGAGACGCATCACTTACCACTATGGTATTCGATACCCCTTTAGTACGAATAATTGTTTTCAGAACAGAAGGCGGTAAATGATGCCCATCAGCTATTACCATTGCTTTTAAATCATCATTAGCAATGCCGGCCCAAAGAGGGTTTTTATGGCGTGGCAGCAGCCGGGGCAGTCCATTGCCCAGATGCGTTAGCGAAGTAGCCCCTGATGCCGCAAGTTTTTCCAAGTCAGTTTCTGTAGCCATCTGATGACCGAGAGAGACCGTAATGCCCAGCTTAACGGCATGATTGCATAAAGCCCCGGAGCCTTCAACTTCTGCGGCAATGGTTATTAGTTTAAGGTTCCCCTCTGACCATTTATACAGTTCATCCAAAAACTTAATATCTGGTTTCTGCACCCAGTCCATGTTATGAGCACCTCTGGCCCCATCCTCAGCGGAAATGAAAGGCCCCTCAACATGGATACCCAAAACATGCCCTTTTATATCAGCATGATCTATTGCACCGGCCATCAACTTAAGGTTCCTTTCAAAAGTCTCGGGGGACGATGTAATTATAGTAGGTAAAAATGCTACTGTGCCTTGTTTGATGAGCTCTTTGCAAGCAAAAACAAAACCTTCCCTTGTCAGGTCATGGCTTGAGAAATCAACGCCCCTATAACCATTTACCTGCAGGTCTACAAATCCTGGAATGTCCATATAATTCTCATGATCAGTTTTAGGTGGTCCTTAATGGCCGGAAAGCAAAGAAGCAGATTCGGTATCAAGATAAAAACTGCAGGCAGTGTGCTTCTGAAGGATAGAGGCAGGATGCAGATTTGTTATTTCACCTTCAAGGCAATTTTTTACAGCAACAGCTTTTCTTTCGTCAGGAACAGAGCAAATAATGTTTTTTGATTTCATGATCTGTTTTATAGACATGCTTATCGCCTTACCGGGTACATCTTCCATCGTCTTGAACCAGCCTTCACCCATCTGTTGATTGCGGCATGCTTCATCAAGCTCTACAACCAGATAAGGTTCTTCCGTCTCAAAATCAGCCGGTGGATCATTAAAAGCAAGATGTCCGTTCTCACCGATCCCAACGAGTGCAACATCTATCGGGTGATTGGATATGATATGATTTAAGCGTTTACATTCTGCATGTGGATCAGCTTTATCTCCTTCTATATAGTTGACAGCTTTCAAATCAGGGACTTTTTCAACAAAGCGTTCTCTTAAGTATTTCCTAAAACTTGCAGGATGTGTTTCGCTCATACCTATATATTCATCCAAATGGAACATGATGACCTTTGACCAATCTATATCACGATCATTGGCCAGAGTATTTAGGGTCTCGAATTGGCTTGCTCCTGTTGCCAGAATTATATTTGCAGAACCATTTTCTTTAATGGCTTTTTTTATTAATTGGGCAGCATCACGTGCAGACTTTTTGCCAAGCTCTTTCGAGGTATTTAAAATTTCGACTTTCATTTCAATCTTATTCTTCATTATTAACTAAATATAAACTTGTTGAACATTCAAACGTATTGCTTCGGTATTGTAAAATTAAGTACCTAAAATAGTTAAAAAAAATGACTTTTTAGCCACTTTACTTACCATCCAGATTGCCGTTCAACTGGAAATCGTGTTACAGAAAGTCCGGGTAATAGGGATAAAAAAAGCCGCCTGATCTTTTTTATAAACCAGGCGGCTTTTTAGAATAAATAAAGTAATTGTTATAGAAGGTAGGTTTCTTTATACCATGCCGTGTACTCCTTTAAATCATCCAAATACCCTTCGATATCTAATAATTCTTCGTCGTAGATCAGATAACTCATATCCGGAGTACGATGCGCAAAATGTCGGGCCCGGTCTTGCTGGAAAAAATATGGTTTATCATCTGTAGAGTACCCTTTTGGCATGGTGGTCTCTTCCCAGGTACTAACCAGATTATCATAAACCTCCTGCCGCCGGTCCAGGATACCTTCGGCTATACCCACCGCTTTTTCCAGTTCTTCATAAGAAGTTGCATAGCTTAGAAAGCGATTTTGGTGCGCCTCTTCTATGGCATCTTCGAGATCAGCCAGGTCCATGTAAAGCAGTGCAGTATGTTGGATCAGCTCCGCAGTGGCCCTGAACAGTTCAAAATCGTAGCTGTTATCAACCTTATTATCCACGTTATTGTCGATAATCTCAAGGGCCCGTTCCATCTTTTTATGCATATCTTTGGAGAGATCTATCATATAACCGTACTGAGCTTTCCAGTAAGGGTCATATTCCAGGGCATCCCCCCGTGGCAAATCAGGCAATGTTGTTTTGCCAATGGTGCCAAAATGCCACACCTTACGTTCAAGAGTACTGTAATAGTAATAGGAACCCTCATTAAATAATCTGAAGAGTTCTTCCGCATCCTGAACATCATCTCCATAGTAGCTCTTGAAATAAGAGGAGGTAAATTCATCTAATGAAGGCCCGCTCCCGCTCCAGGAAAACTCTGCTGATGCTACATAATGTAACATCCAAAGTTGATTGTGCAGCCCTGCATCATCCCAGGAGGTCCGTATCATTCCGTCAAAGACTCCGGAGTTTGCCGCGGAAGTCAGGGTGTTGTAAGAATTTTCCAGACTGCCCATTTTGGTTTTCTTTTCTTCTGTTCCAGGGATAACATGTGCACTACCGCTCACACGATAAAAATAAGGCAAAAAGAGAGGCT
>JBBDMV010000123.1:0-14505 GCA_040878115.1 Balneolales bacterium
AAATCGCGGTTGCTGGTTTATTCAGGCATCGTTGGTTTAACCACGTACAGGTAAAAAATATATTATATTGCTAATAACAAAACCCAGTAAACGATATATTGTGAGCTTTAAATTCAAAAATAAATACCGTATTGCCACCACAAGGTTGCCTAATTGGAATTATGGATGGAATGCTGCCTATTTTGTGACCATTTGCACGGCAAAAAAGAAATGTTATTTCGGTGATGTTTGCCATGAGAGGAATAACGATTCATTAATGCTATTGTCAGATATCGGTAAAAGCGCAGAAACTTGTTGGTATAAAATACCTGAACATTTTCCATTCGTATTATTGGGTGATTTTGTTGTCATGCCCAATCATGTACATGGAATAATAGGAATTAATAAACAAAACGATGGAAGCGAGGATATTTTTGATTTGACTGCAATAGATAAAACTGGCAAAATAAACAAACAATCGGGAAACCGATTTGGTCCGCAATCAAAAAATCTAGCTTCCATTGTACGGGGTTATAAAATCGGAGTGACCAAACAGGCACGTTTATTTGATGCTGATTTTGCCTGGCAACCTCGTTTTTACGAACATATTATTCGAAATGAGCAGTCATTTCAACGCATTTCGAAATACATCAACAGTAATCCGGAAAACTGGAAAGACGATAAATTTTATGTTGATATATAATACCCGTAGAGACGCAAGATCTTGCGTCTCTACATGATGCACCCGCATCACCGAAATCATTCACATATTACCGATTGATAAAATCGCGGTTGCTGGTTTATTCAAAGATGAATGGTTTAACCTACCCGCATAAGGAAAAACCAAGTTATTCGTTAGCCTTCCAATTCATGCTGATTAAGGTTATTTTAATCATTCTTGATTTTTACCCTGTAATAATAGGGTTTTATATACTTCCAAAAACCGTATGGTATTTACTTCCTGTAAGTTAATCGAAATCAAATAAATTCAATGAAACTACCCCATAACAACTGTTTACTAATTTTCTCAGCGTTACTTCTTACATCATTATTTTTCTACGGCTGCGATGAGGATGAATATTACATGGCCGACCTGAGTACGGTTCCTGAACCATATTTAGATGAGAGAACCCCTGAAGAAAGAATTGAGCACGATAATGACCTTGTAATCCATGTTTATGAAGAAGGTGAAGGGCAGTTTACCGTTTCCGACAGGGATGTGGTCCTGGTGCGCTATACCGGCCGTCTTGAGAATGGAAATATCTTTGATTCGTCCTGGGTTGACGGAAATGAAAATCCTATGGAAAGAAGCGTACAAGATATGGAAGAGGGGCTCTTTCAGGGTATGTTAGGAATGCATGAAGGCGGTGTGAGGACTATAGTCATCCCGGCTGAATTAGGCTATGGATCACAGGGACGCGGCGGTGGCCGGGGGTTTTCAGAAATACCACCAAATTCTACAATTACTTATGACATTGAGTTGATCGAGATCCTGGATTAAAAAATCTATCGGCTATCAGTTTAAGATTATTTATCTGGAATAGTGCTAACGGGTATAGATTCGCTTCACTCTTTTGTGCAGTCCGCATAGGATCTCAAAGGCTATGGTATCAATTTGGTCCGCCCAAATATCGGCGTCGTTTTTTTTGGCCCCAAGAAGGGTAACGGCGGTTCCGGGCTTAAAGTAACGGTCCCTGAGGAAGACCATCACAAAATCCATCGTTACCCTGCCGACCGTCGGGTAATACTCACCTTCGATCAGTACGTCGATTTTGCCCCCCAGGCTTCGCCTGAAGCCATCAGCATAGCCTACGGGGATCACGGCCAGATAACCATCCTCCGGGGCGCTCCAGGTTGCCCCGTAGCTAACGGGAGTGCCTTTCAGGATATACTTGCAAAGGCTGATACTGGATTTCCATTGCATAGCTGGTATTAACCTGCTCTCGGTAACCAGAGAGGGATCATAACCGTACATTCCCAGGCCGTGACGGACCATATCATACTGAGCTTCGGGGAAACATAAGATTCCGGCTGTATTGGATGCGTGAAACACGATATCGGGTATCTCATTAAAAGCTTTACGAATTTCTTCGAAAGCCTTGACCTGTTTACCTGTTTGAGGATGTTTTGGAATATCCGCTGAAGCGAAATGCGTCATCACTCCGGATAGTCGCAGCTTCGGGTTGCTTTTTATTTTCTCCTTAACTTCATTGATCTGAGCCGGGTTGATTCCCAGCCTGCCCATGCCTGTGTCAAACTCTATGTGATAGGCTGTGCCATCTTCAATTATCTCAAAATGTTCGAGGTCACTGACCACAGCGGTGAGATTGTAGGCTAGATATGCCCCGGCCGTCTCTTGATTGGGCGGACCGAATACCAGGATGTTCTTTTTTATGCCTGCATCACGAAGCTCTATGGCCTCCTCTGCATTCACCACGGCAAACCAATCCGTTACCGGCTCCAGGGCGCGGCTTACAGGAACAGCCCCATGCCCGTATGCATTAGCCTTTACAACGGCCATCTGCAGTACCTTAGGATTTAAATAGCTTTTCAGGACCTGAACGTTGTGAAGCACATGATCAATATTTACCTCGGCAAATGAAGAAGTCATTATAATTATATTACGAATAAAAAGTTAGGAATTAATGAACTGAGTTTTGTTCCTGAAGCAGCCAGAAACGCAATTCATTCGCATCACAGAGGCCTACAAAGTAACCATTTTGCAGGACGGGTATGTATTCAGCTTTAAACCTGACGTTGATATGGTAGGTGTTTTGGTTAAGGATGTCGATAAAGTGGCCAGCCTCAACATGGCGATAGTGCATTTCGAATTGATCGTCTACAGAACCATTTACTGTGATATCATTACCGTCGATCACGTAGTTTAGCTGCTCGTCGTTTAAGACGGGTATCATGCATTGGTTTAACACCTTTAGGTCAATGCTTTTAACTTCGTCGACAATGGAACGGGGGTTACGGGGATATCCTACACTCATGATCAGATCGCTCAGTTCGGGATAATAAACAAGCTCTTTCTTTCCACTTAGAGCTGTATATCCAAGATAGATCACCAACAGACCTGCCAGGATAGTAACATCCAAATCAAACAGGTAAACGGTAATCAGGGTCAGGAAGAGCAGTAATGCGATTAATACAAGGCTGACGTTATATGTGATTTTTGAAGCCTGGTGGAAATCATGTACAGCATTCCAGACAGCGGCCCTTACGGCACGACCGCCGTCCAAAGGGAATATGGGCAGCAGATTGAATACCCCGAGAAGCAGGTTCATATACAAGATATACTGTAATACCAGGTAAACCGGACCAGACATATTGGGCAGGGAAATGAGGCCTATATAACATAATCCTGCAAAACTAAGGGAGGCTGCCGGGCCCGCTAAGGCTATATATAATTCATGAGCAGGTTTTAGTGGCCGGTGTTTAAGCTCAGCCATTCCACCGAATAGAAAAAGATGTATTCTTTCAAGCGGTAACTTTAGTTTTCTTGCTGTAATCGCATGGCCCATTTCATGAATAAAAATGGATATGGTTAGAAATAGCGAGGAAGTGATACCCATGGCCCAATATACATACGTATAATGACTTAAAATCAGCTCCGGGTAATAACGTTCGCTGAGTATCCATGCCATGACCATTACTACCACCGGCAGCAACGGATCCATTGTGATTTTAAAGTAGCCTATTTTCATCAATTATCAGCATACAACATTTTTGTTCGAGATAAAATATGAATACCGTTACATTAAATTAAATACAACTAGAAATTGAGCGTTTTTTTTTGGGTTTTCTACTGCTGTACATATAAGCCTCCGTTAAATTTTAACAGCGGCGGGACGCCGCGTATAGTGTGGCGCGAACTTTTGATAAAAATTCAATAACATCGTACCCTTTTTGCTGTATTTTGTATTACTTTGTGATTAAAATATAGCTATGATATCCAAAGAACTTTTTAGCAAGATCAGGAAGCTGGAGATCAGGACAAAGGGCCTGGTCAATAATGTGTTCAGCGGAGAGTACCAAACGGCATTTAAGGGCCGGGGAATGGTATTTTCGGAAGTCAGGCCGTATCAGTACGGTGATGACATTCGTCAGATCGACTGGAACGTGACGGCCCGGTATAATGAACCTTATATAAAAATATTCGAAGAAGAGCGCGAGCAGACGCTTATGCTGTGCGTGGATATTTCCCGTAGTGGCTTTTTTGGCAGTCACAGCCAAAGCAAGATGGGCCTGGCGATCGAGTTATCGGCCTTGCTGGCTTTCAGCGCCATCAAAAACAACGATAAGGTTGGTATGATCCTGTTTACCGATAAGATCGAGAAGGTGATCCCCCCGCGCAAAGGCCGCCTGCATGTGCTGCGGATGATGCGCGAGCTGTTTACCACTAAGCCTACAGGCCCCGGTACTGATATTGGCATTGCGCTGCAGTATGCTAATAAACTCCTTAACCGGAAATCCATTTTGGTTCTGGCCAGTGATTTCCAGTCCGCCAATTATCAGAAACAGGTTAAGATGACCAACAAGAAACACGACCTGGTAACCATCATCATTGAGGACCCACTGGAAAGTGAGCTCCCTGACCTTGGTGTAATCCCTTTTCGTGACGCTGAAGCAGGAAATATCAGCATCGTTGATACCTCCAGCAGAAAAGTACGCACTGCATTCAAAGCCCGACGTCTGCAGCATCGCGATCAACTCAACAATTTTTTCCTCAAACAACACGTCGATACGATTACGGTCCATACGAATCAACCATATATTAAGCCCGTAATGCAGTTTTTTCAAAGAAGAGTTCGATAGGCTGGTACGCTACACTTTGGTTGGTTGTATACTTGTAGGTCATAACTTTTAATTTATCACTCAAATGTTTTTCCAATACCGCAGTTACTTTTTAATCCTGCTTATTCTTCTACCTCTTCCTGCATTATCACAGCAGGTTACCCGTAGCGTTGACCGTGACTCTATCTCGGTGGGTGATGAGGTTCGTTATAAATTAACGGTTCCCAGATCTTCAGGTGTTGATGAAGTTATCTATCCGGGCAACTCTGATTTCGGGAATGATTTTGACGTGACGGGACAAGATACCTTCTCAGGCGCTCATTCGGATAGCGCCGTGTATACGTTGCAGTATTTTGGCAGTGATGATGCAACGATGCCGGAAGTACCGGTTGGACTGGTTTCAGGTAGGGATACGTTATGGCTCTCAGCCCCACCACTATCTATGGAATTTACCAGTCGGGTGGATGATGAAAGCGGGTCCTTTCGCCCATTTAAACCATTGTATGAGTTTTCATTATCGGTGCTGCCTTTTATTATAGCTGCTCTGCTGCTAGCCCTTTTAGCCGGCCTGGCCTGGCGGTACTACCGGAACAGAGAGGTTGAAGAAAAACCGATAGCCGAGCCTAAAGCCCCCCCCCTTTTTAAAGACCCGCTGGCAACCCTTGAACAGGAATTGGAATTAGTGAAAGCTGAATATTCACATCCTGAGGAAGATATAAAAGGGTATTATTTACGCCTGGGTAATGCCATTCGTTCTTATTTTGAAGAATTATACGATATCCCCGCCCTGGAATCTACCACAGCGGAGCTAGCCAATGAGCTGCGTGACGAGCTTGTTGATAATGCACTACGATACCCTACCCTGCTCCTCCTGCAACAAGCCGATATGGTCAAATTCGCGAAATTTAGGCCGGGACGTGATCAGTGCATCAAAGCTATGCAGGAAGCCGATAACTTTCTGACCGAAGCCCGTCGTATTGATGGTCCCCGTGTGAGAAGTATGAAGGCCAGGCATGATGAGTTTTATCAAAAGTTGGCTGAGGGGGAAAATCAGACTGCTTAAAATATTAGAAATAAAGTTATGAAAGCTCCGGGGCAATGTTCACATATATTGATAATTATCCTGCCTAGGGCTTAGCCTCTGCTCTTTCCTTTTCTGCCTGACTGGGCCGCTTTTCGGCAACCTGATTTTTAAGATACCAGCTGATCACCATCATACCAAGTCCCACGGTGATATAGAAGCTAATCAGGCGCCACATAAACACAGAGATGCCGATAAATCCCTTTCTTTCAATAAGCGGCCCCTGAAAGATGACAAAGAGACCCTCCAGCCCACCGCTACCACCGGGGGTAGGCATAAACATGCCGGCCAGCGTCATGGCCATGCTTCTTAAAAGGGAAAGTACTGCGTCGGCTGGAAGGAAGCTAAGAAGAACAATGGTTGGCAGAGATGCTCTAGCAAACCAGGCTAACGAGGATAATGAAAAAGCAGTCAAAACAAAGCGGAACGGCTTTTTACGAAGCTCATGAGAAGTGGATTCCAGCGTTTCGGCTTCCCTTGAAACTTGATCTTTATACCGGTTCAGCAACGGCAGCCTAAAAATAAAGTTAACTGTTTTTTTAAAGATAGAAGGGTTTCGGAATACCCCGTATATCAGCAAGGATGAATAAGTGAGAAGTGATAAATACATCAACAGCATGGCTCCCTGTCCTACCCAACCCACGGTTTCCGGCACAACGGCAAAGTACATACCTGCAACCAACAGTGTGGGGATAAGTAAAATAAGCAGAAGCTGGTCCAGCATGATCCCATACAATAAGATAGCACTGGATTGGCCAAGGGTGATATTTTCACGTGTCATCGCATAGGTTGCCAGCGGGGCCCCTCCGATGGTCGACGGGGTAAACGAGGATGCAAAATCCCATGTGAGAACTACTCTGAATGAGGCTGCCCAATTCAACCGATGCTCGGAGAGATAACGTAACTTTGCCGCAAAGAACCAAACCCGAAGGGCCGCTACGGAAACGGCTATAAGAAGGCCGGGTAACCGATTGAAGCGCAGTTGATCAAACAGGCCCGGCGTATAGGTAAAATACAACAGGACCAATAAACTGATCACGCTTAATGAGATGGAAATGAGTAAATACTTTTTGGAAAAGTATTGCCCGAGATCACCAATATTTTGCCGAACTGCAGATTTCAAATTTTAAATAGCTTGTTTTACTAAACCGGATACTGTCAATTTGTTGAAAAAAAACTTTTTTGGGCTTCAAGACTGGCGATCGCTTTAGAGGTTTGATCAACAAGCCTGTCAAATACTTCTGCTGCCGTAGGTATATCTTTTATTAGCCCTGATATTTGGCCGATTTCAAGTTCTCCTTCATCAAGATCACCTTCGAAAATACCTTTTTTCGCTCTGCCCCGCCCTAACAATACACGTAGTTGTTTCGCATCTGCGCAATTATTTTCGGCCTCCCTTATCTGTTCATAAAATTTATTCTTCAACATTCTAACAGGTACAACTTTTTTCATCGTCAGCATAGTGGCATTATCTCCCACTTTTGTTACAACGTTCTTGAATTCAAAATGTGCTGAACTTTCCTGAGTTACGGCAAAACGACTACCAATCTGTACACCGTCTGCCCCCAATGCCATTGCAGCCGCTATGGCCCGTCCGTCACCAATACCACCCGCTGAAATTATAGGAATTCTAACAGCATCTTTAACCTGTGGAATAAGGCACATGGAGGTTATTTCATCTTTGCCATTATGTCCACCGGCTTCGAATCCTTCGCAAACAATAGCGTCTACTCCCTTTTCCTCACACTTTCTGGCCAGAGAGACATTTGGGACCACATGTACCACGGTGATGCCATGTTCTTTCAACCAGGGAGTGAATCTTGCAGGATTACCGGCTGAAGTAAAAACTATCTTTACGGCTTCATCCACAACAATCTGCATTATTTTCTCAACCTCAGGATATAACAGTGGCACATTCACGCCAAAGGAACTTCCGGTCGCTGCTTTGCATTTACGGATGTGCCCACGCAAGACTTCCGGGTACATAGACCCCGCGCCTATCAGCCCCAGTCCGCCCTTGTTGGATACAGCAGAGGCTAGCTTCCACCCTGAACACCAGACCATACCTGCTTGTATAATGGGATATTGTATTTGTAATAGCGAGCAAATTCTGTTTTCTGACATAAAACATAAGGTTAATCAATAAAATAATCAGCCTTAATATACTTAAAAAGGCCTTACCGCTTTTACGGCAAGGCCTCTTTAAAGAAACTACTAAGAAAATAATCAGGCAATAGTGATGTTATCATCCAAATATACATCCTGGATCAGGTTCATCAATTCAACACCTTCGGTCATTGGGCGTTGGAATGCTTTACGACCGCTGATGAGCCCCATGCCGCCGGCGCGCTTGTTGATAACCGCTGTTTTAACGGCATCTACGAAATCATTCTCACCTGAAGCTCCGCCTGAGTTGATCAAACCGGCACGGCCCATATAGCAGTTGGCAATTTGGTAACGGGTGAGATCGATTGGATGATCGGAGGTCAGTTCGGTGTAGATACGCTCATCAAGCTTGCCGTAAGATGAATCTCCAGTGTTCAAGGCTTTGAACCCACCATTCAGCGTAGGAAGCTTTTGCTTGATGATATCAGCCTGAATAGTCACGCCGAGGTGATTGGCCTGACCGGTAAGGTCGGCAGATGTGTGATAATCTTTACCGTCTACCTTAAAAGCATTATTACGGGTGTAACACCAAAGAATAGTAGCCATACCCAATTCGTGAGCATAGGCGAATGCCTCGGCTACTTCAACGATCTGGCGTCCGGAGTCTTCCGAGCCGAAGTATATAGTAGCACCAACAGCTGTAGCACCCATATCATAAGCCTGATCTACTGTACCAAATGAGATTTGCTCAAAGGTATTCGGGTAAGTCATCAACTCGTTATGGTTGAGTTTAACGATAAATGGTATTTTGTGGGCGTACTTTCTGGAAACAACTCCCAGTACACCAAATGTTGAGGCAACAGCATTACAGCCGCCTTCAATAGCGAGTTTAACGATGTTCTCTGGATCGAAATAGGCAGGGTTTTTTGCAAAAGATGCACCACCGGAATGTTCAACTCCCTGATCAACCGGCAGAATAGAAAGATACCCGGTACCACCCAACCTTCCGTGGTTAATTAAAGACTGAAGATTTCCTAATACACGATTATTGCGATCGGATTCTTTGTAGATCCTGTCTACATAATCAGACGAAGGAATGTGAATTTGGTCTTTTGATATGGTCTTACATGTATGGTTGAGCAGTTTTTCAGCGTCATCACCAAGCACATCTTGAATGGTTTGTTCAGCTACCGACATAATCTTTCTCCTACGTTTTTGGTTCTAATTAATTAGCCTTAAATATACGAACTTGACGGAATAAGTGTTAAAAGCAAAGAGAAATACTGCAAACGAAAAAAGGTCTTTTTATCATACATAAATAACGCTTTTCTGACAGATTGATTACGATTTGAGCAAATTCCAATAAACTTAGTTAACTTTGGTCCAAAATTATTTTATCTCATTCAACCGGATATGACGTAACATTCACCGGAATAGTTTTATGAAAATTGATTCACTAAAATTTAATAATCAGCCACTACTGCTTGCACCCATGGAGGATGTCACCGACTCCCCCTTTCGTCAGATGTGCAAAAAACAGGGTGCAGACCTGGTGTATACTGAGTTCATTAGTTCCGAATCTCTTATTCGCGATACGGATTCTTCGAAACACAAAATGCAATTTGAAGAGGCAGAACGCCCCTTTGGTATCCAAATTTTCGGCGGACGTGAAGAGGCCATGCATACAGCGGCAAAAATAGCCCAGACCAACAACCCGGACCTCGTCGATATTAACTTTGGCTGCCCAGTCTATAAAATTGTCAAAAAAAATGCGGGTTCGGCTTGCCTGAGGGACCTCCCCATGATGGAACGCATGGCCGGCACCGTGGTCGATGCCGTCGACCTGCCGGTAACTGTAAAAACCCGACTGGGCTGGGATGACAACAGCATCCGTATCCGGGAAGTTGCCCTGATGCTGCAACACGTGGGCGTAAAAGCCCTCACCGTACATGCCAGGACCCGTTCACAAGGCTATAAGGGATCGGCTCGCTGGGGGTATTTTAAATATCTTA
Organism: Balneolales bacterium; assembly: GCA_040878115.1. GTDB lineage: Bacteria > Bacteroidota > Rhodothermia > Balneolales > Natronogracilivirgulaceae > JBBDMU01. Next base: position 9,979 of record JBBDMV010000123.1, read on the forward strand.
AAGACACACCCGGGCTAGAAATCCCCATAATCGCCAATGGAGATATCGGCACCCCACAACATGCCAAAACCTTATTTGAGGAAACAGGGGTCGACGGCATCATGGTCGGTCGAGCTGCCATAGGCAACCCATGGGTTTTCCGGCAAATGCGCCATTACCTGGAAACTGGTGAAATACTGCCGGATGCATCAGTTAAAGAAAAACTAGAGATGTGCGCCGAACAGCTTATCGCTTCCGCTTCCCATCACGGGGAACGTTACGGTATCATCATGATGAAAAAGCATTACGGAAACTACCTCAAGGGCGTTAAAAACGGGAAGCATCTGCGCGTTGAGATTATGCAGCAAAATGGAGTAAAACCTATTGTAGAGTTGCTCATGAACTTTGATAACAAAAGCTCCCTCAGTATAGCCGTTTAAATTACAGTCCTTGTTACATGTTCTGTTGATGTTAACATGTCTCCTGTTTTTTTGGCAAGACATAAAGTTTTAAATTAACAACCTGATTATAAAAGGCGTACTTGTTCCCTTGATTATAATCCTGTACACAGTAACTGCGCTCATAAATAAATAATACAACTGAATCCTTTATGAAATCGATCTACCTTGATAATGCTGCAACTACTCAACTGGACCAACGTGTCCTGGACGCTATGCTTCCCTACCTGAGGGAAAACTTCGGGAACGCATCATCCATTCATAACCTTGGCCGGCAGGCTGCGGTTGCCGTAGAAGAATCCCGTGAGAAGATTGCGCATTACATAGGTGCTGAGCCCTCCGAAATTATCTTCACCAGCGGCGGTACAGAAAGTAACAACAGCATTATAAAAGGAGTCACGGCAGCTAGTGAGAAAAAGCATATTATCACCTCCCGGGTTGAACATCACGCCGTGTTGCACCCGATCCAGTACGGGCGCAAAGACGGAATAAAGGCAACTTACCTGGACTGCAGGCCCACCGGCTCCGTCACGCCCAAACAGGTTGAAGAGGCCGTCACCGATGATACCGTTCTGGTTTCGCTTATCCACGTAAACAATGAAATTGGGGCCATTAATCCTATTTCTGAAATCTCGCAAATATGTCATGAGAAAAACGTATATCTGCACTCCGATACCGTGCAGAGCGTCGGTAAAATACCAGTAAATGTGGATGATCTGGGCGTTGATTTCATGAATATAAGCGGACATAAAATATACGGCCCAAAAGGTGTTGGTGCACTCTACGTCAGGGGCGGCTCAAAGTGGAAGCCCTGGATGGAAGGCGGATCACAGGAAAGAAGGCGTCGCGGCGGCACCCTGAACGTGCCCGGGATCGTAGGTCTCGGTAAAGCCCTTGAACTGGCTGTTGACGAAATGGAAAAGGGCCAGGACCATATCAAAGAGCTTCAACAACGAATGGTAATGGGCCTTGAAGAACGATTCCCAGACCTGATCGCCTTCAACGGTGATCCTGATTCAGGCATTTACAATATCGTCAACTTCTCCTTCCCCCTGGATGATGACAAAGCACTTGATGGTGAAATGCTTTTACTCAATCTCGATGTTGAGGGGATTTGCTGCTCCAACGGCTCCGCCTGCACTTCAGGCGCCGTAGAGGCCTCACACGTGCTGATGGCCCTCGGGATGGTCACCCCCACGGCAAAATCCAGCCTCCGCTTCAGCCTAAGCAAGAACAACACTCGCGAGGATGTTGATTATACGCTGGAGAAGTTAGATGGGATCGTGCATAGAATGCTGGAAACGGCGTAAAGCAACCAAACCTGCGCTCAAGTCAACCTATCTGATTGAGGTTACCCGAACCTCTCGGTGGCTTCCTTGATGATTTGCCTGGCTGCAGCTACATCGGCCCATCCTTCAATGCCTGTCTTTTTGTCTTCAAGGTCTTTATAAATCGAAAAGAAGTGCTCGATTTCTTTGAGCAAGTGCGGGGGCACGTCTTCGAGTGTTTCAATATGATTCCACAACGGATCTTTCACGGGGACGCAAAGGATCTTTTCATCGGGGCCTTTTTCATCTTCCATTTTAAACAGGCCGATAGGCTTGGCTTCGATAAAGCAGCCGGGAAAAGTAGGCTCAGTGACCAATACCAAGGCATCCAGAGCATCACCGTCCAGGGCCAGGGTATTTGGGAAAAAACCGTAATCAGACGGATAGTGGACCGCGGAGAAAAGCATACGGTCATATTTTATAACTCCTTTTTCTTTATCATACTCGTATTTATTTCGACTGCCTTTAGGTATTTCGATCATAACTTCGAGCGTTGAATCATCATGCATAAGAATATTTTTTTTAGAGGTTTTAAGCAACAGAACGGGTGAAAATAAGTTAAACCCCCATCTATTCCAATCAATGTTTTGACTTCTTACGTTCCACCCTTTTTAGTATATTGGTAGACATTCATAAAAATAACTCAACGATATGGCTATACCTGCCGGAAATGAATTAATAAGCGAAGTAAAAGAAATCTTCCGGAACTACCTGAAGGAGAAAAATCACAGGCAGACCCCGGAGCGCTTTACCGTACTTGAAGAAATCTATAAAGCCGACGGCCATTTCGATGCCGATGACATGTATTTTCGCATAAAAGAAAAGGGTACCCGTATTTCCCGGGCTACTGTTTATAATACCCTTGAAATCCTTGTGGAATGCAATTTGGTGCAACGTCATAACTTTGGTAAGAACCAGTCTTCATACGAGCGTGCTTATGCATTCAGACAGCACGATCATATTATTTGTGAAGATTGCGGTAACGTGATGGAGTTTTGTGATCCACGTATCCACGAGATCAAAACCCTGATGGAGCGTGTTCACGATTTTAAGATCTCACGTCATTCTTTGCAGTTTTACGGTAAATGCAGTGATCCCGATCAATGCTTAAAAAATAAAAATTAGGTATTCGCGCTTATCGAGCCTTTCCTGATAAATTTCCGTGATGCCCAACTGCTGCCGAAATAGCCCATTAAGATTGCCAAAAACAGCATTCCTCCGGTAAGGTAGTACCAATGTTCAAACGGCCATGATAATACGCCAAATTGCGGAATATAATGTGGAACGATGAATAAAAAGATCAGCCATTGCATACCAATGGCAAATATACCAGCCAATAACCCTTGCAACATTCCTTCTAACAGAAAAGGCCGGCGAATGAACCCGTTTGTTGCCCCAACTAATTTCATAGCCTTGATCAAGCCCCTCTTAGCATAGATCGTCAGCCTGATCGTATTGAAAACCAGGACCAAAGCCGTGAGTAGGACCAGCAATCCAATCCCACCACCGGCACTTACAACCAGATCCATTCGCTCTTCCAGGATCTCAAGCAGCTGACGGTTAAAAGAAACCTCGTCTACCCCTCTATAACCCTCGATACTTTCAACCATAGCCACAATTTCTGCGGTTTCAACTTCATCATAGATCTGCAACTTCAGAGAGGCAGGCAGGAAGCCCAGATTGGCCAGTTCCATTCCTTCGGTACCGAATTCTTCCTGGAAAATAACGGCGGCGCTGTCTTTGCTGATGTAATGAACTTCGCTGACAGGATCAAAGCCGGCAAATTCCGTCCTGAGGTTTTCGATGCGGGAATCTTCCATATCCATCAGGAAAACTTCGACGTCTATATTAGCACGCATAGTCTGGCCAATTTCCAATACGTTGAACGCGAAGCGTACAAGTACCCCCAGCAAAAGGACAGAAATAGTCAGGGCCGTAACGGACGTAAATGCCGCCAGTTTCGCCCGTTTGAATCCGGCAAAGCCTTCTTTAATTACATAGTTGGAGCTCATCGATCAGCCTTGTTAAGTTTTCCTTATAATAAAGATAATTTGGGTGTTAGGAAAAGGAAAGATTGCCAACTTTTATTTATTACATTTTGCCTTTACAAACAAGGAGCATTATTCGGGCGTCTCGCCCATTCTTAAGTGGGCCAATAAGGGTATACCTGCCCTTCAGGAAGAGAACCCGCCGTCATTGGCAGGTTCAATTAGATGAAGTTTTTCAAAGCATAGCTATTATTTATTATTAAACGAATTATAAACAATAACATATTATCAGTATCTATCCCTTATCAGACGAATAAATTAATTTCGTACTGCACGAGATACTCCTCACTGAAGACACGTTTTATATTTCTTTGTATTTTCTCCATAGTAACTCCATGTTTCCTCCATAAAAAATATGGAGCTAACATGGAGCAACCATGGAGCTGGATAGACTTAGGTAGGGCCATAAATAAGTGGGTTTTTTACCCTGGAATCAGGTAGTAACGGGCGTTGATTAGCCTAATTGATGGGGTTATTGATCGTTAGCTTTTATCGCGACTGATAGGGTATGAAACTGATGAATGGTGCATACAGGCTATATTTATGCTTTATATACTGTTTTTTTATTATTTTATGACTGGATAAATGTTGGGTAACTTGCAGGCTCACTTTCCCCAAAGTTGTCAAATCTCACTAGCCATTTTTCGAATAAACTGAGCTCGATTAATATTTTTGAGCTTAAACCTATCTTCAGGAACGCGAAGTAAAGAAGAC